>NZ_BCUZ01000113.1 GCF_001591485.1 Neobacillus fumarioli NBRC 102428 | reverse complement strand
GGAAAACCTCCGCCTATTTCTTTGTCTAATCGCTATTTTATAAAAAAAAGCGGAATTTTTCCGATTAAGTGAGTACCCTGCTGAAAAACAACAATGAACAATAACAGAGCCTTATATTAAAAATTTCCGTTAACCAGCGGAAATTTTTTGCATGAAGATGAAAATGCTTTAATTATATAATTAAAGTTAAAGAATTTTTAAGCATAGGATTTCCCGATCTTTAAGGAGAGTGCAGATGATGATTAAATTAATCGTAAATGCCGATGATTTTGGTTACTCGAGGGGAGTCAATTATGGAATTATTGATTGTCATAAAAGAGGAATTGTTAATTCAGCGACGATGATGATGAATATGCCGGGAACGACCCATGCGACCCGATTGGCAAAAGAAAATCCTACATTACAAGTGGGGATTCATTTAGTAGTAACTTGCGGTAAACCGCTGTTAAAAGATGTTCCGAGCCTGATCAATGAGAACGGTAATTTTAAACGGCTAAACCAGATCCAAGAAGATTATGATATCAATTTAACCGATTTGGAGCGCGAATGGACAGCACAGATTGAAGCATTTTTGGCATCGGGATTAGTGCCGACTCATTTGGATAGCCACCATCATGTTCATGGGATAAAGGAATTCCACTCTGTTATTCGAAAACTTGCCAATCAATATGATTTGCCTGTCAGATTGACCGAAAACAGAGTAGAAGGGGTTAAACCTTTTACAGATGTATTCTTCGAGGACTTTTACGGGGAAACCATAAGCGATGATTATTTTAACCAATTACCTGAAAGAGTAGCGGATGGACAAACAGTCGAAATTATGTGCCATCCAGCATATTTGGACGATGAAGTCATGAATTATTCATCTTATAACATCATGAGAGTACGAGAAACAGCAATCTTGACATCAGTAGATCTGCCGGATTCTATTGTTTTAGTATAAGAATAGAAAATAGCCTTTTATTTAATAGAAGCGCGGTATTTTTTTGAAAAAACACAATGGTAGAATATCCCTATGAATTTATAGAATGCCATTAAAAAGTGTTTTTATCATGAGTAATTTTTTGCGTAGTTTATCCAGAAGCAGCTACAATAGATATAGATTTTTCTGTTTAAAGGGGGGGATGGGGTGTGCTGAATCCTCGAATGACTGTAATATTGCGACACTTGTTGAAAGCGGAAACAGCGGTGACAAGTGAGTTTTTGGCGAAGGTTCTAGCGGTAACGTCAAGAACTGTTAGGAATGATATAAAAGAACTAGAGACGATTGTCAAAGAGTACGGAGCCTCGATTAAATCAATTAGGGGAACCGGATATGAGCTTGTACTTCATGACGAACAGAATTTTCGCAAGCTTTTGTACGGAATTGTCGAACAGGAAAAAGAAAACGAAGAGATGCCAATTATGCCGGAGGACCGCGTCCACTATATTTTGAAACGTCTCTTACTTGCAGAAAATTACATTAAACTTGATAGTTTAGCAGATGAACTCTATATCAGCCGATCTACACTGCAGAATGACCTAAAAGATGTAAAGACGATTTTCGGGCGTTATGGAATTACACTTGAAAAACGCCCGAATTTCGGCTGAAGGTAAAAGGCGACGAGTTTAAGCTGCGTTTATGCATGGCCGACCATCTCCTTCAAACAATTAAAAGTGACATCAGTTTATCCCACACCGATTTGCCTATTATTTCAAAAGAACATTTAACAATGATCCGAAACGTGATCGTGGAGCGGATTAACACACACAATATCAGACTCTCCGACATAGGTTTAAATAACCTGATTATTCATATCGCCATTGCCTATCATCGGATCAATTCTGAAAAGTATGTAACGATATATCATCACGATTTACTTAAACTAAAAAAGGAAAAACAATATAAAGTAGCTAAGGAAATCATCATAGAACTTGAAAATGTATTAGCTGTTCAATTTCCTGAAACAGAAGTAGGTTATATTACAATCCATTTGCTTGGAACGAAAATGGTAACAGAGTTACAGTTGGATGAACATACGATTCATGAGTTGATTGATCAAGAGATTGATGGTGTTGTTACTAAAATCCTTGAAACGATTGATCGTGAACTTAAATTGGGAATTAAAGATGATCAGGAATTGTACGTGGCCATCTGCCTTCATTTAAAACCTGCCATCCATCGTTATCAGTATGGGATTAATTTGCAAAATCCCTTACTTGAGGAAATCAAATGCAAATATCCGGCAGCCTTCCAGGCAGCTGTGATTGCAAGTATGGTAATTAAGCGGGAATTGGGAATTGAAATCAATGAGAATGAAATTGGCTATTTAGCGTTGCATTTTGGTGCAGCAATTGAAAATGCAAAAAGCAGCAGAAAGGTAAAAAGATGCTTAATCGTTTGTGCGTCTGGTGTTGGCAGTGCCCGACTGCTAGCTTCTAAAATCTATTCAAAGTTCGGTGATCAAGTGGTAATTGCCGGGACAACGGATTATTACAATCTAAATCAAGTTGCACTCCAGACAATTGATTTCATTCTTAGTACCATTTCGATTCCAACAGATCTTCCAGTTGCGGTTATTCAAGTTAATACCATTTTAGGGGGCGAGGATTTTAAAAAAATTGAAATGATGCTAACCGGACAACCTGTTCAAAATCTTCCGTATATGAAAGAAGAATTAACGTTTCTACAAAAGGATTTTGAAAAGAGGGAAGACGTTTTGAACTTCTTGTGCAAGCAGCTGAAGTCTTTTGGGCTTGTGGAAGATGATTTTTTAGCAAGTGTGTTAAAAAGGGAAGAACTACCGCCAACAAGCTATGGAAATTTTGTTGCGATTCCTCATCCTGTGATTCCCCAAACAGACACAACCTTTTGGACGATTTGCACGTTGAAGAAACCGATTGACTGGGGCGGGAAGAGAGTTCAATTTATCTGTTTATTAAGTGTGGAGAAGAATAGCGGGAATGAGCTGCAAACCATGTATGATTATTTAGTCGAACTTATTGATAATTATCAAGTAGTACAGCAGTTAATCAAATGTAAAACTTACAAAGAGCTGGAAGCTGTTTTTTCAACTAATGGAGGAAATAGATGAATATTTTATTATGTTGTTCAGCGGGGATGTCGACGAGCTTATTAGTTTCCAGAATGAAGAAAAGTGCCTTAGAGCAAAATCTTCCATATCACATCTGGGCTGTGCCGATTGATTCTGTGAACAAGGAAATGAGTAAAGCGGATTGTCTTTTGCTTGGTCCCCAAGTCCGCTATATGTTTCCAGAATTTAAGAAACTATGTGATAAAAGAGGAATTCCACTAGGCGTGATTGATACGGCATATTATGGAACTTTTAACGGAAAAGAAGTATTGCGGTTTGCTGAAGATCTTATAAGGAAAAGTGACAGGATCAGCGACTAGCTGGTTCTATTTTTATGTAAAAATAATTTTCGGTAAATTCCGAACAATCATTTCCGTTGTACAACGGAAAAAGGATAGGTGTAAATGTAAGTGCTTTTAAAATACAATGAAGACAACAAGAGCAAGTCAAGAATACCGATCATTAGGAGGCTGAACCAACCAAATGAATATTTTATTATGTTGTGCAGCAGGGATGTCTACAAGTCTATTAGTAGCAAAAATGCAGAAAGCAGCGGAAGAGCAAGGGCTTGAATGCAAAATCTGGGCGGAAAGTGCCGATTCAGTAAGAAATCATATTGATCAAGCAGATTGTCTTTTGCTTGGCCCGCAAGTCCGATATTTGCTGCCACAAATGAAAAAGCTTGGCGAAGAAAGAGGAATTCCAGTAGATGCTATTCATCCAGTACACTATGGAATGTGTAATGGCCCTGAAGTTTTAAAAACGGCCATTACGCTTATTAGCGATCATAAATAAGGAGTGGGGCATATGAACAAGCTATTTCATTACATGGAAAAATATTTCATGCCTGTAGCGGGTAGGCTTGCAGCACAAAAACATCTATGTGCCTTACGGGACGGGATCGCGCTTGCTATGCCAATGATTATTATCGGTTCTGTATTCCTGATTCTTGCTAACTTGCCATTTCCGCATTATTCAGATTGGCTGGCTCACACATTCGGTAAAGATTTTTCAACCAAGTTAGCCTACCCGGTGGATGCAACGTTCAATATGATGGGATTGAT
Source organism: Neobacillus fumarioli NBRC 102428 (assembly GCF_001591485.1). Classification (GTDB taxonomy): domain Bacteria; phylum Bacillota; class Bacilli; order Bacillales; family Cytobacillaceae; genus Neobacillus; species Neobacillus fumarioli. The sequence goes on along the minus strand of NZ_BCUZ01000113.1, from coordinate 4,624 downwards.
CGCCTGTTTCGGTATTGCGTATCGGCTGGCAGAATCTTATGAAATTGATGGCGTAACAGCAGGAGTTATTTCCATCTGCGCCTTCTTGCTAGCCACTCCATTCTCAATTCCGTTCATACCGGTTGGTGCGAAGGAAGCGATTCAAGTAACAGGAGGTATTCCGGTTGCTTTGATGGGAAGTAAAGGGTTATTCGTCGCAATGATCATAGCATTAGGATCTACGGAAATTTATCGTTTTATTGTCAAGAAAAATATCGTCATCAGAATGCCTGACGGGGTTCCGCCAGCAGTATCGAAATCATTTGTCGCGCTTATTCCAGGTTTTATAGTCATTTTCATTGTTTGGTTACTGCGCCTTTGGATTGAAAATACGCATTTTGGCAACCTCCACAATATCGTTGGGGATATTCTTGGCAAACCGCTTGGCGTGTTAGGTACAATTTTATGGGGCTCGATTATTGCTGAGGGGTTAATTTCATTATTATGGGTATGTGGACTTCACGGTGCAAACATTGTCAGCGGCGTTATGGGTCCGATTTGGTTGGGAGCAATGGGCGACAACGCAGCCGCTTATGCTGCACATAAACCGCTGCCGCATATTATTACACAGCAATTCTTTGATAATTTTGTTCACTTAGGCGGTTCTGGGGCAACTTTCGGGCTGGTCATCCTGTTCCTATTCTTTGCAAAGTCGGGACAATTGAAACAGCTCGGCAAACTGGCAATAGGGCCTGGTATCTTCGAAATCAATGAACCGGTTACATTCGGAGCTCCAATTGTCATGAACGCACTATTAGTCATTCCATTTATCCTGGCTCCATTGATGAACGTTGTAGCAACCTATATTGGAATGGACCTTGGCTTGGTTGCAAGACCAAATGGTGTAGCAGTTCCTTGGACAACACCGCCGATCATCAGCGGCTTTTTGGCAACAGGCTCAATTTCCGGCGCTATCATGCAAGCCTTTAACATTGTAATGGACTTCTTTATCTATCTGCCGTTCTTTATGATGTACGATAAAATGTTGAAGAAACAAGAAGTACAAGTGGAAGAACCATCGAAGAATGTAGTATCCATGTAAATTGAAAGAAGTGTTTATTTGAAAAAGGGTCGGCCCTCTTTACCGAAATTTTTTCGGATGGAGCTAGACCCTTAGCTGTTATCAACTTGTGAAAAGGGAGAGACGGATGAAAAACTTCGAAGAAATAATTTTTCAAATCATCTTACATGGCGGCAATGGAAAAAGCTCTGCCATGGAGGCAATCATGGCAGCTAAACAAGGTGATTTCACAGCTGCCCGCCAAAAATTACAAGAAGCCGGCGATGCACTAAATGAAGCACACCATATCCAAACGTCCTTGATCCAAAATGAAGTGAGAGGGGATAAGACGGAAGTCTCTTTGTTATTGGTTCATGCCCAAGATCATTTAATGAATGCGATGACGATTAGGGACTTAGCAATTGAATTTGTCGATCTTTATGAAACTGTAAAACAATCCGGAGGTGTTCGTTCATGAAAAAAGGAGTAAAAATTGTAACAATTGGCGGAGGTTCGAGCTATACGCCTGAATTAGTGGAAGGTTTCATTAAACGTTACGATGAATTACCAGTGCGCGAGCTTTGGCTTGTGGATATTCCTGCAGGCGAAGAAAAGCTGAAGATAGTCGGAAACCTTGCCAAGCGCATGGTGGAAAAAGCAGGAGTTCCAATTGATATTCATTTAACATTGAACCGCCGCGAAGCGTTGAAAGATGCTGACTTTGTCACCACTCAGTTTCGTGTTGGCTTATTAGATGCCCGCGCAAAAGATGAAAGAATTCCACTGAAATACAATGTGATTGGTCAAGAAACAAACGGTCCGGGCGGATTGTTCAAAGGATTAAGAACGATCCCGGTTATTCTTGATATTTGTAAAGACATGGAAGAGCTGTGTCCAAACGCATGGCTCGTTAACTTTACCAATCCTGCGGGGATGGTAACGGAAGCAGTCCTACGTTACAGCAATATTAAGAAAGTTGTCGGCTTATGTAATGTTCCAGTCGGCATTCGTATGGGAATTGCTGAAATGTTCGATGTTGAACCGGAAAGGATTCATGTCGATTTTGCCGGATTGAATCATATGGTCTTTGGTCTGAATGTTTACTTAGATGGTGTAAGCATTCTTGATGAAGTACTTGAAAAAATGGCGAACTCAGACAATTCTATGTCCATGAAAAATATTGCCGCCATTGGCTGGGAACCGGAATTTCTTCGCGGACTAAAGGCGATTCCATGTCCGTACCACCGGTATTATTACAAAACAAAAGAAATGCTAGAAGAAGAGAGGGAGGCGGCGGGTACTGTCGGCACCCGCGCGGAAGTCGTTAAACAGGTGGAAAAAGAACTATTTGAACTTTACAAAGATCCGGACTTGGCGGTTAAGCCGAAGCAGCTGGAAAAACGCGGAGGTGCCTATTACAGCGATGCCGCCTGCAACTTGATCAATTCTATCTACAATGACAAGCGTGATATCCAACCTGTCAATACAAGAAATAATGGGGCAATCGCAAGCATACCGGACGAGTCAGCTGTTGAGGTAAACTGCATTATTACGAAAGAAGGCCCGAAACCGATCTCGGTCGGCGACCTTCCAGTTGCCGTCCGCGGACTTGTCCAACAAATCAAATCATTTGAACGAATCGCTGCCAAAGCCGCTGTCACCGGCGACTATAACACTGCACTGTTAGCAATGACCATTAACCCATTAGTCCCTTCCGACAAAGTGGCCAAAACCATACTGGATGAAATGCTGGAAGCCCATAAAGAATACCTGCCGCAATTTTTTAATAAAGTAGAAGCTTAAAAAGAGAGTTTCGGTGAATGATTTCGCCAGGACTTGTTGTATAAGAACAAAATGGAACGGAAATATCGGAAAACAGGATGAGTTGTCTACTCGTCCTGTTTTTTGAATCTTAAGAAGCAGTAGTTGTTCATTTATTTTAAGTTAGGATATCCTTGCTGGCGCAGAGCCTCATACACCAATATCGCAGCTGTATTCGAAAGGTTCAGTGAACGAACATGATCATTCATTGGTATTCTCATAAAATGATCTTTATTTTTTTCTAGTAAATCTTTTGGTAAACCCGTTGATTCTTTTCCAAATATAAAATAATGTTCCTTCGATCTGTCACTAAAATCAATGGATGAATAGTTATTTTCACCAAAGGTCTCGATATAGTAAAACTCACCTTGATTTTTTGAAAAAAAGTCATCTAAAGAGTCATAATACATGATGTTTACAGACTGCCAGAAATCTAAACCAGCTTGTTCTAACATTTTTTCATCTGTTGAAAAGCCAAGTGGCCGGATCAGATGCAAGGCTGTATCCGTTGCAGCACAGATTCGTGAAATATTTGCCGTATTAGACGGAATTTCCGGTTGATATAGGACAACATGTATTGCCAAGAATGGTCACCTCTATCTTTATTTTCCCCTTCAAATTATAGCACGGAGATGATGATGAAATATACTTGCGCTTCATTCCTTGGGAATAATCGGGAATTTACGGAACCTGCCCACTTTAAATAAAGGATTTTTTCAGGTATTATAGTAGTTGATGTGTTTTAAGTATATAAGGAAAAAACGGAAATTGAAATGTTTGGGTTTCCAATGAATGGAGGAACACCATGAATAAACAAATGATTTTTTTCGATATAGATGGAACGTTGTTAAACCATGAGAAAAAATTGCCGGAATCAACGAAAAAGGCAGTTACTAGATTAAAAGAATTAGGGCATGAGTTGGCGATTGCAACAGGCAGAGCACCATTTATGTTTGAAAATATAAGGGAAGAACTGGGGATTCATACGTATGTCAGCTTTAATGGCCAATATGTGGTCTATAACGGGAAGCCCATTTTTGTAAATCCTTTGGACCAAGAGGCACTTCACTTGCTGACAGAGTTTGCTAAAGCAGAAAACAACCCAATGATTTATCAACATCATAATGGGATGTATGCAAATGTTGAGCGTCATACTTATATTGAACAAGGAATTGGATCGTTGAAGATTGCGGCTGAGCCGATTTTTGATCCGTTATTTTACAAAAATAATCCTGTTTATCAGTCATTGCTTTTTTGTACGGAAGATAATGAAGACGTATATCGAGAGAAGTTTTCCCAGTTTGACTTTATAAGGTGGCATGAATTTTCTATGGATGTGCTGCCTGCGGGTGGTTCCAAGGCGAAAGGTATTGAACAACTGATTAAATATTTGAATATCCCAATGGAATCCGTGTATGCTTTCGGTGACGGACTAAATGATATTGAAATGCTTTCCTTTGTTAAAAACAGCGTCGCCATGGGCAATGCCGAAGAGGAAGTCAAACAGGTTGCGAAATATGTAACAAAAGATGTGAATGAGGATGGGATTTTAAAAGGACTGCAATTAGTAGGTTTATTGGAAGAAGAGGCAGTTTAATGATCTCCGGCGCCGTTTTATGGTGCCGGATTTTTTTTGAATTGGGCTTACCTCAGGATGAACGTAGACCAGAACTCTATCCGTGCAGCAGGAAACAGTGCTTCATCCGAGTTGTGAAGCCCAAAACTAGATGCAAGCAGCAGTAAAACTGTCTTTTATCAAGGTTA
>NZ_BCUZ01000112.1 GCF_001591485.1 Neobacillus fumarioli NBRC 102428 | reverse complement strand
TAGTACTAATCTTCAATAATTGTCATGATTGGAATAAACTACTATACTAATACATGTACGAATAAAAAGGAGGAGATTATGATGAGAAGCTTGCAGGATACCACTACATTACATAATGGAGTCAAAATGCCTTGGTTTGGACTTGGCGTCTATAAAGTTCAGGAAGGTGAGGAAGCACTTCAATCTGTTAAAGCAGCCATCAAAGCCGGGTATCGAAGCATTGATACCGCTGCACTTTATCAAAATGAAGAAAGTGTTGGGCGAGCCATTAAGGAATCCGGTGTTCCCCGCGAAGAATTATTTATTACCACGAAAGTGTGGAATACGGATCAGCGAAATGATTCCGTTTTAGAAGCATTTGAAACGAGTTTGCAAAAGCTGGGCCTCGATTATGTCGATTTATACTTGGTTCATTGGCCTGTGAAAGAAAAGTATAAACAAACATGGAAGATTCTCGAAAAAATATACAAAGAAGGCCGCGCCCGTGCGATCGGCGTCAGCAATTTCACCATTCATCACCTGGAAGACTTAATAGCTGATGCCGAGATCAAACCAATGGTCAATCAAGTAGAATTGCACCCGCTATTCGCACAGCCTGAATTACGTGATTATTGCAAAAAGCAAGAAATTCAAATCGAAGCTTGGGCTCCGCTCGGTCAAGGCAGACTATTGGATCATCCTGTTTTAAAAGAAATCGCTGACGCACACAATAAAACCATTGCGCAAGTGATTTTGCGCTGGGATTTGCAAAATGAAATTGTCACGATACCAAAATCGGTGAAAGAAAGCAGGATTATTGAAAATGCCAATATCTTTGATTTCGAGTTAACAGAGCGTGATATGGAAAAAATTAATTCCTTAAACGAAAATAAACGCTTTGGTCCTGATCCAGATAATTTTGATTTCTAGAAAAATAGAATCCCCACTTGAATTAAGAGGAATATTCTGTTATATTACAGACAACTAAATATTTTCTTACTTCATCCAATTGAAGTGAGGATAGAGGCGCAAAGACCATGAGTATACTATTTGAGGATAATGGGATCCTGTGATAATAGTGGAAAGGGGAATTTGCCGAAGCTTCAATGATGCTCATTCATCTTGAAGCTGGTTCTGCTATTGAATAAATACAGAACTGTCATATAGGAAACTATATGGAGGGCTATCTCACGCAAGGGAACTGCTATTTGATGTTTCTACTGCAGCAGCGAAAGCCGTCGTTGCTGTTTTTTTGCGTCGAACAATAAATGGCCTGACCCCCTCTATATAAAAAATTTTTTAAAAGGGTGATCATGATGAATTTTGGCCAAGTATTAACTGCAATGGTAGCACCATTCGATCAAAATGGTGAAATCGATTATCATGCGACAAAAACTTTAGTAAACTATTTAATTGACAATGGGTCAGACGGATTAGTAGTTGCCGGAACTACCGGGGAGTCTCCTACCCTATCAACGGAAGAAAAAGTAGCATTATTCAAGTTTGTAGTAGAGACTGTAGCCGGAAGAGTTCCTGTTATTGCCGGAACCGGGTCGAATAATACAAAAGCTTCGATCAGCTTAACGAAACTTGCTGAAGAAGCCGGTGTCGATGGGATCATGCTTGTTACCCCATATTATAATAAACCTTCTCAGGAAGGTTTATATCAGCACTTTAAAGCAATCGCTGAATCAACCAGCTTACCGGTCATGCTATATAATGTTCCAGGAAGGACGGTCACAAATCTGGCGCCGGAAACAGTTATCCGACTCGCCAGTATTCCTAATATTGTCGCGGTGAAGGAAGCAAGCGGCAATTTGGATGCTATGGCAGAGATCATCGAAAAAACGCCAAGTGATTTTTCGTTATACAGCGGGGATGATGGCTTAACGTTGCCGGTTCTGTCTATCGGCGGTGCAGGAATTATTTCCGTTGCGTCTCACATCATTGGCAATGAGATGCAGGAAATGATCCGTAAATTTAAGTCTGGAAATCTGCAAGAAGCAGCAACAGACCATCGCAGACTCCTCCCTCTTATGAAGGCATTATTTGCCCAGCCAAGCCCGGCACCGGTAAAAGCAGCATTAAATCTAAAAGGACTTCATGTTGGCGGCCTCCGCCTGCCATTGATTCCACTAACATATGAAGAAACCGCTGTACTTGAAGAAATTTTAAGACCTTTTCTATTAGAAGCAAAGCGAATTTAAACGACTATAGGCTGCCGACAACCGGCAGCTTGATTATTTTTTTATAAGTTTACATAATTAAATTACATTACACTAATGATGAATAATGATTCTTTCATAGGTTAAATTAATGTTGAGCAATGCTTAATTGCTCAAATCTTCGTCGGGAGTGATGGATCATGGTTAGAAACAAACTTTTGGTTCCTGGTGCCAATCATGCATTGGACCAGATGAAAGAAGAAATCGCCAATGAGTTTGGAGTTCAACTTGGTGCTGACACGACCGCACGAGCAAATGGTTCAGTCGGCGGCGAAATGACAAAGCGTCTTGTCGCATATGCTGAACAATCATTACGAAATCAACAAGGTTAGGTAACTTGGTGATTTCAGCAAAAGGGAGTCCCAATTGGGGGCCCCTTTTTTGTTAAAAGTAAAGAAAGAAAATACTGACTTCGATAATTGTCCAGCATCAGGATGCCTGCAGCACGGCGGTTTCTTATGAAAACTATTTTTCCTATACAGATTCAGGGTTTTCCGTTTTAATAAAAGAAAAGAAATCTTATTAGGAGAAAAGTATGGACAAAAAATTAGCCATTGTAACGGGTTCCTCAAGCGGCTTTGGGCTCCTTTGTGCAATTGAACTAGCCTTAACCGGATTTACTGTTCTGGCAACAATGAGAGATGTGAAGAAAGCAACGGCTTTGTTGAACTGTGCGAATGAAAAAAATGTGGCACAGTTTATTCATGTGCTGTCACTGGATGTTACCTCTCCAGAATCTGTTGACAACCTTAAAAATTTGCTTTCCAATTATTCGTCGATCGATGTATTAGTAAACAATGCTGGTTTTGCATTAGGTGGCTTTAGTGAGGAATTAACCATTGAAGATTATCGAAAGCAATTTGAAACGAATTTTTTCGGTGTTATTGCTGTCACTAATGCTGTCCTTCCAATTATGAGGGCCAATAAGCACGGCAGAATCATTAATATAAGCAGTATTAGCGGAAGAATTGGTTTCCCTGGATTATCTGCTTATTCCGCATCCAAACATGCACTCGAAGGATACAGCGAGAGTTTACGGCTGGAGCTTAAACCCTTTGGAATTGATGTGTCTCTAATTGAGCCTGGGTCCTATCAAACAAACATTTGGTCAAGTGTTGATCAAATCGATATCGATTCAGATTCACCTTATTTAGGCTATATAAAAGCTTTACAAAAAGAAATTGTAGACGGAAAAGGAAAGATGGGAAATCCAATAGAGGTTGCAACTCTAGTAGCACAAATTGCCTCTCAGCCCAAACCTCCCAGGCTTCGTTATCCAATCGGTAAAGGGGTTAAAAGCAGTCTATTCTTTAAAAACACTTTGCCATGGAAACTTATTGAAAAAGCTGTTTTAAACAGGCTTAAACAATGGGGGAATTTGGAATAAGAGCTTTTTTGTATAAATAATCCTATCGGTCAAGTACGAAGTTACTTATCGTTCAGACAGACAAGGCCGTTTCCCTGCATATGATGTCTGAATTGGACTTACCTTTGGACAGATTTGCTCGCTTGCCATTCTGCTCTGTCTGAAGTTGCTCTTCCTTTGGACAAATTCAGCGATTTATCTTCCTATACTGTCTGAATTCGTCTTATCTTCAGACAGACCATAACAGCATATTCGGTATGCGCTGTCCGAAGTTGTTCTACCTTCGGACAGACGAGTAATTTTCTTGGTTAAGTTTGTCCGAAATCGTCTTAACTTCAGACAGATATAACAGATTTTTTCGAATGCCCTGTCTAAAGTAGCCTTTTCTTCGGACATCCCAGACGATATTCTCACCAATTCTGTCCGAATTTTCCTTATCTTTGGAAGGGCCCTGCGGGTTCGTTTGTTCTTTTATCGCTTTTTACGATTTGTAAGGTCTTCCGTTGCAAAGTTTTGAATAAGGTCAAATATAAACCATATAATCCTCAGGTAAGACCCTTCTTAAGAATTGCCGGGTTCTATCTTCTTTTGGATTGGTAAAAATCCCCTTTGGGGTTCCTTCTTCGACGATGACACCGCCATCCATAAAGATGACCTTATTGGCGACATCTTTGGCAAACGACATTTCATGAGTGACGACGAGCATCGTAGTGCCTTCTTTGGCGATTGTTTTCATGACATTTAATACTTCACCGACCCATTCCGGATCTAAAGCAGATGTGGGCTCATCGAATAAGATAATGTCTGGATTTAGTGCCACCGCTCTTGCAATCCCGACTCTTTGCTGTTGTCCGCCTGAAAGCTCGCTGGGATATGCATGATATTTTTCCGAGAGACCTACTTTATCCAGGGCGTTCTTCCCCATTTCAACGGCTTCCTTTTTCGGCACTTTTCGACCAATTATTAATCCTTCTGTAACATTTTCCAGGGCGGTTTTATTATGAAACAGATTATAGTTTTGAAAAATAAATGCCACTTTTTGTCTGATTCTATGGATTTGTTTTTTAGAAGCCGTCTTTAGATTGACATCCGTATCATCAAAAATGGCATGGCCTTTGTCTGCCCGCTCAAGGAAGTTTATGATACGGAGTAATGTTGTCTTTCCGGATCCGCTTGGTCCAAGGATCACGACAACGTCACCTTTATCTATTTTTAAACTTACACCTTTTAAAATCTCATTTTTACCAAACGATTTATGAACATCTTTTATTTCCAACATCCATTTTCCCCCGTTTCCATCTTAGGCCGCTACGGTTTTGTATTTGCGTAAATGCTTTTCATATCGCTTAAACAAATATTCTACTAAACTGCACAACATTAGATAAACAAGAAAAATATCAATATAGGCTTCTACGTAGTTATAATTGGCGTTGGCGGCCACTTTTGCCTTCAAGGTGATTTCCTGTAAGGACATGGCATATCCCAATGAAGTGGCCTTAATCAAATTGATCGTAACTGTACAAATATTCGGCAATGCCACAACCAATGTTTGGGGAATGATAATTCTGCGAAAAGCCTGCAAGTTCGTTAACCCAACCGAATAGGCGGCTTCCAACTGTCCTTTGCTCACGGTGGAGATTGCCGAACGGAAAACTTCAATCATTAGTGCGGTCGAATTTAACCCGAAAACAATAAAGGCATACCAAATTGGATTGATCTTATACACATCCACACTAACATGATAAAACTTAAACAATGAAGTTAGAAATAAGGGAACACTGCTGTAGACAATGAAGATTTGCACAATGACAGGTGTGCCCCGAATGAACGAAACATAGACCTGGGAGAACCACTGAAGAACTGGGATTCGGTTAATTCTCGTTAGTGCTAACAAAAAACCTAACGGCAGAGCAACGATCAACGAGACAATCGTCACGATGAGCGCAGTGGGCACACCTGATAGAGCCACAAAAAATGTTTGAATTAAGAAATGGATATCGAATGTTTCAGACACACTGTCACCCCCTTAGGCCGGTTTTATCACTTGTTTTCCTTTGCTGAATAGTTTTTCTAATTGTAAAAAGAGCTGTTCGATTACAATCGAAATCACCCAATACATGATTGATAAGGCAATATACGTCTCCAAGGCATGTGCGTTAATTCTGCTGGCGATAACAAGGCTTGCTTTTCCCATTACATCTATGAGGCCAATCGTGTAGGCCAAGGAACCTTCTTTTATTAACTCTAGGAAACTATTACCGAAGTTTGGCAGCGCCACGACAAAGGCCTGTGGAAAAATAATTCTCCTGTAAGCTTGGAAAGGGCTTAAACCTACGCTGACAGCCGCTTCAAATTGACCGTGGTCAATCGATTCGTAGGCGGAGCGGATGACCTCTGCCATGGCAGCGCCAAATTGCAAGGTAAACGTGATAACAACAAAAACTATTTTATCGACAGTATCCATCGAGACACCAAAGATTTCAACAATTGCCGGTATCCCGTAGTAAACCAAGAAAAGCAGAACAATCGAAGGGGTGCATCGTAACGCTGTGATATAGCCATTAGCAATTTTTTGTGCCACTTTGCTTTTTCCCAATTTCATGGCTGCTATGATCAATCCGAGAATTGTGCCGAACAAAACGGATAGTCCGGCAACCACGAATGTTACTTGTAAATATGGAAGTAACATTGGAAATGACCCCCACAAATACTTTACATCGAAATATTTCTCCATGTTACACCTCATCTTTTAGCAGAATTCAAATATTGGAATAAATCCTTTCCATAAAATTTTTTGCTTAATTCATTTGGTATCTTTTCTTCCTTCAGCTTTTTCATGGCTTTATCGTAGTCATCTGCAAAAGACTGTTCCTTTTTATTAAATAATGGCCAAGTTTTGATAACAGCGAACTGATTAAATACAACATCATTGGCAAGGTTATGATATGGGCCATTTTTAGCTAAAACTTGCTGCTTGAAAGGACCTTCAATCATAACTCCCCCGTCCACCCGTCCTTCATTGACCCATTGAACAACGTCGACCGAGAAGGAATCGCCTGCTTTTAGTTTGACTTTGTTGTTAGGGTGGGCTTTGTTATTCGTCAATAACGGTATATTGCGCATTGTTTGCGGCAATGGGAGCTAATGTTAAACCGGCTGATGCGAAATCTTCCAGTGATTTAATGTTTTGATTTTTTTTCTTTAATACAAGTCCTGTGCTGCTTAAACCAATGAATTCTTTCGGATAAATATATTTTTTGGCCCTTTCATCTGTATAGAAGGCATTTTTGACACCTACCTGGTATTTACCTTGCTCTACCCCTAATAAGAGGTCATCACTAGTCGTACCAACATATTCGAATTTATACTGTGGGAGCAATTTATTTACTTCCTTCATGACTTCAATTTCATAGCCGGCTGGGTTCCCATTATCATCTACATAGGAAATCGGCCTTGAAGCCTGATCAAAGGCTACTTTTATTATTCTTACTTTTGTCCCATCTCCCTTTGCTGAAGATCCACTTGATGTTGTACTAGTGCTGCATCCGGCCAGCAGGGTTAATAAGGCAAAAATAGATATCATGGAGATCAAACTCTTTTTCTTTGTCATTCTACCCATCTCCCTTTTCATAAGTATTCGCATTGAAATAGTTGGATATTGTCTAAAAAAATAAAAAGGCAGAACACATTTTAATGACTATTTTTCCTTTTATCCTCTTCAATTGAGGCCTGTGCTAGTTTTTGTATCGTCATATCGTCCATTGGTGGATTGTGCAAACCTGCTCTTACATCGCGGTAGTATCGCTGCAAGGGATTACTGCGCTGCAGGCTTCTGGCTCCGACGACCCTCATTGCTTGATCGACAATCGAAATCGCTGTATTGGTCACCACATGCTTGACGACTCCAAGTTCATTGATCATAAGATCTCTTCGTGATTCATCATCGTAAGCCTCAGCTACACTGTAAATGAGATGCCTTGCCTGAATGATTGCCAAATCGATTTCCCCCAGATGCTGCTGAACATTGGGCAATTGGCTGATTGGCCCGTTTAAACTATTGGGAGCATGATGATTGGCAAAATGGACGGCATAGTCGCGGGCGGCTTGCGCAATTCCAAGGTAGCAGGCGGGTATATGAAGCATCCAGCCATTCATTTGCCCGGCCCTTGCCGTTTCCGGGAGTTCCACCAGCATCGAATCTTCAACTTTCACATGATCAAGGATAAGATCGTGGCTTCCGGTACCCCTCATCGAAATGACATCCCATGTTTCCTCAATCGATAACCCTTCTAGATCCTTATGCAGAAGAAAGTGGCCGATTTTCTGCTTCTCTTCTATCCATGCTGAGGTTATAAAGTACGTTAAAACAGGTGACATAGTGGTAAAGATTTTTCTTCCTGTCAGGATCCAATGCCCGCCATTTTTAATGGCAACTGTTTCTGGACGCCCGCCCCTTGTAGGACTTCCCGTCTGCACTTCACTGGCGGCACGATTAACCAATGCACCATTCAGGATTTCTTTTGCAAAAAAAGCTAGGTTTTCATCAGTCCAGAGTTTCTTTTCAAATATCTCTCCAACTACACCGAGATGCCAGCCAATGGAAAGAGCTGTGTTTGCATCGAAACTGGCCAATGTCTCCTGTAGAAGCACCATGTCATAGACCTTTAATCCTTCACCGCCGTAACTCTCCGGCAGCGTGATACTTGAGTAGCCCATCCCTACTAACTCACGAATATTTTCCGTTGGGAAAATCGCCAATTCGTCCGTTTGGACAGACCGTTCTTTGAATGATGTTTCATGCTGGCGCAGCCGATTCAACCATGCTTTTTGTTGCTTTGTTTTAATAAATAATGTATTCACAATTTCCTCCCCCAGTAGTGATCAAGAATCTTTAAACATATATTTCCGATTTGTTTAATAGGAAATATCATAACGGAGCAATAGTAAACTGTCAAGAATATTTTGTGAATTTTTAAAATAATTTTGGAAAATTCGTTTATAAAAGTGAGGATTTTCAGGCGGTGTAATTAATTATGTGGTAGCACAATCCGGCCCTAGTTTAAAGTCTTCTTAATATTCCTGCGCGATTTGATTAATTCAATGATGTTCACTAGTAATTACCTCCTTTTTCCTCTTTCACCATTGTAATATCATTTATTCTTAATTTCTAGGGGTACCACCACATTCATTTATATTGAAAGAATATTCTATGGATATTAAAATTTATTTTGTAAAATAAATACTGTTTTACC
>NZ_BCUZ01000111.1 GCF_001591485.1 Neobacillus fumarioli NBRC 102428 | reverse complement strand
AAATGTCCTTCATCCTAGTTATGAAGCACAATTCTCGGTTGTTCCATCATGAAAAATGTCCTTCATCCTGGTTATGAAGGACATTTCTCGGTTTTTTCAACATAAGAATTGTCCTTCATCCAAGGTTATGAAGGACAAATCCTACATAAAATGCCTTTTCTATAAAACCTTTAAGAATTTTCAGGTTACAATTAACGACTCACTGCCCCCGGAAAAATCTCTTATAACGGTTTAATTCGCCATATATCCTCAGCATACTCCTTAATCGTCCGGTCGCTTGAAAACGAGCCAGCATTGGCAATATTAGTTAAACTCATTTTTTGCCATTTTATGGTGTCCAAATAGGTTTCACCTACTTTGAGCTGAATGTCTGCATATGGTGCAAAATCCTTCAGCACAAAATATTGGTCGTTTTCCCCAAGGAGCGAGTCGAAAATTGGCTCAAATTCATTATAAACACCTGGAAAAAAGCCGTTTACAAGCTGGTCGACTGCTTGACGGATCCTCGAGTCATGATGATAATACCCTACGGATTCATACCCTCCATGCTGATAATAATGAAGTACTTCATCGGAGGTCAGCCCGAAGGTAAATATATTTTCATCACCAACAAGTTCCCGTATTTCAATATTCGCCCCGTCTAATGTCCCTACAGTTAAAGCGCCGTTAATCATAAATTTCATGTTACCAGTACCGGAAGCTTCTTTGCTTGCGGTGGAGATCTGCTCACTTACATCGGCAGCCGGAAAGATTTTTTCTGCCAAGGAAACCCGGTAGTTTTCAAGAAAAATAACCTTCATCCGCCCGCCAACATCCGGATCATTGTTGATTATTTCTGCTGCTGAATTAATTAACTTAATAATCTTTTTAGCATAATAATATCCAGGAGATGCTTTTGCACCGAAAATGAAGACTCTTGGAACCATGGAATAACTTGAATCCTCTTTGATCCGGTTATAAAGATGCATGATATGCAAGATATTAAGAAGTTGGCGTTTATAAGCATGAAGTCGTTTTACCTGAACATCAAATATTGCATGAGTATCCACAGCAACGCCAGTCTTGTCCAAAATAATTTTGGAAAGTTGCCCCTTATTTTCCTTTTTTATCTTTCTTAATTCTTCCAATACTGCAGTATCATTTTGATAGTGCAGTAATTGTGAAAGTTCTTCCGCTGATTGGATCCAGGATGAACCAATCAATTCCGTTATGAAAGAAGCTAATTTCGGATTCGCTTTTAACAGCCAGCGGCGGTGGGCGATTCCATTGGTTTTATTATTAAACTTTTTCGGATAAAGCTGATAAAAAGATTTCATCTCGCGCTTCTTGAGAATTTCCGTATGAAGCTTGGCTACACCATTCACACTAAAGCTCCCGACAATCGCCAAATGAGCCATTTTTACGAAACCGTCAGCAATAATGGCAAGCCCGGCTATGCGATCCCAATCACCTGGGGTCTCATCCCACAGTTCACGGCAAAACCGCTCATTAATCTCTTCTACAATCATATAAATTCTCGGCAGCAGCGGCTGAAAAATACGGATCGGCCATTTTTCCAATGCCTCGGAAAGGGTCGTATGATTCGTATACGAAATAGTATGGGTTGTAATGTGCCATGCCTGGTCCCAATCAAAACCTTCCTCATCAATCAAAATTCTCATTAATTCTGGAATGGCAAGAACTGGATGTGTATCGTTAATATGAATGCAAATATGTTCATGTAGATCATCTAATCTGCCATGTTGTTTTCGGTAGTTTTTCAGGATGGACTGAATACTGGCGGAAACTAGAAAATATTGCTGCTTTAATCGCAAAATTTTTCCTTCATCATGGGTATCGTCCGGATATAAAAATTCCGAAATCATTTCCGTTTCACGCTTATACTTTAAGATATCATCATGAATGGGGAATTGCGAAGGCTCAGCATTCCATAATCGCAATGTGTTAACAGTTGTCGATTGATACCCGATGACTGGCATATCATGCGGAACAGCTGTTACCGTTTCAGCATTTAAATGATGAAACGTTAGGCGTCCATTTTCCATATTTGATTCCACTTTTCCCCAAAAACGCACTTTAACCGCCAAATCTGCCTTACGAACTTCCCAAACGTTGCCGCTCTTCAGCCATTGTTCCGGAAGTTCCACTTGGTAGCCATCAACTATTTTCTGTTCAAACAAGCCATGTTTATAGCGGATGCCATGTCCATGACCAGGAAGATTCAAGGAGGCAAGGGAATCCAAAAAACAGGCTGCCAGCCTTCCTAAACCGCCATTTCCTAAGCCCGCATCCGACTCCAATTCCTCTAGATCTGTTAAACAAATTCCCAATTCGTTAAGACCTTCTTCAACCACTTCTTCAACGCCGAGATTAATTAAATTTTGTCTTAACAGTTTTCCGAGCAGATATTCAATCGATAAATAGAAGACCTGTTTTCCTGTTGAAGCGAGTTGACGTTCGTTCGTAGCGATCCAATCGTTACTGACAAATTCACGAACCATCTGGCCAAGAGTTTCATAATGATCCCGTGCTGTACTTTCCGCTAAACTCTTGTTGTATAACATTTCAAGCCGTTTGCAAAACGATTCCTTAAATTTCTCCTTGTTAGAAAACATGTGTAACACTCCCTGTGACAATCTCAGCGTAAAGCTGATTATAGCGGAATGCTGATTGAGCCCAACTATAATCTATTTCCATCGCCTGCTTCACAATGGAGTTCCACGCTTTCCGATTCTTATAGAAAGTTAATGCTCGCTGAATGGTATAAAGCATGTCATGGGCGTTAAAGTTTTTAAATGAAAAGCCATTTCCTTCTCCTGTGAATTCATTCCATGCTTTCACCGTATCATTTAAGCCCCCTGTTTCACGAACAATCGGGACCGCACCATACCTCATCGCGATCAATTGTCCTAGTCCACATGGTTCAAACATAGAAGGCATTAAGAACAAATCTGCTGCAGCATATAACTTATGGGCCAGGGCTTCATCAAATCCTGTATAAACCTTTAATTTTTCTGGATAGACTCTGGCAGCCTGCCGTAAATATTCTTCAAATTCCCATTCGCCTGTACCGAGAATAATGAACTGCAAGTCTTCATGTAAAATTTCTCTTAGGACACATTTGACAAGATCCAGTCCCTTTTGCTTTGTAAGACGTGAAATCATTACGATTAAAGGCGTACCGGCACTTTGCTTCAGACCAAATTGCTTTTGAATTTCACGCTTATTCACTGCCTTTTTTTGTAGGCTTGAAGCAGTATAGGCTTGAAAAATATAAGGGTCGTCAGCTGGATTATAGAATTCCTCATCGATTCCGTTTAAGATACCAAGAAGGTCCTCATCGCGCTCCCTCAAAAGACCATCAAGCTTTTCGCCAAAGGCTGGAGTTTGAATTTCATATTTATAAGTAGGGCTCACCGTAGTAATTTTGTCGGAAGCGACAAGCCCGCCTTTCATAAAATTGACATTCCCAAAAAACTCCAAATGGCTAGGGTGGAAAGAACGGTCATCAAGCCCTAATAAATCCTCCAACACCACTTTTGGAAAGATCCCTTGGAATTGCAGATTATGAATCGTAAATACAGTCCGAATCAATCCATAACCTTTTCGCTTATAATATTCCATTCTTAAAAGATAAGGAATGATAGCTGTATGCCAATCATGACAATGAAGTACATCCGGATAAAATTCTAGCTCAGCCAACGCTTCAAGAACAGAGCGGCTAAAATATGCGAACCTCTCCCCATCATCAAAATAACCATAGAAGCCTTCCCGCTTAAAATAGTATTCATTATCGATAAAGTAATAAGTAACTCCTCTGTGCTCAAGTTCTTCAATTCCGCAATATTGCTTGCGCCAACCGACCGATACGGTAAATTCCTTAATCTTCTTCATGCGCTTTTTATATTCATCGGAAATGGTTCCGTACTTTGGAAGCATGACCCTGACATCTGTACCAAGTTTCATTAATTCTTTAGGGAGGGAACCTGCAACATCTGCAAGTCCTCCAGATTTGGCAAATGGGGCACATTCTGAAACAGCAAATAATACTTTCACGAGTTCATCAACGCTCCTTGCTTGATCCCTTTGCGAACAACATACGGCGAACGGGCTGACCCTGTTAAATGGGTTCCGGCTTCGATCATGACGTCCTTATCAAGAATGACTGAATCTAAATAACAATTATCTTCAATTTGGCACTTCTGCATGATAATGCAATTTTTAATAACGGTGCCTTTGCCGATTTTGACCCCGCGGGAAACAATGCTATTTTCTACTGTTCCGTGGATAATACAGCCGTTAGCAATCATCGAGCCTCTGACAGACGATCCATTTAAATATTTCGTCGGTGGCTCATCTTTCACTTTTGTAAAAATAGGCCGCTCTTTAGCAAATAATTCTTTCCAAACTTCTGATTGCAATAAATTCAAACTGGTAGTGTAATAATTTTCAATGGAATCGATCATTGCAGCATACCCATCATATTGATAGTGACAAATGCTAAACTCATTATGAATGTCAGTCACAACATCCTTCATGCATGTATATCCGGTTTGGAGTCTCGTTTCGATTAACTTTATTAATAAAGAAGTTTTTGTTAAATAAATTTCTAGTGGTCTTCCATTTCGATCATGGATTTCAGTAATATCACAGCCTGATTCTTCGTGCCATTCCATGAGTGAACGGAAATTCATGTTAAAAACCGTATAACAATTAGCAATAATGGCGTATTCCTGTGTACTGCGGTAAAAATAATCCATATTGGCAGCAAACAACTCAAACGAACCGACACGGTGTGGATCAGCATCTATAATGGATGACGGGAAAAAGAATAAACCATCGCGCTTGCGGTTTAAATCCCACTCTTTCCCTGAACCTAAGTGATCCATCAACGACCGATATTGCATTTTAGGGAAAATGGCCACGCTTCTAATCCCTGAATTAACCATATTCGAAAGGATAAAATCAATGATTCGATAGCGTCCTGCAAACGGTAAGGCTGCAAGTGAACGGTGGATTATTAAATCTTCTAGATCTTCATGATAGGTAGTAGCATCAATGACGCCTAACAGCTTTCTCTTCACTCCATATTCCCTCCAGATTTTTATTAAAGACTTGCCCCATTGCCTTCGAAACTTAAGCTAAATTTAGTATTTAATTCGCTGCAGACCTGAGTCCGCTTAACATTTCTCTTGTAACAAGAATAATTTCATCATCAAGCGGACGGATCACTGTCCCATCTGGTATGGCACAATCATACTGAACGATTGCTTTTTCAATAAAACAGTTTTTTCCAATTACTGTATCGGGCATTATAACGGATTCTTTAATTCGGGAGTAAGCTCCTACTTCTACTCCATGGAATAGTACAGAATGATCGATATCCCCTTCAATTGTACATCCCTCATTAATTAAGGAATCCTTTACAATCGCACTGGGAGCAATATATTGCGGCGGCCGATTTGGATTTACGGAATAAATTCTCCAATCATAATCAAACAAGTCTAATTCGCAATCTTCTTTTAATAAATCCATATTCGCTTCCCATAAGCTTCGAATGGTTCCTACATCTTTCCAATACCCTTTAAATGGATAAGCAAACATTTTTTTGTTTGATTTCAACATTGCCGGGATGATATCTTTCCCAAAATCATGACAAGAATTGGATTTGCGGTCATCCATTTCCAAATATTCTTGAAGTATATGCCAGTTAAAAATATAAATGCCCATCGAAGCTAGATTATTTTTCGGTTGACTCGGTTTTTCCTCGAAATCTATAATCCTCATATTTTGGTCTGTATTCATGATGCCAAAACGACTTGCCTCATCCCATGGTACTTCAATTAAAGAGATCGTTACATCGGCTTTCTTCTCAATATGATAATTGAGCATATCCTCATAATTCATTTTATAGATATGGTCACCCGAAAGAATTAACACATAATCAGGCTGATATTGCCTCAGATAATTCAAATTTTGAAAAATGGCGCTTGCTGTTCCCGTATACCACTTTACATCGGAAGACTCGCTGTATGGAGGTAATACGGTTACGCCGCCATCCTTGCGATCAAGGTCCCATGCGCTGCCAATTCCAATATAGGAATTTAATAACAATGGCTGATATTGGGTTAACACCCCTACAGTATCAATTCCTGAATTTGTACAATTACTTAAGGTAAAGTCAATAATCCGATATTTCCCCCCAAATGGTACAGCAGGCTTTGCCAGATCCTTTGTCAGTGAATTAAGTCTGCTGCCTTTTCCTCCTGCCAACAGCATGGCTACGCACTTTTTCTTTGCCATTCCCTTTTCTCTCCTTACGTTTTTTTACTGGTCTTATAATTTGAAATCCAAATGGTGCAATCGATAGATGAATTGAAAATGGCTGATTGTGAAATGGTACTTCCTCCGCTAACAAGATCTTTTTATTAACGAACCCCGCACCGCCATATTCCTCTTGATCACTATTGAAAATCTCCCGGTACTCCCCTGAACCCGGAATTCCAATGCGAAATTCCGGATAGCTAATACCAGTGAAATTACAGATGATAATTAATATGTCTTCTGCTTTTTTTCCTTTACGGATGAAGGAAAAAATGGACTGCGTATTGTTATTGGCATCAATCCATTGAAAACCGTCGTACAAATGATCTAATTCATATAATGCTTTGGAACGTTTGTATAACTTAATCAGCATTTTGACATAGGCATTTAATTTTTGATGCATATCATACTCCAGCAAATTCCAATCCAGCTGTTCTTTATCTTTCCATTCAGCAAACTGCCCCAATTCAAATCCCATAAATAAAAGCTTTTTCCCGGGGTGAGTAAACATATACCCGAGCAGCAGCCGCAGTTGGGCAAACTTTTCCCAATAATCTCCCGGCATTTTATCAAGCAATGATTTTTTCCCATGGACGACTTCATCATGGGAAAAGGGAAGCATAAAATTTTCTGAAAAGGCATATAAGAGTGAAAACGTTACATTAT
The DNA here is from genome assembly GCF_001591485.1 of Neobacillus fumarioli NBRC 102428. Taxonomy (GTDB): domain Bacteria; phylum Bacillota; class Bacilli; order Bacillales; family Cytobacillaceae; genus Neobacillus; species Neobacillus fumarioli. The sequence goes on along the minus strand of NZ_BCUZ01000111.1, from coordinate 1,910 downwards.
TGTGTTCATGTGAACGATAGTATGGAGGAGTTTCCATATACTTAAGAATGTCGTTCATCCATCCCATATTCCATTTATAATCGAAACCCAAGCCTCCATAATGAATGGGTGCAGTAACTTGTGGAAAATCTGTAGAGTCCTCTCCAATCATTAAAAAACTCGGATTGTATTCATGGACTTCTTTGTTCAGCTTTTTCAAAAAAGCTATCCCATAAGGATTTATATGTTTTCCGGAAGTGGCATTCGGCCAATAGATAATATTGGCAACAGCATCCATCCGAAACCCGTCAATATGAAAATAATCGATCCAAAAGCGGGCATTTGAAATCAGAAAGCTTTGCACTTCACCTTTTCCAAGATCAAAATTAGCTGTTCCCCATACAACATTTTCTCTGTCCCTTGCATGCTGATAAGAATACAGATGTGTGCCATCAAAGCGGTATAGCCCGTGGGCGTCTTTGCAAAAATGTCCAGGAACCCAGTCAAGAATGACACCAATCCCATTCTGATGGCATCTGTCAACAAAATACCTGAAATCATCCGGTGTCCCAAATCTAGAGGTTACCGAAAAATATCCTGTTCCTTGATACCCCCACGAAGCATCAAGCGGATGTTCTACTAGAGGTAATATTTCAATATGTGTGAAACCATGATCAATTACGTAAGGAATAAGTTCGTCAGCCAATTCTTTATATGTAAAATGACTGCCATCGGGTTTAGTCTTCCAAGATCCCAAATGTATCTCATAAATGACAATGGGCTCGGACAAATCATTCCTTTGGGACCTGCGATTCATCCAATGTATGTCCTGCCACTGGAAATCGCTAAATGAGTAAACAATTGAGGCAGTATTGGGTCTTAACTCCGAGTAAAATGCATATGGATCAGATTTTAGAAGTGTTTCACCAGTTTGTGAGAAAATTTCATACTTATACATACGTCCTTCTAAGTCCTGATTGACAATAATAACCCATACTCCCTCATCATTTACCTTCCTCATTTCATATCCTTGACCATTCCAGCTATTAAAATCTCCTACAAGCCTTACTAATTTGGCGTTAGGAGCCCATACGCAAAATCGTGTAAATACTCGATCGGAATCCTTATGGATATGAGCGCCAAAAAGCAGATGACTTTGAAAAAGATTTCCCTCATGAAATAGATGCAGCTGATAATCCGTAGGAAATAATGTGTTCACTGTCATGGCTCTCCTCATCCTCATTGAAAATATATATTACATTTAAATTATAAAGGTAATTTCCAAATATTCTTCAAATACTTTTTTATCTTTTCAGACAATTTATCAGAAATAATGATACATTTCGATTTCAGTCGACTGGACTCATTTTATTTCGACAAGAAATCCTACAACATTCAACATAAATGTAGAAAAAATATTTTAAGAATATTATTTTTAGAATAATATTTTTTGGGAAAATAACGTTTTTTGCTTCATAAGAAGGGGAAATTTTTAATTCTATTATTGAATTAGTTTTTTATTTTGATATTAAAAGGAAGGATGAATTGAATTATTTCCCGGAATATCGTGTGTAAGGAGAATATTAAAAGGAAGATAAAGGAGTAAAATTGGTTTAGCAGTCCGCGTTATATCTTTTATGCCAGGAATGAAGAACAAAACTCAGAAGTAATAAAAAATATTCTTCATTGGTAAATGAAGAGCAAAAAATCGGTTCCGGTATTTAAAAATCGGCATTTATATGCATAATTGAAACAAAGTGAACGAAATAATTTAAAATACAAAAAAGCTGATGAGTAATTGTCATCAGCTTTTTCTTATGACCCCTACGGGATTCGAACCCGTGTTACCGCCGTGAAAGGGCGGTGTCTTAACCGCTTGACCAAGGGGCCTAATGGCGGAGAAGGAGGGATTTGAACCCTCGCGTCGGTTA
>NZ_BCUZ01000110.1 GCF_001591485.1 Neobacillus fumarioli NBRC 102428 | reverse complement strand
ACACTACCGTACAATGGTTATATTATGAATATAACACATCTATACGAGAAAGGGATTAGCTTCTTTCTGGAGTTTTTTAGAAATAAATGACATAATTTAAAAAATAAGACGATTAACCAGTGGGGAAGACTTAGTCCAACATATTTCCCCATTAGGATGGGAACACGGAACACATCAATTTCCTTGGGGAATATAAAATTTGATTTAAAAGGAGTACTTAGAACTGTTAAGTACGACTTTAGTCGTCGACATTCATGCCAAAATCCACTTGCTTGGCAGGTGGTCGTTTAAGACCACTAAAACTCTCTTAACCTTGTTAAAAACGGGGGAATCGTAAAAATAACAGATCATTTCATGGACTATTCACGAGATGAATGAAAATATTAAAGGAAAAGCACCTAAAAATCCGTAGGTGCTTTTCCTTTGTATGGTGTGCCTGGCATGGGTGTAATCTCTAGGGTGAAAGTCCCGAGCTGTGAAGGCAGAAGTAGCAGTTAGCTTAACGCAAGGGTGTCCGCGGTGACGCGGAATCTGAAGGAAGCGGGCAGCAAACTTCCGGTCTGAGGAACACGAACTTCATATCACGCTAGGTATCACTGGACGAGTTTGCATATCCAAACAAAGTCCTTTCTGCCGAAGGTGATACCGACGAAATGAAGTGGATTTTAGAATAGAGAAGCTGAATCAATAATGTATCATTAGGAAACAAACAATCCATTGATTGAATTATACACTTGCTGGATTGCTTCTTCACCGGCTTTTGTCCATCTGCTTTTATCATAGATATAATCGTCATTATCCAATGGTTTTTGAAATTGATCAAGCCCTGTCGTACCCGTTATGAATGAGTTTTCATCATGATCGAGTCCAATATTAACAACATGCTTAATAACAAAAGGGGTTCCAAACTCAACCAATGCACTGGTATGATCTAAAGCCCCATCCACAACATAAATGGGGACTCTTAGGTAAATAGACTCTCCCCCATCACGCCATAACAATGCATCAAATTTCCCTTGGTCATATTCAAAATTACTACAAAAACTACATCCATGAGAATGAAAGATATCTCGAACTGCCCCAAAATACGCTCTTTTTCCTTCAATTTCTGTTTGTAATTGAATCATCTTTGCTTCACTCCTGTATAAAAGGTCAGGTATTATTATTAACCAAAATGAGAATAAAATATCTAGCTCTTTTAATAAGTAATTGGAAAATGTTACTTTTCACTCTTGTTATATGCTTCGAATAACTTCAGGGAAGTAACAAATCCTAATGAGCAAGGAGGTGCTTATATTGTCAAACCAGCAACGTATAAATGGCGAGAAACAAAGAGGTCAATCCCATCATCAACCGGGTTCAGGGTCAAAGTACCATGAGGAACATGCGGGGAAGGTTACCGGTTACGGACAACCTGATCCTAACGCTGAAAGGGCGGATAGGCCTTCAATATAACTTACTATTTCACGCCCTTATTGGCGTTTTTTCCCGTTATAAAATAAGGATATTTAAAGGGTGGTAAAAGGAATGGAAGTAAATTTTGACTATACCTCCTATAATCCAGGAGATGTTGTCTACGTCTTTTATCGAAATCCTCATACACAGGATGTAGCAAATGTTCAAGCAGCGGCAGTTGTGAATAATCCGGAGAATCCTGGTGAATTGGCGATATTTCTGTATGAAACATATTATCCTCTAACAAATGACATGGCTGTTTACGCAAGTGAGGCTGATGCGTTACAGGCCTATGAACAGTATTTTGGATATAAATAGATTGGATATAAATAGAATGGAGATTATCACATGAATAAACCATTTATGCCACAGCTGGTTTACTTTGAACCAGTTGCATTGGAATATCCACTTGGTAAGAAACTGAAGGAAAAATTTGAAAAAATGGATGTGGAAATACGCTACACCACTTCTCATAACCAAGTCAGAGACCTACCGGGGGATACTGATTTTAAAAGGTATAGGATTGCAAAATCGACATTAGTGGTTGGGGTAAGAAAAACACTTAAGTTTGATACATCTAAGCCTTCAGCAGAATATGCAATTCCCTTTGCAACAGGCTGTATGGGTCATTGCCATTATTGTTATTTGCAAACGACAATGGGTTCAAAGCCTTACATTCGTACATATGTAAATGTGGAAGATATTTTAGATACTGCTGATCGGTATATGGAAGAACGAGCACCGGAAATTACACGATTTGAAGCATCTTGTACATCTGACATAGTTGGACTCGATCATCTTACACATACGTTAAAGCGAGCGATTGAGCATTTTGGCAAATCAGAGTATGGCAGGCTACGTTTTGTGACAAAATTTCATTATGTTGATCATTTACTGGATGCTAAACATAATGGAAAAACAAGATTTCGTTTTAGTGTCAATGCAGACTATGTGATAAAAAATTTCGAGCCTGGCACCTCTTCGTTAGCGCAACGGATTAAGGCAGCAGGAAAGGTAGCAAGAGCCGGATATCCATTAGGGTTCATTGTGGCACCTATCTATCTTCATGAGGGATGGGAGGAGGGGTACTATCATTTGTTTGAGCGTCTCGATGCAGAGTTACCGAAGGATGTGAGAGACGATATCACATTTGAGTTTATTCAACATAGGTTTACCAAACCAGCAAAAAAAGTGATTGAAAAGAACTACCCAATGACTAAATTAGAACTGGATGAGACAGCAAGAAGATATAAATGGGGGAAATACGGTATAGGAAAATATATTTATCAAAAGGAGGAAGAAGAGGAGATAAAAAGCCACCTATATTCCTATATGGAAAAATTTTTTCCAAACGCCAAATTGGAATACTTTACCTAATATTGATATATATAACAGTTTTGATCTCCTCTAAGCCATGGAACATAAAAGTGACGGGAAACAACCAAATAATTGTTTCAAAAAAAGCTTATGCATTAGCCCCCTCACGAGGATACCTCAGTATGTCTAATTAATATATTTTGGAACAAATTTAAGAATTAGGATACTGACTAAAAGGTGATTTTATGAAGATTTTCTTAGTTCTCACTAGCATTGTGCTGCCTGTAATGATGTTCTTTTTACAGAAATTCCGAAGAAGATTCAGTATTGTTTTTAATTTTGGTGCCGTTGTATCAGGAATTATATTTGGAGATATTGCTGCTGTGTCGGTTTTTGAAATCATTAAAGATCATACAGTGTTTATGACAAATATCCATTCCATTTTCCTAAATCCATTTTTCTTATCAACCGGTGGTTATTTAGGTATTTATATCATTTATCGACTGATAATGATAACTATAGATGAGGCATGAATGCGCTTCTAATTCCATATTAAGCAAGTTCATTCCAGCGCAAATTCAAGCAGCAGAGGATTACTATGATGCCATGTCTGCAAAATATAAGAAAATTTCCTATGTGTGCGGGAACTCGCTTGGCGGTGTGACGACAAATGCGGTTGCGATTAAGCACCCAGAGGTGAAGGCGTTCACGTTAGACCCTGCTTATTCTTCCTGATGGAATGGTGGATCCGAAAAAAAGCTACTCTAATATTACCAACTATTTCAGTATCTATGATGTTCTGACAATGACGGAAACAACTTTGGGCCTCGGGGATCGCATTCCCGGAAAACATGTTCAAATCAACAATGGGATTCCCCAATTTTCAAAGCTTGCTACCAATCATACAGGGTATTTAAGTGAGAAAGATGGCCAGCAATATTACACAATCGGCGAAAAAGGACAACCAGGTTATGGAGTCACATATGTTAATGCGGATTCTCAAATCATGACCAATATTTGGACCGGACAGCCGCTTTACGGCGGCCGGCAAAAGATTGAAATCAATGAAGACAATCTGCAAATTTTGGCTCACAGTTTTGAATCTGACGTGCATCGACAACTCTCAAGAGCTGGGGAATATTTAAAACATTCATATGAAATCGTCGGGATGAGGCAAAGAAGTTTCGAACTCGGGTGCATAAACTCCAAATGGCATTTACTGACATCTTTGAATACGAGGCTGGAAATCCCATTTTCAAAGGAATTACCTCCACCGGAAATCGGTTTAAATCTCAACTTGATCTGCTGCTTTCTTTTTTAAATGAAGCTGAAAGCTGTTGCCAATCCCTTGATGGCATTCTAAATTCCCCGCCCATGGAAATCGTTGAGCAAATTAGTCATGTCAATATTGACGCTCTGCATCTATTTGAACGGGCGAAAGGGTATATCAACCAAATAGAAAAGCAGATTGACGAGCTAACTAATGGTTTCAGCTATATCATACATGAAAAAATCCCAGAATTATTCAAAGGTGGGACCGATTTATTTTACGATGCTGTCGTAGGGGAAATGGATGCCCATTATCAGATTATCAATCGAAATTATAAGAAAGTCTCCGAACAGCTAGTAGAATTTAAGCAGCAAGTCCAAGATGTAGCCGTTACTTTCGCAAACCGCGATCAGGCCCTTGCAAATGCCATTACGTTAAAATCAGGCCTTACACAGGAAGCTGGCAGCATTCAAAAAACAAACCATTATTCGTTAGAGCCCTCCAAATACCTGCCCCTAAATATGCGAATCAAACAAATGAAGCTTGATATCGAGTTTAAAAGTTAAAAAAAGTGCTTCAAGGAATGACCTTTCCCTTACTTGAAACCATTAGGGGGACTTTAGCGATGGTTGAATTCGTTCTAGAGACTGCTTCCTCGATGATCAAAAATGTAACAGGAACAATCGGCATATACGGTAAATTAACCTCAACTTTGCTAAATCTTTTTACAGATTATGAGAATCGTATAAGGGAACTTACTCGTCAAACGATCACCCCTTTGGATGAAGCAGCGGAAACGGTGCGAGGAGTTAAAAATGGCGTGGATCGGTTAATCGCCCGATTCCCGGGTTTGATTGACAGCCTGCGCCCATATATCGACAGTGCCCTATTTGATCAAGACGATTACTTGAACATTCACTTATATAACACAGCCGCTATCCATATTTTAAAAGACATGGAAACCCTGTTTAAAGATATCGTCTTTCAATTATCGAATGAGAAAGGTCTGGCCATCGATGCCTTATGCCAAGTATCCAAAGATCTCCTGAACAACATGAGCATCCTTGAACAACAAGTTCAACGAGTCACTTTAACATAATGCCTTTAGGGCTTTTTATTTTGCCTAGTTGAAAAATTAACGGTGAATTTACCAACAATTAGAATTTTAATTAAAAATAATAAGGAAACAAAAGGGGATCATATGGGAATTCATCTGGCCATTCGTTTCATATTAGAAATTTGTGCGTTAGTTTCTTTAGGTTATTGGGGATTTCATACAGATCAGGGATATATGGTTAAGGTTTTACTTGGTATAGGTTCTCCACTTTTACTAGCCATTATTTGGGGGACATTTGTATCTCCGAAAGCTTCAATTCCAGTACGGGGAATGAAAAGGTTGTGTCTTGAATTGATAATATTTGGAATTGCAACTTAAGCAATGTTTTTTGCCATATTGGTAGTTTTGAATATATGCTTTCTACGTGTTTGGGAACAGAAATAACTATTATAGTAGGAATCTCTTCAACACCTATCGGCTTTTTAACTATATTTCAATGACTCCCAGCCTACGGGGAGTTTTTTCACAACAAAGAGCACACCGAAGCGTGCCTTTTTATACTATATCCAACCATAGTTCAACTCATATCGGACCTTATTTTATCAAGAATTCAATGCCTTATTTTGAAGGTGAGTGATGATTTCGTTAATACGGTGCTTTTTAAATATAAATTTATATGTCTGATTGTCTTTTAATGTAAATTGAATACCTCCGTTTAATGGTCCGCTTATATCTTTAAAAGTGGATATTTCAGTTAGATTAATTGAATAGGAGAATGTTATTGATTGATAAACGGGACTTCTATATACCAATATCCGGTGGTTCGTTAAGACAAAAAGGATGGGCATGTTCTCTTTGGTTAGCCAAGACACCTCTGGAAGAAACTTTAGCATTGGATTAGATGGTGCCGTTTTCCCTGATAATGACAGTAGAACTTCCTCATTTCCATCTAAGTCATTATGGATTAGTGCTATGGTTTGTTTGTTTAGCTGCATGTTCAGTCTCCCTATTCGTGGCGTTCGCGATTTGCCAATTTGATCAAAAGCACATCGATTAACCAAGAAATTTATACAAATGGATATTTTCGCTGAACAAATCATGGTAAAATTAATTTAGGAATCTTATAAAATTTTGGAACTGATATTATGGGTTGGATCATGCTCTTTATCACTATTAGAGCAGGACTATTGGCTTCTTTCTAGTTCCTTTACATCGGCAAAAACGGATATAATTTTGCATCCATTTTGTACTTTGTCGTTGTAAATGCTTTACTTTTTAGGAATTGCTTAAAAAAGCTTCTATGTTATGAGGATAGTTATCATTTTTATTCGAGTATTCTAATAAATTCTTGCCAGTGCCAAATAAAATACCGTGTATGGAGAGAAATAATTTGATTAAAAAAATTGATCTTACCAATCCAAAATTAGCGAAAGAAGTATTAAACATTCAGATCGCATCTTATAAGGTAGAAGCAGAATTAATTGGTTCGGATGAAATACCGCCATTAAAAGATACAGTTGACACGTTACAACAATGTGGAGAAACATTCTATGGCTATTATATAAATGAGGAATTAAGTGGAGTCATATCCATAAAAATCGAAAATGGAGTAATGGATATCCATCGATTGTTTGTACATCCAAAACATTTTAGAAAAGGGATTGCTAACCGGTTATTAGATTTCGTTCAAACTAATGAGACAGGATTGGAAACCATTATTGTATCAACGGGTTCTAAAAATATACCTGCAATCAATTTTTATCAAAAAAATGGATTCTCTATAACAAAAGAAATAAAAGTAACAGAACGTTTATCCTTAACCCTTTTCAATAAGAAATTGTAAGACTGACTTGTTCAACTAGTTAATTTAAGCGGCATTTGACTATGTGCGCCAATCAAGGCGATAGAAACAGGAAGGCGAGAAAAGAAACAAGGTTCGTGCACCAATCAAGGGGATTGGAACGGGAAGGCGAGAAAAGAAACAAAGTTCGTGCACCAATCAAGGGGATTAGAACCGGAAGGACAAGAAGAGAAGTGAGAATTGTGCACCAATCAAGGGGATTGAAACCGGAAGGCGAGAAAAGAAACAAGGTTCGTGCGTCAATCAAGGCGATTAAAACCGGAAGCCGCGAAAAAAAGCAAGGTTTGTACGTCAATCGGGTCATTGCAACCGGGAAGAGAAGTATGTTCGGTATCTACCCAAGGAGAATCGATATCTAAAAGGTGGGCCCCCCGGCGTTTTTCTAATAATAAAAAAGCCCCCAAAGAGGGGGAGATGTACTCCGAGATAAACCTGCAAAACAATGAAACTACTTACAATCTAAGGACTGTTTTTAGCTTTCGTTCCTGCCCAGATTGCCAAAATAAGGGTGATGAGCCCAAAAATGAGGTTGTTCCAGAAAGCACCTGTGTTGTTAGCGAAATTGAAAATCCAAGGTGAGAAGAATAACCATATGCCAATAATGCCGGTTAGCCAAAGTTGCCACATCCAATATCGCCTCCTTCCCACAGTGATTCGAATAATGGAGTACACTATATCTTATTCAGTTTTTTTGGAAAAATGACTTTAATAAATAATGGAAAAAATATAGTCCGAGAATCTTTGAAATCTAGTCATTAGTAACTAAATATTTTATTGTACAGGCATAAAAAGAATGCTAAACCATTAATAGTTTTGGGAAAAATGGAAAAAATGGAGGATCATGAAGTGAAAAAATGGATCAGCACCTTCCTGTTTGCTTTTCTTCTGGCAGGCGGAATCGCAGCAGCAAATGTTGATGCTTCCGCTGCAACTTTGACGGGATGGAAGCAGGTAAATGGTCATTGGTATTATTATACTGCAAAAGAAAAAACGACTGGTTGGTTATTAAGTGGAGGCAAATGGTATTATTTTGATTCTACTTGGGCAATGAAAACCGCTTGGTTTCAGTTGGCGGTAAATGGTACTATTTAAATTCTGACGGTTCCATGGCAACAGGGTGGAAAAATGTATCTGGTGTCTGGTATTACCTTGATGCCTCAGGCGCGATGAAAACTGGATGGTTCAAACAAGGAAACACTACATATTACTTATTGCCAAGTGGAGCAATGGCAAAAGGCTGGCAGACAATCGGGGGTAAACAATACTATTTTACTAGCTCAGGCGCCATGGCTGTCAATACAATAGTAGATGGAAAAAAACTTGGCAGTGATGGAGCAGTGGTTCCAAATACACCGGCAACACCTGTTGAGCAGGCCATTAATGATGCAGCTGCATTCGGAGCCACTGTAAAAGCACAAAGTGATGGAACGTATAATATATATAAAAATGATGTATATATTGGAGACTTTGACCCTATAGAGGGATATATTGAAGGAAGCAACCAATTTACAACATTGTTGGAAACATTGGCTTTAGATCTCGGCTTTCATGCAAATGCCCAAGAATTAAAGAGTTTGGTTGATCAAGTACAAAGCAAGCATGTATATAATGATGGTGTAATAGACGATGGTAAAACATTAAGCATTTATTGGGCTCCAAAGGTACCGGCTCCTAATGCTGCAGTATCAAAAGCTTTACAGGATATCGCATCATCCGGCGCGATTGCAAAACCAGGTGATGAAGGTTCTTATAACATCTTCAAAAACAATGAATATATTGGCTATTTTAATCAAAGTTCAGATACTCATGCCGTTGAAGGCAATGGGCAATATGCGAATTTGCTGGAAACGATTGCTGTGGATCTCGGCTATAACAGTACGCCTGCTGAACTAAGCAGTACGGTCCAGCAGGTGATGAACGGGACATTAGAGAACGAAGACATTGCTTATGATGGATATTCATTAAGTATTTATTGGTAACTTTTTCAGCCTGCAGATGATGAGAAATCTGCAGGTTTTTTGG
>NZ_BCUZ01000109.1 GCF_001591485.1 Neobacillus fumarioli NBRC 102428 | reverse complement strand
CAGCCCCCTGACACCATCCGTGGACAATTGTCCGCCTCAGGTGGACAGTGAGATGCATGTGGGGGCTTTTCTCTTAAAATGAGATTCTCATGAAATTTCTCATCTAAATTTCACAAAATGTTCACAAATTGGACAAAAAATAGTCGAGTTTTGCAATACAATTAGATTGTGAAATGGTACATTAAAAACGTAGAGAAATTAAGAATTTGATAGTAGCATAATTCGCACAAAAGTCATTGACATTAGATGGTGCCTATTGTATGCTAACAAAGGATATGGATGATAAGGTTTTCATTAAATTTTCATTTGACAATAAAATGCTTTTTCATCTTTCCTGGAATAACTTCTAGTCCGCTGCTCATTCTCTGATAGTGAGGATGATTTACCGTGAAAAAAAACCGCCACCCATTTAAAGCCATGGCTTTAGCATCCTTAATCGTTTCCCAATTAGCAGGTTCCATTCTTGTCGGTATTTTTGCTGGCAGATGGGCAGATCATCAATGGGGGACAGAGCCAATTTTCTTAATAGTCGGACTGTTACTAGGGGTAGCATCAGGAACGTATTCTACGATACGAACAATCCGTGACCATTTTTCAGGAGATTAATTAAATATGCCAGAATTTCAAGAAATGTACAAGCGGGCTTGTAAATGGATGTTTTATCTGTTGGCTGTTTATGTTTTAGGATGGGGGTTCACTTCATATCATAGAGCCTTTTTAGGATTGATTCTTGGGACATCATTTAGTCTTATTATTTTAATGATGCTGTTTTTAAAAATGAAAAAGTTTGATAAATCCATCACAAACGGAAAAAAGGTTCGATCATTCGGATCTTTGTCCAGATTATCGATGGCAGCCATCCCAATTCTTATATCCATAAAATGGCCGCACTATTTTGCAATAATTTATGTTGTAATGGGACTAATGACAAATTATATTGTCATTATGATAGATTATCTAATTCATGCCCTTTTTTGTTCAAAAAAAAATAGGAAGTGAGGTGAGTTAATGTGGAAGGAGCTCAACAAGTCAAATTCCTGGGCCTTTATTTTAATTTAACAAATATCCTAATGATTACAGTTGCCAGTATCATAGTTCTCATTATCGCGATCGTTTCCACTCGGAAATTGGCGATGAAACCAACCGGAATGCAAAACTTCCTGGAATGGGTAATGGATTTTGTTAAAGGAATTATCAACAGCACGATGGACTGGAAGGATGGAGGAAGATTCCACATCCTCGGGATCACACTAATCATGTATATTTTCGTGTCAAATATGCTTGGTCTTCCTTTTTTGATCACCATTAATGGAAACGAATGGTGGAGATCCCCGACTGCTGACCCGGTGGTTACGATGACATTGGCTGTAACGATTATGGGGCTTACACATTATTATGGTGTTAAATTAAAGGGAGCCAAGGAATACGGAAAAGGATTCGTCAGCCCGTTTACCTTATTGTTTCCAATTAAGATTATTGAGGAATTCGCCAATACATTAACGCTTGGTCTGCGGCTTTACGGTAACATTTTCGCTGGTGAATTGCTCCTATCTCTTTTAGTAGGCGGCTTAGCGAAAGTCAATGTTGTTGGTTTTATTGCAGCAGCGCCGTTAACTTTCATTTGGCAAGGTTTTTCAATCTTTGTCGGCTCGGTTCAAGCCTATATTTTCACTATGCTGACAATGGTTTATCTATCGCACAAAGTAAGTCATGATCATTAAGATTTCCTGTTCATTTTTTGAGCACAAAATATAAAAATAATTTCTTACATTTTAAGGAGGAACTTAAAAATGAATCTTATAGCAGCAGCAATTGCAGCAGGATTAGCAGCAGTAGGTGCAGGTATCGGTAACGGTCTTGTTGTAGGTCGTACAGTTGAAGGTATTGCCCGTCAGCCAGAAGCACGCGGATTACTACAAACTTACATGTTTATCGGAATTGGTCTAGTAGAAGCACTGCCGATTATCGGTGTCGTTGTCGCTTTCATGGTTTTAAACCGCTAAAATTGAAAGGCTCCAAATGGCGAAGTGGATGTCAAGAAAACCTTCGCCATTCATTTATGTCTGTTTTTTGTTAGTGTTAAATAGACTCTTGAAAGGAGTGAACCCAGGGTGTTTTTGAACAATCTCGTCTTGGGTGCAGCCGAAGGCGGTGCCCATATAAATACTGGAGATATCTTATACCAGTTAATCATATTTATCATTTTACTAGCGATTCTGAAAAAAGTAGCATGGGGTCCGTTAATGGGCATCATGAAACAAAGGGAAGACCATATTGCAAATGAAATTAACGCTGCAGAAGTAAGTCATGCAGAAGCAAAAAAATTATTAGAAGAACAAAGAAATCTTTTAAAAGAAGCTCGCAGTGAAGCACAAAACTTAATTGAAAACGCGAAAAAGCAAGGCGAAATTCAACGGGAAGAAATCGTTAATGCGGCCCGTTCTGAGGCTGAGCGGATCAAAGAAGCGGCGAAAATGGAAATTGACCAGCAAAAAGAAAAAGCGGTTGCTGCTATTCGCGAACAAGTAGCACAGCTTTCTGTATTAATCGCCTCGAAAGTGATTGAAAAAGAATTGACCCAGGCTGACCAAGATAAATTGATCAGTGAGTATATACAAGAGGCAGGAGAACGGCGATGAGCAACTCTATCGTAGCGAAACGCTATGCTTCCGCCCTGTTTCAAATTGCCAAGGAACAGCAGATTCTTAATGAAGTAGAAGAAGAACTTCGAGTCGTCAGAGAAGTTTTACAATACAATCATGATCTGAAAGCTGTTTTGAAATCTTCCAAACTTACAATTGATCAGAAGAAAGATCTTTTAAGACAAGCTTTTGCGTCAGTTAATGTATATGTGTTGAATACACTGTTGCTCCTTGTTGACCGTCATCGGGAAAGCGAAATCGTCGAAGTTGCAGGCCAATTTATTGAACTGGCTAATGAAGAAATGGGAATTGCCGACGCGAAAGTCTACAGCGTCCGCCCGCTGACAGACAGCGAACGTGAAGCCATTTCTGCCGTATTTGCCGAAAAAGTAGGCAAAAAATCACTGAACATTGAAAATATTGTAGATTCCGATCTCCTTGGAGGCATTATGCTCCGCATCGGAAACCGTATATATGATGGTTCATTACGAGGCAAGTTGAACCGTTTAGAACGTACATTGTTAACTTAAGATTTGAAAGACTAGGGGTGAAACTCATGAGTATCAAAGCTGAAGAAATCAGTGCACTGATAAAGAAGCAAATTGAAAACTATCAGGCAGAAATTCAAGTGACTGATGTCGGTACAGTTATCTCTGTCGGTGACGGTATCGCACGTGTTCATGGCCTTGACAACTGCATGGCCGGAGAACTTGTCGAATTCTCAAACGGCGTTATGGGAATGGCACAAAACCTTGAAGAAAATAACGTCGGGATCGTCATCCTTGGACCTTTCACCGATATCCGTGAGGGCGATGAGGTCCGCCGCACAGGACGCATCATGGAGGTACCGGTAGGTGAGGAACTGATCGGACGTGTTGTGAACCCATTGGGACAACCTGTAGACGGAATGGGTCCAATTCATACAACAAAAACTCGCCCGGTAGAAGTCATTGCTCCAGGCGTTATGTCTCGGAAATCTGTTCATGAGCCGCTGCAAACCGGTATCAAAGCAATCGACGCGCTTGTACCGATCGGACGCGGCCAACGGGAATTAATTATCGGTGACCGTCAAACAGGTAAAACATCTGTTGCCATCGATACAATTCTGAACCAAAAAGGTCAAAACATGATTTGTATTTATGTGGCGATTGGCCAAAAAGAATCAACGGTTCGAAATGCAGTTGAAACACTTCGCAAGTATGGAGCATTAGAATATACAATCGTTGTAACGGCATCTGCTTCCCAGCCTGCACCGCTATTATTCTTGGCACCATATACGGGTGTTACCATGGCGGAAGAATTTATGTATGCCGGTAAACACGTATTAGTTATTTACGATGACTTATCCAAACAAGCGGCTGCTTATCGTGAGCTTTCCCTATTGCTTCGCCGTCCTCCAGGTCGTGAAGCGTATCCAGGGGATGTATTCTATCTGCATTCTCGCTTACTTGAACGTGCTGCGAAATTGAGCGATGACCTTGGTGCAGGCTCGATTACTGCTTTACCGTTTATTGAAACACAGGCAGGCGACGTTTCTGCTTATATTCCAACAAACGTTATTTCCATCACCGATGGACAAATTTTCTTACAATCAGACCTCTTCTTCTCTGGTGTTCGTCCAGCGATCAACGCAGGTCTTTCCGTATCCCGTGTAGGCGGCTCTGCACAAATCAAGGCAATGAAAAAAGTTTCCGGTACATTGCGTCTTGACTTAGCATCTTACCGTGAATTGGAAGCATTTGCCCAATTCGGTTCCGACTTGGATAAAGCAACACAAGCGAAGCTTGCCCGCGGTGCCCGTACCGTTGAAGTGTTGAAACAAGACCTTCACAAGCCGCTTCCAGTAGAAAAGCAAGTTGCGATACTTTATGCGTTAACACGCGGTTTCCTTGATGATATTCCATTACAGGATATTCGCCGTTTTGAAGCAGAATTCCTTACTTGGTTAGATCACAATCGCAAAGAAATTTTAGACCATATTACCACCACGAAGGATCTTCCTTCGGATGAAGACATGGCGTCTGCCATTAACGAATTTAAAAAGACGTTTTCAGCTTCCGAATAAGGTCTGACATAAAGAGAACCCCGCCTTTCATGGGTTAAGGTTCATACTTTATGTTATTCTGACAAGCTTTAGTAAGGTACGGGCACTCTCGTTTCTTATCGGGAGATGCCGGTCTTACATTCTTTGAAAGAGGGTGGTGAGAATCAATGGCATCATTACGTGATATCAAAACTCGGATCAATTCCACAAAAAAGACGAGTCAAATTACCAAAGCAATGGAGATGACGTCTGCTGCAAAATGGAACCGTGCGGTTGTTAATGCCAAGTCATTTGTTCCATATATGGAGAAAATCCAGGAGGTAACGGCTTCTATTGCCGCTGCCACCAAAGGCAGTTCCCATCCGATGCTGAAAGCTCGCCCTGTAAAGAAGACTGGTTATATTGTCATCACATCAGACCGCGGATTGGCTGGTGCTTATAACAGCAACGTCATCCGCCGCGTCCAGCAAGAGATCAAGAAGCGTCATCAATCCAATGATGAGTTTGCGATTATTGCGATAGGTCGCGTTGCCCGCGATTTTTTCGCCAAGCGAGGGTATAATGTCGCTTTAGAGTATGTTGGAGTTAACGATCAGCCTTCTTTCGCGGATATCAAAAATATGGCGAGCAGTACGGTCGGTATGTTTTCGGATGGAACGTTTGATGAGATCTATATCTATTACAGCCATTATATTAGTGCTATTTCTCAAGCTGTAACAGAGAAGAAGCTGCTTCCATTATCGGAAATTGCGACTACTTCAAAATTGACTTCCTACGAATTTGAGCCGTCTGCAGAGGAAATTTTAGAAGTCCTCCTGCCGCAATATGCAGAAAGTCTGATTTACGGCGCGTTGTTGGACAGTAAAGCAAGTGAACACGCAGCCCGGATGACGGCGATGAGAAATGCAACCGATAATGCGAAAGAATTAATTCGAAATTATACGCTTATGTACAACCGTGCCCGCCAGGCGGCGATTACACAGGAAATCACCGAAATTGTCGGCGGTGCGGCAGCGTTAGAATAGCATCAATTGCTTTAACTTAGCTGAAATTATTCTTTTACAAAAGCCCCGGGGCTTGGTTAGTTTCAAACGAGTAAGTTAGGAGGGAAAATAATGAACACAGGACGCGTTGTTCAGATTATGGGTCCGGTTGTTGACGTTAAGTTTGATAACGGTCATCTGCCAGAGATCTATAACGCATTAAAAATTAACTATAAAGCGCGGAATGAATCAGAAGTTGATATCAACTTAACGCTTGAAGTAGCCCTTCATTTAGGTGATGATACAGTTCGGACGATTGCGATGTCTTCTACAGATGGTTTAATGCGCGGTTTGGAAGTAGTGGACACTGGTGCACCGATTTCGGTACCTGTTGGGGATCCGACACTTGGGCGTGTATTTAACGTTTTAGGCGATGTCATTGACTTGAAAGAAGAGATTCCGGCTAGCGAGCGTCGGGATCCAATTCACCGTGATGCGCCTAAATTTGATGAACTATCAACACAAGTAGAAATTTTAGAAACTGGTATTAAAGTAGTAGACTTGCTTGCTCCATATATCAAGGGTGGAAAGATCGGTCTATTCGGTGGTGCCGGTGTAGGTAAAACGGTATTAATCCAAGAATTGATCCATAACATCGCTCAAGAGCACGGTGGTATTTCCGTATTCGCAGGGGTTGGTGAACGTACTCGTGAAGGGAATGACCTTTACTGGGAAATGACGGATTCCGGCGTTATTAAGAAAACAGCGATGGTATTCGGACAAATGAATGAGCCGCCAGGTGCCCGTATGCGCGTTGCCCTGACTGGTTTGACAATGGCTGAATATTTCCGTGATGAGCAAGGACAAGACGTGTTGTTCTTCATCGATAACATCTTCCGTTTCACTCAGGCAGGTTCTGAGGTTTCCGCCTTATTAGGACGTATGCCATCTGCAGTAGGTTATCAGCCGACACTAGCAACAGAAATGGGTAAATTGCAAGAACGGATTACGTCTACAAATAAAGGTTCTGTTACATCGATTCAAGCGATTTACGTACCGGCCGACGACTACACAGACCCGGCTCCGGCGACAACCTTCGCACACTTGGATGCAACGACGAACCTTGAGCGTAAGCTTTCCGAGATGGGGATCTACCCTGCGGTGGACCCGCTTGCATCAACATCACGCGCATTGGCGCCTGAGATTGTTGGCGAAGAGCATTACAATGTTGCCCGTCAAGTGCAGCAAACATTGCAGCGTTATCGTGAATTACAGGATATTATCGCGATCCTCGGTATGGACGAACTTTCTGATGAGGATAAGTTGGTCGTACACCGTGCGCGCCGTATCCAATTCTTCTTATCACAAAACTTCCACGTGGCTGAGCAGTTCACTGGTCAGCCTGGTTCATACGTACCAGTTAAAGAAACAGTTCGCGGATTTAAAGAAATCCTTGAAGGAAAATACGACCATCTTCCAGAAGATGCATTCCGTCTTGTCGGCCGCATTGAAGAAGTGGTTGAGGCCGCAAAACGCATGGGTGTAGAAGTTTAAGCGGCACCAGGAGGGTAAAAAATGAAGACGATTAAAGTCAGTGTTGTTACTCCCGATGGTCCGGTGTATGAATCAGATGTAGAAATGGTGAGTACAAGAGGCAAAGGCGGAGAACTGGGAATTTTGCCTGGCCATATTCCGTTGGTTGCCCCGCTTGAAATTACTTCTGTCCGTCTGAAGAAGAATGGTAAAACGGATGAAGTGATTGCGGTCAGCGGCGGATTCTTAGAAGTTCGTCCAGATAAAGTGACCGTGTTGGCACAGGCAGCTGAAAGAGCATCCGATATTGATGTCGAACGTGCCCAAAGAGCAAAAGAGCGTGCTGAGCAGCGCCTGAATCAGCAGCATCAAGAGCACATCGATTTCAAACGCGCGGAGATTGCGTTAAAGCGCGCAATGAATCGAATCACGATAGCAGAAGGAAAATTTTAAGATATTTAAAAGCCTCTCCGATAAATCGGAGGGGTTTTTGTATTTTACGGGAAATATGGTCTTTGAAAAGAGATCTGTGATCAGTAAGTTAGGACTAGTTTTGTTAAAAACCGAATGAATCCATTTATGAAGAATATGATGGTAGGGAAGGCTACCAAAGGCTAATGCCTATTAACAATATTGCTTAAGTTTGTCATGTATACCATTTTTACGGGAAAGGCTTGTCGACATAGGTTTATAACAATGCTATAATGAATTCGATTACAATTTTTTATTAATTTCAAAATTTACAACAATGGAGGGGATCGACATGGAACTTTTAAATGTATATCAGAATAATTACCTGATCGTTTTTGTGTTCCTATGTCTCGGGGTATTGCTGCCAGTTGTGGCATTATATTTAGGTAAGCTCCTGCGCCCGTATAAACCGAGCGAAGCGAAGCAAACCACATATGAGAGCGGTGTTGAACCGTTTCACGATTCCCGTGTACAGTTCAATGTCCGCTATTATATTTTTGCCCTAATGTTTGTGATTTTTGATGTAGAAACGGTTCTTTTATATCCGTGGGCAGTCGCCTATGACCGGCTGGGGATTTTTGCATTAACTGAAATGGTTATTTTTGTGATGATGTTATTGATTGGCTTAGTATATGCTTGGAAAAAGAAGGTGCTTCGATGGATTTAAATGTAGAAGCCATTTTACCTGGCGAAATGGAAGAGTTAAAGAGAAATGTATTTTTGACAACACTGGAGCAAGTGAAGGGCTGGGCCAGGAGTAGTTCGATTTACCCGGTTACATTTGGTCTGGCTTGCTGTGCCATTGAAATGATGGGTGTTGGTGCCTCGCACTATGACTTGGACCGATTTGGATCGTTCTTCCGACCATCCCCTCGCCAGTCGGACTGTATGATTGTCTCTGGAACTGTTACGAAAAAAATGGCTCCGTTACTGCGCAGGCTATATGACCAGATGCCGGAACCGAAATGGGTAATTGCGATGGGTTCCTGTGCAACAGCAGGCGGTCCGTATGTGAAATCCTATTCCGTTGTAAAAGGTGTTGACCAAATTGTACCTGTTGATGTCTATATTCCTGGGTGTCCTCCAAACCCGGCAGCTTTAATTTATGGAATCAATAAATTAAAGGAAAAGATTCGTTATGAAGCGAAGACTGGGAAGAAGGTGACATAGCATGAGCGGAGAAAAGGATCTTGAACAATTAAAGCGGGAAGCGGCAGCGAAGGCAAAAGCTGCAGCACTTGCCAAACGGCAGGCTAAGGAAGCACAGGAAGCGGGCCAGCAGAAGACGGATGCAGCGTCTGCCTCGGAACTTTCCAAGGCAGAGGGGACAACTAGT
>NZ_BCUZ01000108.1 GCF_001591485.1 Neobacillus fumarioli NBRC 102428 | reverse complement strand
GGAGCTAGGTCGCTTGCACTGGACAATTTTCGAAGTCAAAACTTATAAAATTCTATAAAATAAATAAACCCCTACCAGAACTTCTGGTAGGAGTCATTAGCTGTTGTTAGCATTTACGGCGAACTCCATCGCCCTCGTCATCTTTAACAACATTTTAACAAGTGTTCTGTATTTTGACAATCATTATTTTAACTATCTCGGGTTCCAATCTAATATCCTATAATTCCAACCTTAAAAGTAGGAATAATGTAATATACTTTTATCATATTATTACTTAAAGGGGGGATTGGGATGGAGACATTTCTAATCATAATTAATATTGCCATTTTATTGATTCTTATATTAGGTTTATTTATGTTGCAAAAAAAGCATGTATCATTTTCAAAACGCGTTTTTACTGCATTAGGACTAGGTGTAATCTTTGGTTTTGTAATTCATTTCATCTATGGAACGACGTCGGCTGTTACGGTTAAATCGATTGATTGGTTTAATATCATGGGTACAGGTTATGTCAAACTGTTACAAATGGTTGTTATGCCGCTTGTATTCATTTCGATTGTCGGTGCCTTTACCAAGTTGAAACTGACGAAAAATATCGGATAAATCAGTTTTCTCTTGATTGGCATTCTGCTTGGAACAACAGCTATTGCTGCAGCTCTCGGCATCGGATCAGCACTTGGATTTGGGCTTGAAGGAATTCATTTAAGCCAAGGAGGCGCAGAAGCTGCCCGAAATGCTGAATTACAGCAAAAAGTGGTCGGTGTAAAAAATATGACCATTCCGCAGCAAATCTTGGAATTATTGCCAAGCAATCCATTCCAAGATTTAACGGGGGCCCGCCCAACTTCTACGATAGCTGTCGTTATTTTTGCCGCCATTATCGGCATTGCCTATCTTGGGGTTAAACGAAAGGATCCTGAACACGGAGAATTCTTTGCAAAAATTATTGATACTTTCTACGCTATTATTATGCGGGTTGTTACGCTCATCCTCCGCTTAACGCCATATGGTGTCCTGGCTCTTATTACAAAGGTTACGGCAACTAGTGACTATGCGGCCATTGCCAAATTAGGCAAATTTGTTATTGCCTCCTATGTGGCATTAATTTGCATGTTTATCGTCCATCTTATCTTGTTAAGCTTTGCGAAGTTAAGCCCGGTTCAATATGTAAAAAAGGCATTGCCAGCCCTAACTTTTGCCTTTACCTCACGTACAAGTGCCGGCACACTTCCGTTAAATATCAAAACACAGACAAAAGACTTTGGCGTGTCTGAAGGGATTGCCAACTTTGCTGCTTCGTTCGGCCTCTCCATCGGTCAAAACGGCTGCGCAGGGATTTATCCAGCAATGCTGGCAATCATGGTTGCTCCTTCTGCAGGGTTCAATCCGGCAAGTCCGTCCTATATTATTACACTTATATTGGTTGTAGCCATCAGTTCGTTCGGCGTTGCCTGTGTAGGCGGCGGAGCTACTTTTGCCGCTCTGATCGTATTATCTGTCTTAAATCTTCCAATTGCGATTGTTGGACTGCTGATATCGGTTGAACCTCTTATTGACATGGGACGTACAGCACTAAATGTCAGCGGCAGCATGACAGCCGGACTCTTAACCAGCAGAATAACAGGCGAACTGGAAAAAGAAGTTTACCAGCAGCCTAAAGCGATAGAAGCCTAAAAAATAATGACAGGACCTGATCTGACTAGTTGGATCAGGTCTTTATACTAACTGTTGGTTTAGCCTGTCGAGTTCCTCTTCGATTCTTACTGAGTCTATTCGCTCAAACAGCGGCTCTATATTTGACACATGCTGTGATGTTACCAAAAACGCTCGCCACTCCGTTTCTGTTATGTTTAGCATGTCTTTCACTTTTCTGCTTGAAAAAGGAAGAAATGGAGAAAGGATATGAGGCAGATTTGCAATCAGGTATACACAATCTGCCAAAGTTTGTTTGCAAGCCTCCGGATCCTCCTTAATCTGCCTCCAAGGCTGCCTTTCATCGAAATATTTATTCGAGAATCTGACAAGTTCAAATACTTTTTCTAGACCTTGTTTGAAGGAAGCCGTTTCAATGCAATCCCCTGTAACATCATATAATTGATTCACTCTGTCTTGAATATTCGAAGTAATCGCCTTTTCAGGAATCACACCAGCAAAGGATTTTTCAATAAATTTTAATGTCCGATTGACAAAATTCCCATATGCCCCTAATAACTCACTATTATGGCTATAAATGAATTCTTTCCAAGAAAAATCAGCATCCCGATTCTCCGGTGCGTTAATCGTTAAGAAATATCGGATTGAGTCGGGATCATATCTCTCTAAAATATCTGGAACCCAAACGGCCCAATTTTTGCTGGTGGACAATTTTTTCTTTTCTAAGGTTAAATATTCGTTTGAAACAATATGGGTTGGCAATGGTTCTTTTCCTAGGCCAGCAAGAATAGCTGCCCATATGATCGAGTGGAATGGGATATTATCTTTCCCATGAACATAGTAGGATTTGACCAAAGTATTCCAGAACGTTGCATCATCCTGCTTCGTTTCCTTCGCCCAGAGCTTGCTTGCCGTGTAGTATCCTGAAACTGCCTCAATCCAAACATAGATTTTCTTATCTTCATACCCCTTAACCGGAACACTTACACCAATTGGCAAATCCCTTGAAACCGCCCGATCCTGCAATCCTTCCTTTAAGTAACGTTTCGTTAAGGAAATCGCATTTTCTCGCCAGAGTGTATTCGTTTCAGCTGCTTGTGTATAGTCTTCTAAAAGACGTTGGAACGAACTTAGTGAGAAATAAAAATGCTCTGTTTTTCTTGTTGTAGGAGAATTCCCGCAAATTTTGCATTTCCTCTCCAGCAATTCAAGCGGCTCTAACACACTTGAACATGCATCACACTGATCTCCGCGAGCCACTGCCCCGCAATGCGGACAAATCCCCTCCACATAGCGGTCAGGTAAAAATTGCTGATCATATTCACAATACGTCTGCTCTATGTCTTTTTTATAAATCAGTCCTTTTTGAAGTAAATCCATAAATATTTCTTGAACTATTTTTTCATGATGGGCTGTATCGGTTCTTGTATAGATATCGTATGAGAATCCTAATCTTGAAAAACAGTCTTCAAATTCTTTATGGTACCGATCGGCAATTTCTTTCGGGCTGACTCCTTCTTGTTTTGCCCGGATGGTAATGGGGGTTCCATTACAGTCACTTCCGGAAACATATAAAACTTTTTCCCCTTTTAAGCGGTAATATCTTGCCAGAATATCTCCCGGCAACAAACTTGAAATATGCCCAAGATGTAATGAGCCGTTCGCATATGCCCATGCTCCGCCAATAAAAATACTCATCAATAAAACCTCCTTTTCATATTGAAAACAAAAAACCCCGCCTTAACTTCAATCGTTAAGGGCGAGGTTTGAATTTCCACGCGGTACCACCTTAATTTACAAATGATTCACACCATTTGCCTCGACAAGTACATTAAGCTGTATGCTCTTATACTGTGACATTGATAACGAGTGCCAAAACTCGCCGTATCCTACTCATACCAAAGGTACATTCAGAACGGAGCTCAGAGGCCATTGTTCAAATGACTGTTTTTGCTTCTTTTCAGCTACCGAAGCTCTCTGTCGAAAAACAACATCATTTTACTTTTTCTCTTCATTGCCTTTGTTTGATAATTACCAATAGTTTATTCAATTATTTTTCCAAAATCAATACAGCAATATCTCTACCGGGTTACTAAATTAAAAGGACTTAATCTCCCGGGATATACCGAGTTTTTTTGTAAATAATAAGGTTGTTAAATAAAAAGTTGAGGTGAACTACTACTATGCAACAGAATCAACAGCAAAAGGGAATTTGCGTTCTATTATGAAACCGGAATTTGCCGGAACAGATGCACAAAAAGTAAAACAGGAAATTCAAAAAGATATAAATGAAGGGCAAGGTGCAATGACCTCTCAGGAGGCAGGAGCCATGCGTGATTAAGTCACTCTGAGTTGTTTTTCCAACATTGAACGCTGTACACCTTTTTATTTCGCCTTATAATTTGCCCAAGGGAAGGATAATACATATGAAAAAGGTAATTTCAGCTGCCTTATTAGCGTTCATGATCTTCTTCTCAAACCATTCGGCTAGTTTCGCTGCAATTTCGAAGCCGCCTGAAAAGTCACGTGAAGAACTGTACCATAACATGTTCGTTTCCCTGCTTTTACCGGAGATTCAGAAGCCGATCTATAAGTACTATTCAAGATTGATCACTGATTACCCGAGCGTGTATCCATACTCAGTCGATGTCATCAGTGTCAAACGCACTAATGTAGGTCCTCATGTTTCTCTTGGCAAAGACCGGCTGACCTTTCGAATCATTCCTGGGCATGCAAAATTATTAAAGTTTGAACACTTGAAGACAGACAAACCACCTAAAAAACGGAAACATATCCTGAGATCGGGAAATGAATAATGACAGTATGTACGGCGATCCAATAAGTCAATGTTTCGGCTAACGGGTAGCCCGTATTATTTTAGGGATCCCCAGCATACTCTAATCAGAACTTTCCCTTTATGATCGCGACTTTCAATTATTTATTCCACTCCGCTTTCCAAAATAGAGAATGTCACCTTTGTGCAATCTATTTCGGCCATTGCACCATAAGGCAAAATAAACTTTGGTTCTGTATGACCAAAATTAAGATTATAAAGAATCGGCAATTCTTCTAAAGCATATTCCTTCATAACCTTCAGTATTTCATGTTTATATTCTTCATAGTACTTCTCATCTTTTGGTTTCCCAAAAATAATCCCCTTTGCTTTCTGCAGAATCCCTTGTGCGGCATAATTCCTTAACCAATACCTGATATAAGTTGGTTCTGGCTGATCTTCGGACGTTTCAAAGAAAAGAATGCTATTTTCCCAATACTTTTCCTCGGGCCAAATTTCTGTTCCTTTTGCAAACTCGAGTACTTCCATACACCCGCCAATCAATCGTCCTTGGACGATGCCTGAACCTTGTAGCAATTCATATCCGGTATTCTTTTGCATTGTCCGCCGTTTGTTCTTATTAGCTTCAATCCATTCTAAACGCTCACTCGTCCATTCTTTTGCCGGTTGAATTTCGCCAATAATCTCATTAGAAAAGAGTGTCCGATTCACCATGTTAATCGTATATGGGTCCATTTCAACGTTTTCGGCAAAGTCGGTTAAAATAGCCGGACCGTAGAAAGAAGAAATTCCTGCTTTATGGCAAAATAAATGAGAAATCGTCACATCAGAGTAACCCATAAAAATTTTCGGATTTCTATATATAACATCAAAATCAATATAAGGAAGCAAGCGAATACTCTCTTCCCCTCCAATATTAGCAATAATTCCTTTAATACTTTTGTCGCTGAATGCCGTCATCAAATCTTCAGCACGAGCTTGAGGATATTGATAAAGATAGTCTCCCCCTTTTAAACTATTCGGCATTGGGATCACTTGCAGTCCGAAAATTTCTTCTAATCTCTTAACTCCTTGTTCATATCTCCATCTAAGTCCCGGATTTCCCGCTCCTCCCCATGAGGGACTTACTGTTGCAACACGATCGCCCGGCTGCAATTTCTTTGGTTTTACTAACATACTAGTTCCCATCCTTATTACTAATTAATAACCTCTTTATTTTCTACATCAACAACAAAATTTCCTGCTATTTATTCACAGTCTGCACAGTTTATGCAAAAATTAATAGTAAACTAGAATTATTAACTAGATGGATGGTCAAAATGAAAATTTCTTTAAAGTTAGGTTTATGGTTCTTTATATGTACTTTCTTAGTGGAAATGATTTCAATGCTATACCTGCACAGCCACGTCATACAATCCCGTGTTAGCCAAGAATTACGATCCCTTCAAGCAAGGGGAAACAATCATCGTGATGTATTAGAAATCTCTTCAGACCCTTCCACCCTTCATCATATCGGTCTGATGGAAACAAATACCGATACTGAAGTGGTCATTACGGATTTAAAAGGAAAGATCATCCTTGCGTCCGGTCCGCTTGATAAAAGCATCAAACATACTTTAAAAATACCGATTAAGCACATCCCCCGTAAAGGGCTGGTTCTTCAACCCGATTGGAGAAATGAAAAGTATATTTCAACTGTAACTGAATTTAACGGCGGGATCGAACATGAAGGCTATGTGTATATGTTCAAAAAAACGAACGATGTTCAAAAATTAATCTCTGAGCTAAATCAACATTTTCTTCTGGCCTCTGCATTAATTTTAGTTTTTATGTTATTTACAGTTTACTTTTTATCTAAGGCTTTAACAAAGCCGCTAATCTCCATGATAGAGGCAACGAAAAAGTTAAGTACAGGTGATTTTTCAGTCAAACTCCCTGTACGGTCAAAGGATGAATTAGGCGAGCTTTCAACATCCATTCAAACGTTGGCCAATGATTTGAATTACTTAAAAAGAGAAAGAAACGAATTCTTAGCAAGTATTTCTCATGAGCTTCGCACTCCATTAACGTATGTGAAGGGTTATGCGGATATTGCCAGCCGGTCTGATCTTGATGAAACAGAAAGAACCCATTATTTAAAAATTATTAAAGAAGAAGGAGAACGCCTCAAAACGCTGCTAGAAGAATTATTTGAACTGGCAAAGCTGGATCAAAATGAGTTTACAATTAATAAGGAAAGAATACATCTCTACACCTTTTTAGAATCCATTTATGATAAAATCTTACCTGCCTTTGTCAACAAAGGAGTAAAGTTGAATTTAAAGTGTAAGGACAGTATTTATCTTGACTTGGATCCTGTACGATTTGAACAAGTTGTAATGAATCTTCTTGTTAATGCTTTAAAATATTCCAAAGAACATAGCTCCACCTATATAGATGCTTTTAAAAAAGAAGGGAATGTATATTTGTCCATTCGGGATGAGGGAATCGGCATACCGAAAGAAGATTTGCCTTTTCTATTTAACCGATTATACCGGGTAGATAAATCCCGTTCAAGAGCTACTGGAGGATTTGGAATTGGGCTTGCTATTGTAAAAGAAATAGTAGAAGCGCACGACGGACAAATTTTCGTTGAGAGTGAATTTGGACAAGGCACATGCTTTACCATTATTTTGAAGGGTGATTCAAATGAAAACCGTGTTATTAATTGATGACGAACAACGAATGCTCGACCTTTTGGCTTTATATCTCACTCCTCACGGGTACGCATGTATTAAAAAAACATCAGGATTGGATGCCTTAACTGTTTTAGAAAATGTAAAGATAGATATTGTTCTTCTAGATATTATGATGCCCGATATAGATGGATGGGCAATTTGTGAAAAGATCAGGGAATTTTCAGATTTGCCTATTATTATGCTGACTGCTCGAAGTGCCAAAGAAGAAGTAGTCAAAGGTTTAAAGAAGGGAGCAGATGATTACATATCCAAGCCTTTTAATGAAGAAGAATTATTGGCAAGAATGGATGCTGTACTAAGGAGGACAAGGAATGACCCGAGTATGCCTTTGGAATTTAAGGGAATTCAATTAGATGAAGAAGCTTTAGAAGCCAAATACCAAAAACAGCAAATCCCTATGACGCCGAAGGAATTCTCCTTATTAAGTTTATTTTTGAAGAATCCTAATAAAGTTTTTACCAGAGATCATTTACTCTCCATCTTATGGAGTTTTAGTGTAGAAACCGATGACCGGACGATTGATTCACATATTCGAAACATTAGAGACAAATTTCGCAAGACTGGGTTTCCTATTGATCAACATTTGAAAACCGTTTGGGGCGTAGGATACAAATGGAGTTCATGAATCTAG
Organism: Neobacillus fumarioli NBRC 102428; assembly: GCF_001591485.1. GTDB lineage: Bacteria > Bacillota > Bacilli > Bacillales > Cytobacillaceae > Neobacillus > Neobacillus fumarioli. Next base: position 1,247 of record NZ_BCUZ01000108.1, on the reverse strand, counting down.
TTTGGATCACCGATAAAGTGTAACTCACTAATTCACTTACATTTAAGTTGGCTAGGCGCTGGCGCTGGACAATTCTCGAAGTCAAAATTTATACTTACTTTTAAAAAAGGGGATTGTACCGCAATCCCCTTTTCCCGCTTTATTTAGTTGAAAGTTCACTATCAGTTACCCATTCATGATTTTTTACTGGTGCTCCCCCATTTACAGGAGTGTAATCAACCATATAAACGGTTGTATGTTCCGCTGAATCAATTGTCCCTTTGGCTCCCATCATACCTTTCATATGATCAGCTTCCAGAATAACTTTTGTTCCGGGCTTTAGGGCTTGTGTACCAGCATTTTTAATTTCTTCTTGGATAACCCATTTATGATTTTTCACTTCTGGCCCGCCAGTAGTCGGGGTATAAGTAACGGTATAGGCAATCGTATCATATGCTCCCACAATGGTTCCTTTAGCACCATTCATCCCTTCCATATGATCCGCTTTAATCACTGCTTTACTTCCTACTTTAAAAGTTGGATTTTCAGCTGTCTTTAAGCCTTTAGGTACTTCATTTGAACCAGACATTTCCATACCGTCCATATTCATATTGTTCTTTTTATCAGAACTATGTTGAGTACTGCTGCTGCCGCATGCAGACAACACCACCATGCATACTAGCATAATAATTCCTGTGAGAAACTTTTTGTTTGCCATTTTTTGTCCTCCTTCAATTTATTACAAAAAGGAGTTTACAATAAAAATGTGCAGAAAGTATGCAAATAAGAAGCCTGAATAACACAAAAAATATGAAATAAAAAGAAATGCAGTTTGATCTTCAATTATACAAGTGAAAAACTTCTAGTATGAAAGTAAAACGACTGAACTTAGATCGTTTTTTTATATTTAATATAACTTCCCAATCATGAAGAAGTATTCGAGATGATAGTAAGGAATGGCTCCATGAAAAAACCTCCTATAACGTTAAATGAATTTTAATCAGTCTCGGCATTTGGCCATTATACTGACTGTTTCATTTTGCGTCGTAGAAGGTTCATTTGACGGGCTTTATCTCTCTTTTGTTACGCGCCTTAGAGGATTCGAACCTCTGACCGTACGCTTAGAAGGCGCATGCTCTATCCAGCTGAGCTAAAGGCGCATTATCTAAATATATGGCGAAGAAGGCGATTTGAACCTCACTCCAATGATCCGACATCCCCGTAGGGTGTCTACCAGCCACTTGATAATTCTCCATAAAATAAAATGG
>NZ_BCUZ01000107.1 GCF_001591485.1 Neobacillus fumarioli NBRC 102428 | reverse complement strand
ACACTACCAAGCTCATTTGGTCTGAGATAATCTCAGACTTCTAAAATCGGTGTTTAAACTAGTAATTTGGTAAATCAGCTTTACAGACTGCAGTCATATTTAATGCCTTTTGCCGTTCATTCCAAGTCATTGGCGGAAGCTCGCTCTTCACTTCAATCATGTCAATCGCACCTTCCACCGGGCAGACAATCGAACACAAATTGCAGCCGACACAGTCCTCTTCCCTAACTTTTAGGTAACTCTTTCCTGACGCATCAGGCCGTCTGTCAATACATTGATGGGCAGTGTCTTCACATGCTATATGGCATTTATTGCAATTAATGCAAACATCCGTATTGATACGGGCAACAATTTGATAATTGAGATCTAAATTGCCCCAATCAGAGTATTTGGGAACTGACTTGCCGATGATCTCATTAACAGCAGCAATTCCTTTGCTATCTAAATAGTTATTCAGCCCTTCAATCATATCTTCCACAATACGGAATCCGTGATGCATCGCCGCAGTACAAACTTGGACTCCGGTTGCACCCATCAGCAAAAACTCGACGGCATCCCGCCAATTGGATATCCCGCCGATACCCGAAATAGGAACATTGATATGGGGGCTTCGTGCACATTCAGCTACCATATTTAAAGCAATCGGTTTTACTGCCGGGCCGCAGTACCCGCCGTGTGCTCCTTTTCCAGCTACATGGGGAATTGTATTCCATGTATCAAGGTCGACTCCTATTAAACTATTGATAGTATTAATTAAACTGATGGCATCGGCTCCCCCGTTTACAGCCGCTTCCGCTGTTGCCGTAATATCGGTTATGTTTGGCGTTAATTTGACAATGACGGGTGTTTTTGCTACCTCTTTAACCCAGTAGGTTTGCCGTTCTACCAGCTCAGGAACCTGTCCGGAGGCAGAACCCATTCCCCGCTCCGCCATTCCGTGCGGACAGCCAAAATTTAATTCTAGGCCGTCCACCCCGACATCTTCGACCCGCTTGACAATTTCATGCCATTTTTCCTGTTTCGGTTCAACCATAAGGGAAGCGACAATTGCATGATTGGGAAATTTCTTTTTCGTTTCATAGATCTCTCTTAAATTAACATCAAGTGGTCGGTCAGTGATCAGTTCTATATTATTAAACCCAGCCACTTTTTTTCCGCCAAAACTAATTGCGGCAAATCTTGACGACACATTTAAAATCGGGTCGCCAAGGGTTTTCCAAACAGCACCTCCCCAGCCTGCCTCAAATGCTCTTTGAACCTGATAGCCGGAGTTTGTCGGTGGAGCCGAAGCGAGCCAAAAAGGGTTCGGGGACGATATCCCAGCAAGATTTATACGCAAATCTGCCATTTCTTTTCCTCCCTATTAAGATGGATAGAGTTCATTCAAGCTTTCAACCGTTGAAAATTCTCGATGAATGGCGGCAGCTGCCTTTTTCCCTTGCTGGGCCGCCGATACCACCATGGCTTCCCCCTTTCCTTTACCAAAAATAATATCGCCACATGCATATATTTTCGGGTTAGAAGTTTGAAATGTTTCTGGATCGACTTTAACGATGCCGTCTTCATGATAAAGGCCAAATTGTTCAATCAGGGCTGTATGTCTTGTCTGTCCAATCGCTTTGATCACAGCATCTGTCGGAATTACAAATTCAGAGCCTTCCACTGGTTTAGCTTTTCTTCTTCCGTCTGCTTCCGGTTCATCCAGTTTCATTCTGACACATTCAATGCCGATTACCTTGCCGTTCTGATCCCCGATAATCCGCTTTGGGGCAGTTAGCCAGCGGAACTCAACACCATCCTGTTTGGCAAATTCATATTCAAAGTCATAGGCGGTCATTTCCGCCATGGTTCTACGGTATAAAATTTTGACATTTGCAGCTCCTAAGCGGACTGAGCAAGTCGCACCGTCAATGGCGGTATTACCGGCGCCAATCACCACCACACGCTTTCCGATGAAGTTTTTTGATAATTGCCCTGTTTTGGTTGCTTTTACAAATTCAATAGCATCATAGACGCCGTCCAAGTCTTCTCCTTCAATTCCAAGGTTTGGCACCTGCGCCATTCCTGCTGCCAAAACAATACGATCAAACTGATCTAATAATTCAGAAACACTGATATCTTTTCCTACTACCGTGTTCGTCCGGATTTTTACATTCATTTTTTCAACTTGGGCGACTTCCCAGAAGGAAATCTTCTGCGGCAAGCGAAAAGAGACAATCCCATACGTATTTAGTCCGCCAGCTTGATCGGCGGCTTCATAAATCGTCACATCAAAGCCAAATCTCGCCAGTTCCCTTGCCGCTGATAAACCGGCAGGGCCGCCGCCAATGACAGCGATTTTCCGGCCATTTGGTTTCCCTGGTGTAAACAAAGTTTGTTCATTATGGATTGCCCAGTCGGTCGCATATCTCTGCAGATTTCCGATCATGATAGGCTTTGTGGAATCGTTCAGTACACAAGCTCCTTCACAGAGCTCATCAGTAGGACAAACCCTGGCACAGCTTGCTCCTACCGGGTTTTGAAACATGATGGTTTTGGCTGATCCGAGTAAGTTTCCTGAAGCGATTTTTTTAATAAAGGCGGGGATATCAATACCTGTTGGACAGGCTTTGGTGCATGGAGCGTCATAGCAGTAGAGGCAGCGGTTGGCTTCTTCCAGCGCTTCTTGATTTGTCAGGCCCCTTTCTACTTCCTGAAAGTTCTTTTCCAGTTCAGTCAAAGAGATGTGCACAATTTTTTCAGCGGTCAAATAGAAACCCTCCTTTTATGAGAAGTGTTATTATCGATGAAAGCGCTTAAAACAACGTATGATCCAATCAACTCCTTTTTTTAAATTTCTGCATCTAACTTTGATTTTACAGGAACACAAAAAGCGATACACCTGACAAACTGTAAAATATCGTTTGGTATTGTTTATCCAATATGTAAAAAAGATTAGCAATTAGGGTTGTCTTTACTATAGCATATTGAAAATAAAAATTTTGTAAAAAAATAGCCGTTTCCATTCAACAAAGAACGATATTTTCTCGTAAAATTCTCGATATATTTATGCTATATAACCAATGAAAAAAGTGCACCATTAAGATGCACATTGTGTTAAGTATCTTGGAGATTCTTATAATATTGTGATAATTCTACCACCATTGCACCCATTCTTTCTTTTTCCGGCACAAGCAGTTTGTCCACTCCTTCTTCCCTTAAAGCCTCTGCTGTTACTTTACCAACAGCGGCTGCGAGGGAATTTCCGCTGAAACATTTAACAATATCCTTATGGATGTGATGTTTTCTTGCATAATCAAACAGTGCGTGAACTTGTGCTGCAGTTGTAAAACAAACAGCATCACACTCTTGACTTTGCAAATCTTCACATAATTGAGCAACTACTTTTTCTTCTGGGGGAATATGCTGATAGGGAAGAATCTTTTGTATGATGGCCCCTTGGTTTTGCAAAAAGTTTGTCAAGACATGTGCCTCTTCCCCATGTAGCTGCAGCATAACCCTTTTTCCGGAGAAGTTGAAATTTTCCAGTGCAGCAACCAGTCCTTTGGTAGTTCCGTCTTCATCAACGACTATTGGTTCAATTGCCAATTTCCTTAAGGCAGCTAATGTTTTATACCCTCTGGATGCCACTTTGGCATTCCGGATCCGTTGTAAAAATGGATCCTCTACATTCCATTTACCTGCAAGATTTAATAGTGCTTCAAATCCCATCCCGGTTGTAAAGATAACCCAATCGGCTCCTTCTTCTACAAATTTTATTACATCAGGCTCTACTTCGTTTTCAGCGAAAAAGACAGTTCCTTGCAGCGGACGGACAAGAGGAATTCCTCCCTGTTTTTCAATTAACGTACTGATTTCTTCGATTTTACGTGAACCGCAAATGGCAACTCTTTTGCCTGTTAACCCTTTTTTCATCTTTTCTTCCTTTCTGAATGAATGTAGTAAAAACCTCTCTTTATTATAATAAGGAGTAGCTTCAATTGAAAAGCAGGAAAGGTGTATATTAGTGTGAAAATTCATATTTTTCTGTATAATGTATTTATAAATTACGAATGGTTACATTGGACATACTGAATGATATGAAATAAATTAGGAGGAATCCCTTTGATGAATAGCAATTCATTCAGTCATTTTATCAATGAAGTTTCATTGCAAGCAAAATTAGAAAATATCTGGAGTAATACTTGTGGTTCTTGGCAAAATTGCAATGATGCCAATATCCAAACATTTTTATCCCAATGCCTTGACTATAATATTGACCCGCAATTTGGAATGAGCTGGATTGAGCAGCATAAGAACGAAATTCCGAATTGGCCAAGTGTTTCCGAAACATCCTTCGGGTGGATCAGTGAGCATACATCTTCCGGTTCTCCCATTTCTATGCACGATGAAAATTTAAGCTAATTGAAAAGTGAGAAGCAGCTTAAAATAATGGGAAAATGTTCAACTCAACGAAAAATAATTACCTGGCACCGCCCGAATTTTGTCAAATTTTCGACATTATTTGGGCGGTGTCAGGTATTTTTACTAAATTTTATAACGTTCAAAGACGTGGTTTTGGAGTGCTTCAGGTAAATCAAGAAGATAACCTGCCTCAGCTGAAGCTTTAGCCCATTCAAACAAGGCTTCATACTGAAGATGCTCTGTGATCCTCCCTAACCATATTTGTTTTTCAGGGGTTAAAATGGAGACGACATTGGTCAGGTCACAAGGTCCTAAACAGCCAGTAATCGTGAGTTGAATGGATTTCAACAACCTTGCTTCCTTCCAACTTTTTTTTAACCATTCTAAGGGAATTTCTGGTTTCCCTTTGTCAATACGACCGCAGCAACACCCAGATGCGCATACTAATATTTGTCCCATCACCTGACGTTTGGTTAATAGAGTAGATGGCATTGTTATATGATGCAATTGAATCCATCCTCCTACATGATTAAATATCTTAGAACGATCGATGCGATGTTAAATATATGAATAAAGGAAAAACCCCCGATTACCTTATCATTTAAAAATGGGAGTCCAAATTACTTACATCTCTGATACATTACGTATAAGCTGAAAAAGCTTTTCCAGGCCGTCCAAAAGCCTTGGTGATGGGCGGCAATATAATTCCTCCTCAAGAATAAGAATCTGGTTGTCGCTTTTGAAGCCAAGTTTTTCGTAACCTGGGCGCTTTTTTGCGATTTCTTTTTGTATCTTCTCCTTTCTGACCCCTACCCAGGCAAGGCAAATGAAATCCGGCTTCCTTTTTAAGACATCCTCCCAGTCCGTTTGCACACTTGCCAGTTCAACATCTTGAAAGACATTTACGGCCCCGGCTGCTTCTGATATTTCTGTTAGCCAATTTATTTTTCCCGGAGTAAAAATCGGTTTCGGCCACCATTCCCAATAAAGCTTGGGATGAGTTTCGGCATTTGCCCCTTTTTCTTTTATTTTTTCCAGCCTGGCACGAAATGTCCGTGCCGCTTCGAGTCCACGATCCGGTTCTCCAAGGGCTTCTGCGGTTATGATTAAGTCCTGTTCTATCTCTCTCAAAGACTGTGGATTCAACACGATATGCGGAATTCCCCGTTTCTTTAGAGACTCAACGTTTTTTTCCATACCTGGCACACTTAAAGAGGCAAGAACCAAGTCAGGCTTCAGTTGTTCGAGAAGGTCCATATTGATCGATAAGTCCGGCCCGAGCTTTGGCAGTTCGGCTATTGATGAAGGCCAATCAGAATAATCGTCCACCCCAACCAGTAAATGGGTCAAACCTATGTATTCCATGATTTCTGTATTACTAGGGCAAATGGAGATAACACGCAATTCATTCCTCCCCTTTCTTAAGAAAATTAATTAAAAGTTAAGATTACTATTTTAATTTATGGACATCATAAAATAAATGGAGAAAGTTATGTTAAAAATCATCATATCCTTCTTTATGTCATTACAGATATTTGGCAATCATCCTTTTCAAACGGAACGGAATCAAATGACCGGTGAAAGCAATCCTGATGGTGCATATATTTCTGATAAACAAAATCAATGGTTAGAAGAAACGCTTGCAGAAGGTGCCGGAAGTGGCAAGCCGATCTTTGTATTCCTGCACCAGCCGATTACTGGTACTGTGTATGGCAGTGAATGGGGAGCTGGTTTTCAAGATCAAAAAATATTCGCGATATTAAAAAAATACCCGCAAGTCATTTTATTTACCGGACACTCGCATTATCCTCTTAATAACGAAAAGAGTATCATCCATGATGGTATTACCATGGTAAATACAAGTTCTGTTGCCTATACTTATACACCACAGACTGGTGCGGATGACAGTAAATCTCAAGGGTTAATTGTGAATATCTATCATGATAAAATTGAATTCAAGGCGAGGGAATTCGATACGAAAAGCTGGATTAAGACCGTCACCATTCCTTTAAAGTCCCCCCATCAGGTTCAAGACTAAAGTTGATGGGGGTTGATTTTTTACCCCTTTATAACTCTTCTATTACTTCTAACATACTAAACATGAAACGATAAATTAACTGGTAACCTTCCCCTATTGTCATATTTTCATGAAAACCATCCACGGCATTCAACGCAAAGTTTAAATTCCACAGGCCTTCTTCATTACTGAACATTAAATCAAATGTTGCTCCCTCACCTGCTAAATGATTGGATAAATACTCTTTTAATCTCTTTGCAAACTTCTTTTGCAATTTCAAGCCAAGCATGACATCATATGTTCCAAACACATCATCAAGTTCAAGAGAAATAGCATCAACTTGGATGAAATCAAACCATTTTGACTCTAGATAAATAAATTCATTTTTATGCTTATAAAAATATACAAGGGGCTGGTTTAAAAAGTCAGCTGATTCATTTCTAATCATGTTTTCTGTTTCTTTCTCACATCGTTCAATATAGGCATTCGCAAAACGTAGTTCTTCTGGTTTTTCCATCAATGGAATATCTGCAAGCTGATGCTTTTCGGCATACTCTTTTTCTAGTTGAAAAAGCGCGACATTCTCATCTTTTATACCATTTATGTATTTTCTTATATTTTCAGATAACAAAGCTAGTTCCTCCTAAATCCTGCTCTCACTTAATTATGGTGTTTTTTTAGGTAAAAAAGCAAGTAGTAATGATAAAAGAGGTGATGCCATAACTCTCACCTCTTCATTCTAATATCCTTTTGGGAAATTTTATTTTTTTAAAAAGGTACTTGGCATTACAACGGCTATTACTTCACCGCTCGCGCAAAGCTCGTCATTGGCAAATACTTCTGTTTCCACCTTATACTTCTTCGGATGTATTTCGGAAACCGTCCCAATTGCTTTTAGTGGGGCTCCATGTGGTGTTGGTTTGATGAAATTCACATGTAAAGAAGCCGTTACAAATCTTGGCGGTTCGGCGCCTTCCCCTGGTTCATGACCATTTTTTCGGTGCAGCATAAGAGCAGCCGAGCCAGTTCCATGACAGTCAATTAGTGAAGCAATAAGACCGCCGTATACAAAGCCTGGCAGTGCCATATGTTCTGGTTTTGGTGTATAAATCGTGACTGTTTTGTCACCCTGCCAGCCAGTTCGAAAATGATGTCCTGCTTCATTTAAACGTCCGCAGCCGTAGCACCAGGAGAAATCATCGGGATACTCATCCTGAATAGCATGTGTAACTTTTTCTTCCATTTCGTACCTCTCCTCTACTATTCGTAAACGCTTTCAATCTAATCCTTTTAAATATATCATTCTAAAAAATAACAGGTCAATAAATTGAAATTAGTTAGTGTCAGGCACCATGTTAATTTCTCTGTAATTAGCATAAATATTAGAAATAGCTTTTTTTAGGAGGTTTGTATGCAGAATCCATACTACAATGAAGCGAAGCCTTCATTGATTATCCGAAAATTACAGCCGGAAAATAAGGAGGCACCGATTCAGTTTATGGAAGCACCGATCACGGACAAAAAGCTTTTTTACAGGAGAAATCACTTTTCCTATCCACGGCTGGCACAGGCAAATTATTGGCTTCCAGTCAATGGGCATGTTCGGACACCAAAGCTGTTTTCCATTGATGAACTCAGGAATCTCCCTCCGGACGATCAAGGTTACCATGGAATGTGCAGGAAATAAGCGACGTTTTTTGAACCTAAAGTATTTGGGGAGCAATGGGAAAATGGAGCAATTAGCCAAGGGTACTGGAAAGGTGTTTCATTACATACTTTGCTTCAACAAGCTGGATTGAAGCAAGGTGCAAAGGAGGTTGTGTTCGAAGGGTATGATTATGGAGTAAGAACAGACTTGGACGCGGTTGTTTCGTTTGTGGGGAAGTTTGCCATTAAAGAAGGCGCTCCATCCTGACACCATCATTGCTTATGAATACAACAACCAGCCCATCCCATTTCGTCATGGTTTTCCATTAAGATTAATTGTTCCTCAGTGGTACGCTATGGCATCGGTTAAATGGCTTAAGCAAATTACGATCATAGATCAAGAATTCTCCGGACCGTTTCAAACAATCGACTATATGTATTATCCAAACAAAGAAACCAATGATCATGCCCAACCAGTGACAACCTTAAACGTGAACTCCATTATACAAAAACCGCTTCATATGGAAATTCTCAATACCGGTATCCATCCCATTAAAGGAATTGCCTGGACAGGCAAAGGAATCATTACCAAAGTCGAAATCAGCACCGATAACGTAGAAACCTGGTCAGAAGCAAAGATTCAGAATCAAACCCACGGCCACTATGGCTGGGTCACCTGGGAAATGGATTGGAAGATCACCAAAAAAGGAGAATTTACCATCCTTTCAAGGGCATCCGATTCCCACGGCCGAGTCCAGCCCGCCACTCCCTTATGGAACCGCAAAGGCTATGGCTACAACGCAATCGACAAAGTGAACATAAAATTGAATAAATGATTGTCCAACATTCTAATTCCAATACAAATGTCCACCTGAGACGGACAAATCCGCAGTTTGTCTTTTTGCGGTGCCTGACACCATTTTCTCTCTGTCCACATACAATAAATTGCGAAAGTTTTAATGACTTTTCTGCAAATCTTTTTGGAGGTGTTCTAATGAACAGGTATACTGCATTGGAAATTGAGGAAGCGGTAAAAGAGGTGGAGGAATTAGGATTAGGTGATTTCTTGCACCAAGATCCACGCGGTCAGCGTTCGAGCCGCCGTCGTTCTCGCCGCAGAACTCGTCGTTCTTCTCGCCGCTCAAG
>NZ_BCUZ01000106.1 GCF_001591485.1 Neobacillus fumarioli NBRC 102428 | reverse complement strand
GAAACGATAAAAAGGAGAGATAATATGAAAAAGTGGGTTAGTCTCGTCTTAGCACTATCGCTTGCGCTTGTTTTGGCCGCATGCGGATCATCTTCATCGTCAGATCAATCTAAAGGAGACAAAAGCAGTAACAAATTAACAACATTAACTGTCGGTGCATCAGCTGTTCCTCATGCAGAAATCTTGGAACAGGCAAAACCACTGTTAAAGAAAAAAGGAATCGATCTTAAAATTGTTACGTTCCAAGATTATGTATTACCAAATAAAGCTTTAGCTTCAAAAAAACTTGATGCTAACTACTTCCAGCACATCCCTTACTTGGAATCACAAAATAAGCAATTTGGTTATAACTTTGTTAATGCCGGCGGAATTCACATCGAGCCAATTGGGGTATACTCCAAGAAATATAAAAAGTTAAGCGACCTTCCAGATGGAGCACACATTATCATGAGCAATTCTGTTGCTGACCATGGCCGTCTGCTTTCATTGCTTGAAAGTGCCGGGTTAATTAAATTAAAACCAGGTATTGATAAGACAAAAGCAACTCTTAAGGATGTCGCTGAAAATCCGAAACACCTGAAATTTGATGCTAACTATGATGCTGCATTATTGCCGAAAATTTATCAAAACGGTGAAGGTGATGCAGTGTTAATCAATTCTAACTATGCGCTCCAAGCAGGCTTAAATCCAATGAAGGATGCCATTGCCCTTGAAGACAAAAATTCACCATATGTGAACGTCATTGCCGTTCGCAAAGGTGACGAAAATAAACCGGCAATTAAGGAACTTGTAAATGTACTTCATTCAAAACAAATCCAAGACTGGATCATTAACAAATACAAAGGTGCCGTTGTACCAGTTTCTCAATAATAAATAAGAAGAAAGTGGGAGAAAAGTCAGTTGGGATTCCCGGCTGGCTTTTCTTTTTTCTGTTACATGAATTTGATTTTACAGACAAAAAATAGATTTGAATTTACCTAATAAAAACTTGGTAATTGTTCAGAAATAAGGTATGATGGAAGTCGGATTTATATATGTCTTTTTTCAGAACTTTACCGGTTTAAAAATGTATTCTCAATTAGTTTTCTTCCAGTGAAAAATAAATAGTATTACGGCTCCTTAGAGTTGATAATAGATTTAATTTGTTATAAGATTATAATGAGAATAGATTGAGAATAGAGTTTTAGAGCGTTGTAACAACTATTACGATATAAAATTTTCGGAGGTTATAAATATGGCTGGATCAACTTTAACAATCAAAGATCTGCATGTTGCGATTGATGGGAAAGAAATTTTAAAAGGGGTTAACATTGAAATAAAAGGCGGGGAAATCCACGCTATTATGGGACCGAACGGTACTGGTAAATCTACTTTATCCTCTGCCATTATGGGTCATCCAAAATATGAAGTAACAAGCGGCAGCATTACACTTGATGGTGAAAATGTTCTGGAAATGGAAGTAGACGAGCGCGCTCGTGCCGGTTTATTTTTAGCCATGCAATATCCAAGTGAAATTACCGGTGTGACGAATGCTGATTTCTTACGTTCTGCAATTAACGCGCGCCGCGGTGAAGGTAACGAAATTTCTTTAATGAAATTTATCCGCGAAATGGATAAGAAAATGGAATTTTTGGAAATGGATCTTGACATGGCACAGCGCTATTTAAATGAAGGTTTCTCCGGCGGGGAGAAAAAGCGTAATGAAATTCTGCAATTAATGATGTTGCAGCCTAAGATCGCAATCTTGGATGAAATCGACTCCGGTCTTGATATTGATGCTTTAAAAGTTGTTTCCAAAGGTGTCAATGAAATGCGCGGCGAGAATTTCGGCTGCTTAATTATTACTCACTATCAGCGCCTGTTAAACTATATCACTCCTGACTATGTGCATGTGATGATGCAAGGCCGTATTGTGAAATCCGGCGGTCCAGAGTTGGCACAGCGCTTAGAAGCAGAAGGTTACGAAGGGCTTAAGAAAGAGCTTGGAATCGAAGACGAAACGGTTGGGCAAGAAGCGTAAGTAAGTTTAGGAGGATGAACATGACAACGGAAACAAAATTACCATTTGATAAGGAGTATGTCAGCTCATTTTCAAAAGAAATGAGCGAGCCTGCCTGGTTTGCTGAGTTCCGCATGAAGGCGCTGGAGCAATTCGATGAACTGCCGATGCCAAAACCGGATAAAACGAAAATTGATAAATGGAATTTTACCCAGTTTCAGCAGCATACAGTGAAAAGTGCCCCGTACAGCTCCCTTGCTGAGCTGCCAGAAGCGATAAAAGCATTAGTTGAGACGGATGCGAAAAATCAAACTTTATATATTCAGCGGAATCAAACACCGGCGTTTTTATCCGTATCTGAAGATTTAAAAGCGAAGGGTGTTATTTTTACCGATCTGTTTACGGCTGTCAGGGAGCATGGAGATTTGTTGAAAAAATATTATATGACTCAGGCGATTAATGCGGATGAGCATCGTTTAACGGCTCTCCATGCAGCGCTTGTAAATGGAGGAGCATTCCTTTACGTTCCTAAAAATGTGGAAATCACAGAACCCATTCAAGCGGTATTTGTTCATGATGATCCACAGGCAAATTTGTTTAACCATGTTCTTGTTGTTGCAGAAGACAATAGTGCTGTACCATATGTTGAAAACTATATTTCCACTTTGGAAGCGTCAGCAACAGTTGCTAACATAATAACGGAAGTCATTGCCGGTACAAATGCACGCGTGCAATATGGAGCTGTTGACAGCTTGGAAAAAGGTATGACCATCTACGTCAACCGGCGCGGTGTAGCAGGCCGGGATGCCCGGATTGAATGGGCCCTTGGCTTAATGAATGAAGGTAATACAATTTCAGACAATACAACTAACTTACTTGGCGACGGTTCAACCGGCGATACGAAAACTGTCGTGGTAGGCCGGGGCGAACAAACAGGTAACTATACGACAAAAGTCGTTCATTTTGGTAGACACACACTGGGCAATATATTAAATCATGGAGTTGTAAAGGATAGCGCAACTTTGATTTTTAATGGAATCGGCAAAATTGAACATGGTGCGTCCAAATCGGATGCGGAACAAACTTCACGGGTCTTAATGCTAAGCGAAAAGGCGCGCGGTGATGCTAACCCGATGCTGTTAATTGATGAAGACGATGTAATGGCAGGTCATGCTGCTTCAGTTGGACGCGTTGATCCGATTCAGCTTTATTACTTAATGAGCCGCGGCATTCCAAAGACAGAAGCAGAGCGACTAGTCATTCACGGTTTCTTGGCTCCGGTTGTGAATGAGCTTCCAATTGAACATGTGAAGGTACAATTAACGGAAGTAATTGAAAGGAAAGTACGATAATGAATATCACGGATATTCGCAAACAGTTCCCTATTTTGGATCAGGAAGTCAACGGTAAGCCATTAGTATACCTGGATAGCTCAGCTACTTCCCAGAAGCCGATCCAGGTTATTGAAACACTGGAAAAATACTACCGCGAATACAATTCAAATGTTCATCGCGGGGTACACACATTAGGAACGAAAGCAACAGATGCTTACGAAGGTGCACGGGAAAAGGTTCGTAAGTTTATTAATGCGAAATCCACTCAAGAAGTCATTTTTACAAGAGGAACAACGACTTCCCTCAACTTGGTGGCATCAAGCTATGCTGCCAATAACCTGAAGGAAGGCGACGAAATCATCATTACGTATATGGAGCACCACAGCAATCTGATCCCATGGCAGCAAGTGGCCAAGAATACAGGTGCCCAGTTAAAATATTTTCCGCTGCAAACGGATGGGACACTTCGTTTAGAAGATGTCCGGGCCAGCATTACACCGAATACAAAAATTGTGGCAGTGACGCAAGTATCAAACGTTCTCGGCACGATCAATCCGATCAAAGAAATCGCTCAAATTGCCCATGAAAATGGTGCCGTTATCGTAGTGGACGGGGCGCAAAGTGCGCCGCATTTAGAGATCGATGTTCAAGATCTCGATTGTGATTTCTTTGCTTTTTCCGGCCATAAGATGTGCGGCCCTACAGGTATAGGCGTTCTTTACAGTAAAAAACATTTGCTGGAAAACATGGAGCCAATTGAATTCGGCGGTGAAATGATTGATTTTGTCGAATTGTACGATTCCACATGGAAAGAGTTGCCGTGGAAATTCGAAGGCGGTACGCCGATTATTGCTGGAGCGATTGGCCTTGGGGCAGCGATTGATTTTTTAAATGAGGTTGGTTTGGAAAATATTGCGGCGCATGAGCATCAGCTTGCGGCATACGCTTTAGATAAGATGTCTGCCATCGAAGGTATTTCGATTTATGGTCCGATGGATCCAGCAAAGCGCTGTGGCCTTGTAACATTTAATCTTGCAGATGTTCACCCGCATGATGTGGCAACGGTTTTAGATGCAGAAGGAATTGCTGTCCGTGCCGGCCACCATTGCGCCCAGCCGCTGATGAAATGGCTGAATGTTTCTGCTACGGCCCGCGCCAGCTTTTACCTATATAATACGGAAGAAGATATTGATAAACTCGTTGAAGGGCTTGTCAAAACAAAGGAGTATTTCAGCGATGTCTTCTAATTTAGATGCACTTTATCGTAGAGTGATTATGGATCATTACAAAAAACCGCGCAATCGCGGAGTGCTGGAAGATGGCAGCCATACCATCAATATGAATAACCCGACTTGCGGCGACAGAATTCATTTGACCTTTAATGTGAAAGATGGAATTGTCGAGGATGCCAAGTTTGAGGGTGAAGGCTGTTCCATTTCAATGTCATCTGCTTCCATGATGACAGAAGCCATTAAAGGAAAAAAAGTCGAAGAAGCTTTGAAGCTTGCTAAAATTTTCTCCGATATGATGCTTGGTAAAGAGTATGATGACGAAGTTGATTTGGGCGATATTGAAGCACTTCAAGGTGTGGCCAAGTTTCCAGCGAGAATTAAATGTGCCACTTTAGCGTGGAAAGCGATGGAAAAAGGTTTGAAGGGCGAGGAACACGAATAAAACGAACTGGGGTCTTTCAGATTCGTTTATGAAATGGAGGAACTCGATTATGGCAAAGAGAATGCCTGAGATCGGCGAATATAAATATGGCTTTCGCGATAAAGATGTTTCCATATTCCGATCCAAACGTGGTTTGACACGTGAAATCGTTGAAGAGATTTCAAGAATGAAAGGCGAGCCTCAATGGATGCTTGACTTCCGCTTGAAATCACTGGAAATCTTCTACAGCAAGCCAATGCCGCAATGGGGCGGTGACTTAAGTTCATTAAACTTTGATGAAATTACCTATTATGTAAAACCATCTGAAAAATCCGAGAAGTCTTGGGATGAAGTACCGGAAGAAATCAAGGCAACATTCGATAAGCTCGGGATTCCGGAAGCAGAGCAAAAATACCTTGCCGGGGTTTCTGCGCAATATGAATCAGAGGTTGTTTACCATAACATGAAGGAGGACCTTGAAGAATTAGGAATTGTCTTCAAAGATACGGATTCGGCATTACGTGAAAACGAAGACATTTTCCGTGAACATTGGGCAAAGGTCATTCCGCCGACTGATAATAAATTTGCGGCGCTAAACTCTGCTGTATGGTCCGGCGGCTCTTTCATCTATGTTCCGCCAGGTGTGAAAGTTGATACACCATTACAAGCATATTTCCGGATTAACTCCGAAAATATGGGACAATTTGAAAGAACACTGATCATTGTTGACGAAGGCGCCAGCGTACACTATGTGGAAGGCTGTACAGCTCCCGTTTATACAACCAATTCCCTTCATAGTGCCGTTGTTGAAATCATCATTAAAAAAGGCGCTTACTGCCGTTATACAACGATTCAAAACTGGGCAAATAATGTGTATAACCTTGTGACCAAACGTGCAGTATGTGAAGAAAACGCGACAATGGAATGGATCGACGGCAACATTGGTTCGAAATTAACGATGAAATATCCTGCCGTTATTTTAAAAGGTGAAGGTGCCCGCGGTATGACATTGTCCATTGCAATCGCCGGCAAAGGACAAGTGCAGGATACAGGATCCAAAATGATTCATTTGGCTCCAAATACATCCTCAACGATCGTATCGAAGTCGATTTCCAAACACGGCGGAAAAACAAACTATCGAGGTTTAGTTCATTTTGGCCGCAAAGCAGATGGCGCTCGCGCAAATATCGAGTGTGACACCTTAATTATGGATAATCTGTCAACATCTGATACGATTCCTTACAATGAGGTACTCAATAACAATATTTCACTTGAACATGAAGCAAAAGTATCCAAAGTTTCGGAAGAACAGCTATTCTACCTGATGAGCCGCGGTATTTCCGAACAGGAAGCAACGGAAATGATCGTCATGGGCTTCATCGAGCCATTTACAAAAGAACTGCCAATGGAATATGCAGTTGAAATGAACCGCCTGATCAAGTTTGAGATGGAAGGGTCTATTGGCTAATAATAAAACCCGCTTGCTAATGTTTTAGCAGGCGGGTTTTTGTGCAGGCGGCAATTAGCTGATAACAAGAGCGTTAACTGGCGGGTAATGATAATGGCACCAATCAGCGGAGTAGAGGTTGTTAGAACTGTTTTCATCGAGAAAGAAACTAACACCAGATAAAAGTCTTCAAACATGATATGATGGTGAATAGAGAGTTATTTTTTGAGGGAAGTGAAAGCATGGAATGGCTTATCATTGTGTTCGTCGGGATTGTTGCGAGTTCCATCGGGTCGTTGATTGGTATGGGCGGGGGGATTATCGTTGTTCCGGCGTTACTTTATTTATCCACACTGCCGGCATTCAGCCATCTTACCCCGCAAGTGGTTGTAGGAACATCACTGTGTACTATGATTTTTACTGGACTTTCTTCGACCCTTGCGTATATGAAGCATAAAACAGTCGATTATAAAAGCGGCTTGATATTCCTAATTGGCAGCGGTCCTGGGAGTATCTTCGGTGCATGGGTTACGGAAAAATTAAATCTTCACTCCTTTAACATCTATTTTGGTGTATTTATCTTGTTTGTTTCCTTTGTCATGGTCATCAAGGAAAAATTAAAGCCGCTTCCGTTTCGTAAAGAAAAGGGCATTGTCAGAACATTTACCGATAACAGCGGCCAAACATATGAATATGGGTTTAATCCCGTGCTCGGTGTGGTAATTTCGTTTGTGGTCGGATTTTTATCGGGGATTTTTGGCATTGGCGGCGGCTCATTAATGGTACCGACGATGATTTTACTATTCTTCTTCCCTCCGCATGTGGCAACGGCCACTTCGATGTTTATGATTTTGCCGACTTCTGTCTTGAGCTCCATAACCCATATTGCCCTCGGGAATGTTAATTGGCTCTATGCATTGGCATTGATTCCTGGCGCCTGGATTGGCGCGAAGGTTGGCGTATGGCTAAATACCAAGTTAAAAAGCAAGACGATTGTCTTGATTATCAGAATGATTCTTGTTATTGTGGGAATACGTTTAATATATGAAGGAATTGCAGGGTAAGGATGAACATGGAAACCATCTATATTTATCACACAAACGACGTTCACAGCCATCTGGAAAACTGGCCGCGGATCCGGAAGTTTTTACAAGAGGAGAAACAGTGCCACCAGCAAATGGATGAAACGGTATTTTTATTTGATATCGGGGATTTTATTGATCGCTGGCATCCCTATACAGAGGCAACACGGGGAAAAGGAAATATTGAACTATTAAATGAATGCCAATATAATGCGGTAACAATAGGAAATAACGAAGGGGTCAATTTGGCATTTGATGATTTGAACCACCTCTATGATCAGGCGGAATTTTCGGTTTTAACAGCCAATCTATATCAAAAGAACGGCACCTTTCCAAGCTGGGTTAAACCATACAAAATTTATCAAACGAAAAAAGGTACACGGGTTGGAGTGATTGGTTTAACGGCCCAATTTGCCCGCCTATATGATCTTCTTGGATGGAAGGTGACCGATCCTATTGAGGAATTGAAAAAATGGTTAAAGCCTTTAAAGGAACAATCGGACATTATAATCTTGCTCTCCCACCTCGGACTTCGTGATGATGAAAGAATTGCTGCAGAATTTCCCGATATTGATATCATTTTGGGAGCCCATACCCACCATGTTCTTAAGACAGGCAAACTAGTGGGAAGAACATTGATTGGAGCAGCAGGGAAATATGGGGACTATGTTGGCAAAGTAACCTTAAAACTAAATGATCAAAGGTCCATCATTGACAAAAAGGCAAGTCTTTATAATCAAAAAGAACTTTCAGTGCCATTAAATGAACAAAAAATGATTCATTCCTTTTTAGAAAAAGGGAAAGAAATGCTGCAAACAAAGGTTACCTTTCTACAACACCCACTTGAAAGTGACCCATTTAAAGAAACGGTTTTATCAAAACTATTGTGTCAAGCGTTAAGAGAATGGTGTAATGCTGACTGTGCCATGCTGAATGCTGGTCTTCTGTTAGGACCTCTGAAGGGAGATGTTACCGTTTATGATCTACTCAATATTTGTCCCCATCCGATTAATCCTTGTGTTGTGGAGTTGACTGGTAAAGAATTACTTGAGATTCTGGCTGAGACAAAAGATGAAGTGTTAGCCCATAAGCAAATTATGGGATTAGGTTTCAGAGGGACCGTGTTGGGGATCTTTGTATATGATCGAATTAGTTTTTCCGAGGGCAAAGTATTGATTAAGAATGAAGAGGTTGATGCGGAAAAAGTCTATTCCTTGGCTCTTCCCGATATGTTTACTTTTGGCCACTTTTTCAAAAATGTCCTGCCGGCAAAAGAGAAAAAATATTTCTTGCCGGAATTCTTAAGAGATTTATTAAAATGGAAGTTACAGATGTAGTCTCACACGCTTTTTCCACTCCGCTCATAAAGTGATAAGAGGAAAGGAGTGTGGGACCTTTTGATTGATCTTTCACCAATAAATATTAATGGCCATACTTTTTTGGCTGTGTCAGTTTTACTTCCCAAAACAACTTTGCTTGCGGTGTCAAGCGATAAAGGATACATTATGTGCGGGGCCTTGGACGTCGGCTTATTAAATGAAAAATTGAAAGATCGGCGGATTATCGCTGGCCGTGCTGTAGGAGTAAGAACAATCGAGGAGCTGTTAAACGCTCCATTGGAATCCGTAACATTTGAAGCTGAACAATTGGGAATTCATAAAGGAATGATTGGAAAGGATGCCTTACTGAAAATGGTTTAAAAGCTTGCTGCCTGCAGCAGGCTTTTCTCGTCGTTTA
>NZ_BCUZ01000105.1 GCF_001591485.1 Neobacillus fumarioli NBRC 102428 | reverse complement strand
AAGCTGAACATAAAATTCTAATATTACCAAAAGCTTTTCCAACTGGAAGAGCTTTTCTTTATGCGAAAAATTTGATTTTTAGATTAAGCAACACAATCAACAAAACGGAAATTTCCATATACTAAATGGAATTATTCAAGATTTACGTCCGCATCGGGTATTTTGTACAAGCTATTGGAGGTTGATATATTTGCGTGATGTAGGAGTCGTTATGCCAGTCTATAATCAGGATCCAAACTATTTAAGAGAAGCGTGTCTTTCCATTCTTCAGCAAACCTATCAAGATTTTCATTTTGTCATCGTCATCGATGGTGCAGATCAGCCAACAAGGAAGGTGATCAATGAACTCCTCACCAATGATGAAAGAGTGACCATCATCGATAAAGAGAAAAACGAAGGGGTTTGCAAAGCATTGAATGCGGGTTTCCAATACCTTTTTACCCTGGAAGAAGTGCAATATTTAACTTGGGTCTCAAGCGATAATATTTACTACCCCCACTTTGTAGAAGTTCTTCGGGACCATATGATGAGTTCACCTTACAATGTGGGACTTGTCTTTAGCAGTTTCCGGCACATCTCTCCTGATGGAATCCCAAAACAAACGGAGAAAGACTTGGAAAACTTTAGAGTATTTCAAAATAAAAAGAAAGAAGAACTATTGGACGTCTGTTTCATAGGGGTTTCGTTTATGTACAAAAAGAAATATGCGATCCAAATTGATGGGTATCATTTTGTACCGGTTGAGGATTATGAATATTGGTTACGATTAACAGAAATATGTGATATTTCATACGTTCCACAAGAGCTGATGGATTACAGAGAGAATGCACCAACTAGTATTTCTTATGATTTACACACCAACCTACTGAAGCATCGATGGTGGCGGGATCGGTTTAATTTGGCCAGACAACTTGCCCGGAAACGGCTGAATATTCCTTTTGAAACATCTATTCTTTTCCCAATTGAACAAACTTCTGAGCAAACGATAACAAAATTGGAAGAAATGCTAGATCAAACCTACCATTGTTACCAATTCATCATCCTTGATTCCACACACCAGTTTCAAAACACACTTCATGCGTTGAATATTCACGATCCAAGAATCGTGATCATCCCAACAGAAAATTTGGAAACCGAATTGAAAATGCAGATCTATTCTGTTACTACCCCATATGTCATGATGATTAATGAAAATCCTTTTCCGAATTCGATCTATGCACTGGAAACGCTGGTAAAGACTTTGAAGAATATAAACTCTCCATTGATGTCCTCTTATTTCGAAAATCATTTACTACAATTGCGAAATAACGATGCAATCCATCAGCTTAAATGTAACGAACTATACCCTACGCCAATTCGAAAAAGATTGTATCAAAGAGACTAGCCCATTGAATGGGTTAAATAGAGGTGATTATATGAACTTACAAGAATTAAAAAAATCGTTTGATATCGTCGTTAGTTTAGGAGCATCATGTCTCCCAACTTACCATCTGAAACGAAGAAATTTAAGAACATTTTCCGGACCATTTGACTGAGTGTTATCCCCCTCTCTGTCGGATGTGAATCGATTATTGAAAAACAGAATGCAGGGCCTTATGGAACTTGAAAACATGACATTAATACAGGGGAGTCATTACAATCTGCTAAATGACAATTCCGAAGAGCAAGGCGGGCATTCCACATATGAAATAAAGGACACCCTTTATAATATCACTTCCGTACATGATTTCCTTGTTGTACCAGATGGGAATTGGTCCATAAACTATCCTGAATATAAAGGAAAGCTAAATAAAAGAATTAACGGATTTCTTGAAAAGATCAAGAACAGCAACTCTATTTTATTTGTAAGAACCATAGCCAGTTATGAAGAAACCGTAACATTAAAGTCTGTTTTATCAGAATTAACCGACAAGAATTTCAACATTCTCATTGTCAATCTCGAAATGGGGCTGGAGAACGTCATGGAACAAAATTGGGATATTGATGGAGTTTGCTCTCTGAAATCCCCTCACCACCGAATGGTGTGGTATGGAGACGAAACTGCTTGGGATACTATTTTAGATGGTATCAAAGTAAATGAATCGTAAGGCCGACAAATCTTTGCCGGCCTTTCGTATGTCACGACGATTTTGTCCGTTTTTAAATATCTTCTGCCTATTCGATGCATTTTTTACGCAGTTCAGTTTTCCTTCTTTCGCTTCCTCGATCTTCCCTATCGCATAGAATTTCTGTGTTAGTTCGCTTGTAGATTACTTTTCTTTCACTAATTCATCTCTGTCAGCAGCCATTGGAGGCTGTTCTAGCCAACCATTTTTCATCATGATTTTTGCTCCGTCTTCCGCATACGTTGTGATTTCTGCAGAGAGCCTTACATAATCAACAGCTAAATCCCGTCTGGGGCTTAAAGCCATACTTGTGCTATAAACATTCCCTTCCCTCAATATCTCCAATAAAGCAGCAAAGTATGTAAAACGATTCCAACTCTTTCATACATAGGCATCTCCCCAAGTGAATACAATGGTATAAATTTGGTTCAATAGGGGCGATGGGATGCCTGAAAATAAATTTAACCATTTATCGACTCAACAACTTATTGGCATGATCAAAAACGGGATTGGAAAGTCCCAGGTTCCGAAGAAAATTACGATTGTTGGCGCAGGAATTTCCGGGCTTGTGTCAGCATCACTCTTAAAGGAAGCTGGGCATGATATTACCATTTTGGAAGCGAACAACATCGTCGGAGGACGTATTTATACGATTCGTTCTCCTTTTCAGGACGGCCTTTATTTAAATGCAGGACCGATGCGTATACCTGATAAACACTTATTAACGCTAGAATATATTAAAAAATTCCGGCTCCCCTTAAATTTCTTTATCAACCAGACTCCAACAGATCTTCTTTATGTGAATGGTGTCAAAACCCGTCTTAACATCTATGAACAGCATCCGGAAGTTCTAAACTTTCCTGTTTATCCGCATGAACGGGGGAAAACCGCTGAACAACTGATCAATTTAGCGATACAGCCGATCATTGATTTTATTAACCAAGATCCAAAAAGAAATATGCCCCTGATCGAAGCAGAGTTTAAACATTACTCGTTAAAAGCCTTCTTAGAATTTTACCATAATGGAAAGTCTCTTTCTTCGGGTGCCATCGATATGATCGCTGTTCTCCTTGATTATGAAGCCTTCATGGGAATGTCATTTCTTGAAGTATTACGGGAGACGGCAAGTTTCGAAACGAAACGATTTTATGAAATCTCTGGTGGAATGGACTTGCTGCCGAAAGCATTTCTTCCGCAATTACAAGAGAACATTCGGTATAATCAAAAAATCACGAAAATTGTCCAGCAACCTAACAGTGTCACCATCTATGCCACCGATCCGCACACCTATCAGACTTCCACTTACACTAGCGATCTCGCCATTATCACCATCCCCTTTTCTGTGTTGCGATTTGTAGAAGTTGAACCGTACCATTCTTTTTCTTACTATAAACGCAGAGCGATTCGTGAAATCAATTATATGGCCGCAACGAAAATTGGAATTGAATTTAAAAGCAGATTTTGGGAAAAATACGGCCAATATGGCGGTAAATTCACCACCGATCTGCCCATTCGTTTTACCTATTTCCCTAGTCAAGGAATTGGCACAAAAGGGCCTGCTGTAGTTGTGGCAAGTTATACATGGGCAGATGAAGCGATGACATGGAACGGACTATCGGACCAAGAACGTGTTCAATTTGCCTTAAAGGATTTAGCCAAGTTTTTCGGGGATGAAGTGTATGCTGAGTTTGTTTCAGGGACTTCTTTCAGCTGGGTGAATAATCCCTATTCAACCGGGGGGGTTGTGGCATTCAAACCGGGTCAGGAACATGAACTGTTTCCTTATATTCCAACACCGGAAGGAAGAGTTTACTTTGCAGGAGAACATACCACCCTTACCCATGGGTGGATGCAAGGGGCCATTGAATCCGGCATACGAGTTGCCTATGAAGTAAACCATTTACCAAAATAAACTTCGGTCTGCTGATAAATCCTTTTAATTTGGCAACAAGGTGTAATTTTACACCTTTTTTCATTAGGCTGAAAAAATACTCCTCAAAATCCCAGCTTTCTGTTATGTTTGAAGTATCTGATTCCGATAAAGGAAGTGGCTGCTACAAAATGAGGATTAAACTTCTGATTGCAGATGATAATTCGTTTATTCGAGAGGGTATGAAAATTATTCTGACGACATATGGAGAATTTGAGGTGCTAGAGACGGTGAGTGATGGCAAGGAAGCAGTTGATTATTGCAGGTCCCATGAAGTGGATATTGCCCTCATTGATGTCAGGATGCCCAATATGAATGGGGTGGAAGCGACAAAACTCTTGACGGAAACAACCAAAACCAAACCGGTTATTCTCACGACATTTGATGATGATGAATACATATTGGATGCTATAAAAAACGGTGCAAAAGGCTATCTTTTAAAAAACACCGATCCGGAACGAATTCGTGATGCGTTGAAAAGTGTGTATTTCGGCAATACGGTTATGCAGGACGTTGTGCTAGAGAAGATTAAAGCAAATATGACCCATACTACACATAAAACCAAGGTCGATACGAGTTTGTTCACGGAAAGAGAAATGGACATCATGGCCCTCATTGCAAAGGGATTTTCCAATAAAGCCATTTCAAAAGAGCTGTTTATCTCAGAAGGTACAGTTGCTAACTATATTACCTCAATTTTAAACAAAACAGGTCTGGAGCACCGAACACAAATTGCGATCTACTATCTAACTGGATCGGTGGTCTAAGAGGAAGCAAAAATGGAAATATGGATCATTTTCAGTAAACTTTCGATTATCTTGTTTCTTGGCATTTCCTTTGTCCAATCCGAAACAAGCCATCTTGGTTGGATCATCTTTGCGGTTCTACTTTATATTAGCTTGAATTTTGCCATGTATCTTGTCCTGATAGAAAAATGGAAAAGAGCCATACAAATGGTGACGTTGCTGTTCATTTTCATTTGTTTTTGGAAATTAAATCCATTATTTCTTATGCTGTTTCCAATGAATTTCTTTGAATTGGAATCGTTTTGGTTCGTGAAAAAGTGGTTTGTATTACCGGTCAGTTTGCTGCCTATGTTTCTCATCCCAGGACATCAGGCAGATTACCTATTGTCCACCCTATTCTGCTTTTTGATTTATCTCATGACAAGCCTTTACACTGAAAAATTCATCCAGTATGAACATAAGTATGATAAAATGCGGATCGATTTGCAGAAGCTCACAAAGAATCTAAATGAAAATAAAGAGTATATAAGGCAATCGGAATATACTTCCCGGTTGGAAGAACGCAACCGCATCTCCCAGCAAATTCATGACAGCATCGGTCACTCCATGACAGGAGCGCTGATTCAAATGGAAGCAGCCAAAACCTTGATGGCCCTAAATCAGGAAAAAGCGGCTGAGCTATTGCAGAATGCTACCCATATTTTAAAAGATGGAATCGAGGATATTCGGATTACATTAAAAAATATGAAGCCGCCGACGGAACAGATCGGCCTGCAGCGTCTCAAACTAATGATTGAAGAGTTTTCCATTCAACACCAGTTGCGAGTGCCTTTCGTTTACAAAGGAAATATCGATGTAATTACCCCTATCCAATGGAAAATTATTTATGAGAACATAACCGAAGCGCTGACAAATTCATTAAAATATTCAGGTGCCACGGAAATTTCGATCAAGATTCAAGTCCTCAATAAGCTGATCCGTGCCCAGGTCAAGGATAACGGCAAGGGCATCAGCTCTGGCAAAATGGTGAAAGGGCTTGGCATCATAGGCATGGAAGAACGGACCGCTTCCGTCAAAGGAACAATCATTGTTGATGGATCAAACGGCTTCTCGGTCACTACCCTCCTCCCAATCACTGAATAAATCACAACAAAATCATGAAGTTTCTCATATGAAAAGGATGAACGATTGCACTTATTTCGTTCATCCTTTTTCCTTATAATAACAACATAGAAACAAAAACAAATATGGGGTGAGAGAATGAACGTTTTGGAAATTAAGAATTTAACCAAGAAATTCGGCGACTTTATTGCAGTTGATCATATGTCCTTAACCATTCAGGAAGGAGAAATTTTCGGATTACTTGGATCGAATGGCGCCGGTAAAAGTACGACGATTAATATGATCTCCGGGCTTTTAAAGAACAATGGTGGAGAAATTTATATTTTAGGCAAGAACATTGCTACACATAGCAAGTTTGCCAAAATGAATATCGGAATTGTTCCGCAGGATCTTGCCATTTATGAGGACATGACCGCCTATGAGAATGTCAGATTTTTTGCCGGACTTTACGGGCTTCGCGGTACAGAACTAAGAGTAAGGGCTGAAGAAGCGCTGGAATTTGTCGGTCTGTCAGATAAACAAAAGAGCTATCCGAAGAATTTCTCAGGGGGGATGAAACGAAGATTAAATATCGCCTGTGCCATCGCCCACCGTCCCAAGCTGATTATCATGGATGAACCGACTGTCGGCATTGACCCGCAGTCACGGAACTATATTTTGAACTCTGTTCGCAAACTAAATGAAATGGGTTGCACGATCATTTACACGAGCCATTATATGGAAGAAGTAGAGGAACTCTGTACGCGCATTGCGATCGTCGACCACGGCAAGGTCATTGCTGAAGGAACAAAAGAGCAGTTAACAGCCATCATCACCGATACAAAGGAAATTTGGGTAGAAGTAAAAACATGCGAACATATAGACGAAAAGTCCTTAAAGGAAATCAAAGGGGTAAATACTGTTACGATTGAAGAAAACATCATAAAAATCATCTCCCAGGCCGAGATCAATAACTTGAATCAGATTATACAATTCTTTATAAACCATGGGTTAGAAATCCGTTCACTGCAGGAACAGGCACCAAATCTCGAAACGGTCTTTCTCACCTTGACAGGAAGAAACTTAAGGGATTAGGGGGAAAACTTGTGAATATTTTCAATATTGCCATTATGGAATTCAAACGCACAATTCGTGATCACCGGACGCTTCTCTTTATGCTCGCATTTCCAATTGTATTAATGCTCATCCTTGGAACCGCTCTGTCCAATGTCTTTGACAATACGATTAAAATTGATAAGATCCATGTTTTATATACCGAAAAAAATGACAGCCACATCTCTTCTGCTTTCCATACTTTTATAAAAGACGTGAAACGGGAGAACATGTATTTTTCAAACACATCGGCAAGTATTGACGGAAAACGTGCGGTCAAACAAGACGAATATGATGCCTATGTGGAAATAACGGATCAAGGGATTCAATTTTACGGGAGCGAACGTGAAAGTATGAAATCTAGTATAGTGGAAGGGATGCTGACTGCTTTTACGGATCGTTATAATTTGATCAGCAACATCGCAAAGGAAAAACCTAACAAGGTCCAAACCGTTATGGCAAGCTCAGGGGGCAGCTACGTAAAAGAAACCTCCCTGCAAGCCGACCGTGCACCCGGTTCGATGGACTATTACGCGATGGCTATGACGACAATGATTGCCATGTACAGTGCTATTTCTGCCAGTTTTCTAATTAGAAGCGAAAGAATCCGGAACACGGCTATACGGCTTGCTGTGGCTCCTATTCGTAAAATGGAAATTTTCCTTGGGAAAATTCTTGGCAGTATCGCCATTAACTTTGTTTGTATCTTGATCGTGATGGCTTTTAGCCAGTTTGCATTCGGCGCCAATTGGGGTTCAAATCCCGGAATGGTCATCCTAATTCTGTTCACAGAAGTATTCCTTGCCGTCAGTTTCGGACTCGGAATTAGCTATATGATCAAATCAGATCAAGGTACGAGAACGATTATTATGATCATCCTGCAGCTTGCTTCCTTTTTCGGCGGTGCTTATTTCAAGATAGGCAATGCACAAGGCTTCCTAAAGCTGATCATCGATTTATCACCGATCAACTGGGCAAGAGAAGCGCTAACCAAAATGATTTATAACAATGATTTAACCGCTGCTCTTCAGACAGCTGCATTAAATGTAGGAATTGCACTTGTCTTCCTAATCGCTGCGATTACAGCATTTAGAAAACGGGAGGGTCTCTAGGATGAAAGAAATCAAATGGCTGGTGGCCAATTCATTACGTTCGATCTTTTCAGATAAACGAAAAATTTTCTCCTACGTACTTGTACCGCTGCTGGGGATCTTGATTGCCTTTATGGCATACGGCAATACGGGTCCCGTTTATCTGAATGCCGGTATCGTTGATCTTGATCAAAGTACACTCTCAAAAGGTACCGTCCATTTTATCGATGGATTAAAAAACGTAAAGGGAAAGAATGTGACGGAATCCAATGTTAACAAACAAATCGCTTCCGGCTCCTTGGACTGTGCGATTATCATCAAACCAGGGTTTTCAAAGGCCATCATGAACGGTGAAAAACCGGACATTCAAATCGTATCGATCAAAGGAGATCAAGTTACGGGTTTCCTAAAGGCTTCCCTAAATAACTATATCAGCAATCTATCATCTTTAAGCATTGTAGCGGAAGGAAATACAAATGTATTTCAAACTCTTTATCAGAACTATCAAAATTCAACATTCAAAGTTTCCGCTCATACGTTAAAAGATACTTCCAAAAACAATGATATGACGATTCATACCATTGGCTTTCTGATAATGATCATGTTGTATTCTGCGTGCGGACTTTCTGAATTGATCTTAAAAGAAAAAGAGAACCGCACCTATTTCCGGTTAATGACAGCACCAATCGATGGCAAAATATATGTACTTTCTAATGTCATTGTCAACATGATTATTATGACGATTCAAATCCTTGTCACGCTGACAGTTATGACGAAAGTGTTTGGCATCTCCTCGGGGGTTCCGTTCTGGGAAATGACGGGTGTGTTGATGTTCTTCGCCCTTGTTGCAGTCGGTTTATCATTGGCCATTACTGCTTTTGCAAACAGCTCGGCATCCGCAAATGCCTTGCAAACTCTTATTGCGACGCCAACCTGTCTTTTGGCAGGCTGCTTCTGGCCTGTCGAAATCATGCCAAAAACAGTCCAAAAAATTGCCGAATTCTTACCGCAAAGATGGCTGCTCGACACAATCGCCGAGCTGCAGAAAGGACACACGCTTTCAAGCCTGTCATTAAATCTAGCAACGATCCTCGCTTTCGCCCTTGTGTTCTTTATGATCGCCATTTATAAGTTTAACCGGAATAACAATGTCAGGAGTTTCATTTAAAGCTCACCGTTTTTGGTGAGCTTTTCATTTTGCAAACCCCCTTTTTAAAAATC
>NZ_BCUZ01000104.1 GCF_001591485.1 Neobacillus fumarioli NBRC 102428 | reverse complement strand
GCATACTTAGTAGGAGGTGAGAGTATGGACGGTTATAGAAAAAATAGTCATGCTGTATATGATATTAAATACCATGTGATTAGGATAACAAAATAAAGGAACAAAGTTTTGTATAGTCCAATAGCGATAAGAACAAGAGAATTGATAACTCATAAGCCCCAACCAGTATTTTTTCAATTTTCATTATGCTGTATTTTTTAAGGTAGATTTCAATTTTTCCAGAGTAATTTGTTTTTTTAGAAATGGAATAACCCAGCGGTCTAATCCAATTTTTGCAGCATTAAGGCCTGCAATTAGGACAAAGATCTCAATGAGAACCATTTGTGGATTTATGCTAGTAGTTCCTGAGAACATGTAAGAAAAATTCATAACTGCTCCTATTAAAGCTGCGAAAGTAGTAAAAGTACCTAAAATAAGTCCGACCCCTACAAGAAATTCTCCCCACGGTACTAAAACATTAAATAATCCTACATTGTGGATGACAAATCCACTTAGAAAATCGGCCCACCAGGGTTGAACAGCTGGATGTTCTCCGGTTGCCTGCTTAATTGCACCTGCAAGGAATCCACTTGCGTCAAATCCTCCTGAAATTTTTCCCCATCCGGCTTGCAGCCACTGCCATCCAATATACAGACGCAATACTGTTAATATGTAAGATGCCAAACGATTCGTTTTTAGAAATTGAATCACTTAAAATCTTTCCTTTTCATTTTATAATTAATAATGATTATCATTATCAATTATATAGAATATTATCCTGTGTTATTAGCGGATTGTCAACTAAAAATTAGAAAATTGTTAAGGGATTCGTACAACGATCTAGCAGACGCCATGGATGCATTGCCTAAATTTTAGATCGATAAGGAGTATCACCAGCAAAAGGAACCCTTACCCCCCAAACATTCCTCGAATATCCAAAATACTCGGCGCTGGTACCTGCAAATGCTTCGATCGTTTCTATTTCATAGAAGAATTTTATTCCCCTCTTCAGATCAGGGACGCGGCAAAGCTTGATCAAACTTATGCCCAATCCCAGCAAATGATTCAAATAGTCTTCATATCCTAACTTCCTTTGGTATTCTTTGGTTAAAAAATGATAAGCCAGTGGAAATGGTAGTAGAGCCATACCAATCGTCCCACAGCTCCGACCGACCGTATTATCGGCTTCACGTAAAATACGGCCTTACATACCAACTATACTTAGGGCAACACCATAGAATACGCCATAGATCCTTGCTGATTCCAGCAATACCCATAATGGTAGGGTTTTGCAATCCTATGCAAGGATGCCGGCGAAATTCTTACCCAACATGTTTTAGAAGGCTTAAAAAGAGATCTGGTAAAGGGAAGGGTGCTATCGCCGTCTGAAATGTCAATTATGCCTAATGTGTTTATTCCTACCCCTTCCCAAGACGGCTTAAAGACACGGCAAATCGATCATCTGATTTTATTGCCAACAGGGATATATTTGATTGGAACAAAATATTGACTCGGGAAGATCGTTGATGGATTAATTAAAGAGAAATGCTGGAAAGTTTTTTTATCGTCGTTAGGATGGGGAAAGACCTAAAGGACGAAGAAAATATTAGAATTTGTTCCACTGTATTCATCAGAGGACAATGACTCGACCATTCTTCAAGTACGATTTTATGGAGAACCGAGTAAATAGGTTCGTCATACCGCCTACGCCTAAAAAGAATATCTTGCTAAGCGCTTGGGAGTTCTTTGTTCATAAGAAAGAAAAGCAGACTCCCATAAAAGAGCCTGCCTTCCCTGTTTTGTAAATTAAACAGCTTTACGTACGTTTGAAGCTTGAGGTCCACGTTGACCCTGCTCAACATCAAAAGTCACTGCTTCGCCTTCTTCTAAGGTTTTGTAACCTTCGCCATGAATCGCTGAGAAATGAACGAATACATCGTCTCCACCTTCACGTTCGATGAATCCGAAGCCTTTTTCGCCATTAAACCATTTTACTTTGCCTTTTTCCATTTGTATTGCCTCCTAGTGTGTAAACACACACAATGTGATACTATCCTTGCTCTCAGTGATCATCAAGACGAAAAGTTAAAAATCCTTTACACCGAACAAAAATAATTCTTATTAATCATAACATTTATTGTAAGAAGTGGCAAGAGGCAAAAAAAAAATCTATTGAGCTTACTGTTATTTTGCTTAGCGTATGTTTAAAGCTGTTATCTTAACTCGTACATAGAAAACCTTTGTTTATCAATGGGTTTATCATTGAAATCATGTTATAACAACATATTCTTCTAGATAACGAGTCTCGCAGCATCAAATTCTGCATAAATCTTAACGTAGGAGATATTGCCGCAACAAAGACCATTTTTCTCCGATACTCTCCTGAAGCTTTGACCGAATGCTTTTATCTCATGTATGAAACCATGTCCCTTCTAGTGCTTTTATATATCGGTCTGCTGATTTCTGGACAACTTGATCTGCATTTTGCATGACGATTCGGTGAAATGCATTATAGATCCAGTTAAACGATACATCTTTCACTTTATTGGCCATCTCTCTTACTTTGCTTGCAGGTAGTGGGATCAAATTTGGGTAACTGTACATAAAGCTTACCCATTGACGGTCGGCAACGACTTGAATGATATCACCAGTCAGTAAAACGCCTTTATGATGGTCTCCATTTTTCCAATGTAGGACAGCTCCCCCTTTAAAATGACCGCCTAGTCGGTATAAGGTTATACCATTTGTTAGTTCAAGGGATTCGCCTGACCAAAATGTAATTTTTTCACTCGGTCTCATTACCCACTCCTGATCATCCTCATGAATATAGATCGGGGCATTAAATGTCTCAGCCCATTCAATTTGTGTAGAATAATAATGAGGATGAGAAAGAGCAATTGCTTAAATCCCACCTAAACGATTGATTTTCTCAATCGTCTGCTCATCTAAATAGGTAATACAGTCCCATAAGATATTACATCCTTGATTTTGTACGAGATAAGCTGTTTGACCAATGCCAAACCCAGGCTTTGTTCGAATGCTATATAAATGTTCCTCTTCCTGAAGAATTTCATTTTGAAACGAGTTACTTTGTTGCATCTCTTCTAATGTCGTCCATGATTGTCCTGACGGATTTACATATTGTCTCTCTTCGTTGCAAATCAGACATGCTGTTGGAGCTTTCGGGCTTTGAGGATATTGAACACCACAGGTAGTACAAATATAATTTGGCAAATGAATACACTCCTATCTATTGAGATATGTGCAAAACTTGGATATTATAACACAATTATACAACCCATTATGAAACGATACGAGTAAATTTTATAGAGGTTAAATAAAAAAGGGAGGATGAAGACACCCTCCTAAATATATGGGAAAAATAGCACCAGGAGCGTCGAAAGCTAGTCACTTCGGAAATAACTTATATCTGTATTTAGGAAACCCTCCTTATGTAATTGCATTTCCACTTCGTTTAAAGCAGTGTTACTTGCAGATGCCAGAGTGAGCAGATGGGTTTCGATTGTTGATTCAGGGAAAAAAGAGTTCTTTGTGTCAGAGAGTTTTTCCATGAATTGTCTTACTTCCATGCGGTTGGAAACCATGATGGAGGCAGTGATTGTCCCGAATATAGGATGTTGGATCTGAAGGTCTTTGATGGTTACGCCATGATCTACGATTAAATTAAATTCCTTTTCTATATGGTCAGGTAAATGGCGGCAGGCAATCTTTTTTTCAAAAAAGGGAACCGTCTCTGCCTGCTTCAAATACATATAGCCTTGTCTAGTCGCGATTATGGGTTCATTTCTTGCTTTTAACAGGGTAATGTCCCCGACAATTGCCTGTCTTGAGACGTTTGTTTTGGCAGCCAGTTCACTGCCGGTAATGGGAGTTTTCGTTTCTTTCAATAGCTGCAATATCCGCGATCTTCTTTCTTCCCCTATCGATTTCATTTTCCTACTCATGAAAACACTCCTAAAATGAAAGCCTGATGAAGCTAAGCTCGTAAACTTCAATAATTTTTCTATAAAAATCTTGTTTTTAGTTTAAATCTATGTCAATATATATGTCAAGACAGCTGTTAACTTTGGGGGCTTTCATAATGGAAATGACTGATGTTCTAATTATAGGCAGTGGAATTGCCGCTTTACAGCTGGCCACTTCACTGAGTCCTGATCAAAATGTGAAGATTCTAACAAAGTCAACGATTAAGAATGCGAATTCTTATTTGGCGCAAGGCGGGATTGCCGCTGCCATTGGGTTTCGAGACGATCCTTCGAAACATTTTGTTGACACTCTTGAGGCAGGAAGATTTCACAATCATGAGGAATCTGTTCGTGAAATACTGAACGAAGCCCCGGTATTGATTGGCGATATCGCGGAAGTTTTTGACAAAGACCCAAATGGAAATATACTGCTTGGGCTTGAAGGAGCCCATAGTGAAAAAAGAATTGTGCACGCAGGTGGCGATGAAACAGGAAAAAATGTCATAGAATACTTGATTAGCAATCTAACAGAAAATGTGAAAATAGAAGAAAACGTGTTTGCTTACGAATTGTTGATGGATCAAAAACGGTGTATCGGGGTAAAAGCAAAAACCCAAGATGGCACGATCCGATATTATTACGGAAATTATGTAGTACTGGCCACGGGCGGCTGCGGCCAAGTTTATTCCTTTACTTCCAATGCCCCTACGGTAACGGGGGACGGGATTGCCATGGCCTATTTGGCAGGCGCTGAAATTGTCGATATGGAATTTGTGCAATTTCATCCGACACTTTTATACAAAGATGGAGAAACAAAAGGATTAATATCAGAAGCTGTGAGAGGAGAAGGGGCGGTTTTGGTTACCGAAGACGGCGTTCCGATCATGGAAGGTGTCCATCCATTAAAAGACCTCGCCCCAAGGCACATTGTTTCACAGACAATTTTTGACTATATCCAAAAAGGGTATGAAGTCTACCTGGATATTCGCCAGATTAACCATTTTGAAACAAGGTTCCCTTCGATTACAGCTAATTGTCATAAGAACGGAATCAATTTGGCGGAAGGAAGAATTCCGGTTGTTCCCGGCAGCCATTTTTTAATGGGAGGCATTAAAACAGATGTAATCGGCCGTACGTCGGTCGATGGGTTGTTTGCCATTGGCGAGGCCGCGTGCACGGGCCTTCACGGCGCCAACCGCCTAGCGAGCAATTCCTTGTTGGAAGGGCTTTATCAAGGGAAAAAGCTCGCCCAATGGCTGAATTCAAATCCTAGAAAATCCACAATTGGGGGATTACCTAAATCTCTCTATCCGCTTCAAACCAAAAAAACGAAGATCCCGGATATCCAGGTTTTGAAAGATTGGATGATGAAGCGGGTTGGAATTGTCCGTTCCAAAGAACTGTTAGAGCAGCAGAAACATTGGCTCGATCAGTTTCATTTGATGGATTTGATAGACCTTGATGCTTATTCTATTCAGGATCTAAATAAAATTTTCATGTATATGACGGCTTCCCTAATTACGGAGGCTGCATTATCCCGGACAGAAAGCCGGGGAGGGCATTATCGAAGTGATTTTCCTTATGAGGATGAAAATTGGCGGAAGAAAATCATCATTCAAAAGCGCAAAGAGGAAGTGGCACTAAAACATGAACACATTGAAACTGCGCTCGTTAATTGAGCAATTTTTGATCGAAGACATCGGCGAACAAGATGTTACAACCGATTTGATTTTTCCAGACGATACAAAAGGAGAAATCGTTTTCTTGGCGAAAGAAGCCGGGATTTTTTGTGGAGAGAAAGTGATTCAGACCGGATTTCACGTATTAAATCCGCAAATTGACATCCAATTGTTCGTCAAAGATGGCGACCCAATTGAAAAAGGACAGCGTTTGGCTGTTGTTTCAGGAGAGATTTCCGCACTGTTAAAGGGCGAACGGGTGGTTCTTAACCTTATTCAGCGTATGAGCGGAATCGCGACGTTAACACGGAAAGCAGTGGAGACACTGGATAGTTCCTATACGAGAATTTGCGATACAAGAAAAACCACTCCAGGCCTGCGGATGCTTGAAAAATATGCTGTCCGGACGGGCGGCGGCTATAATCACCGCTACGGCCTTTACGACGGAGTCATGATCAAAGACAATCACATCGCTTTTGCCGGCTCTATCAAACGTGCGGTCGAACTCGTCCGCGAGAAACTTGGGCACATGGTCAAAGTCGAAGTGGAAACAGAATCAAAAGAACAGGTCATCGAAGCAGTAGAAGCGGGGGCAGATGTGATTATGTTTGACAACCGCACGCCAGATGAAATAAAAGAACTCATCCAATTTGTGCCCGACCACATCATCACAGAAGCATCCGGCGGGATCCAATTAGACAATCTAGCTGACTATCGCGACTCTGGAGTACAGTATATTTCTCTTGGTTTTTTAACCCATTCATACAAGGCCCTTGATATTAGCGTCAAAGTGAAAATTGATGAATAAGCCGCATATACTATCAACTTTAAAAAAAACAATAGGAAGGAACGTTAACATGACCATTACAGAAATGAAAAGCCGTTTAGTCGAGGAAATTTTTGAATGGAAGCAAAAGCGTAATGCCATCCTGCTCGCTCACAATTATCAAATTCCGGAAATACAAGATATTGCCGACGTGTTGGGAGATTCTCTGGCACTTGCTCGCGCTGCTGCGGATACTTCTGCGGATGTTATTGTATTCTGTGGCGTTCATTTTATGGCAGAAACGGCTGCGATTTTGAACCAGGAGAAAACAGTCCTTCTTCCAGACCTTGAAGCAGGCTGCTCATTAGCTGATTCGATCACGGCGGATCAACTCAGGGAATGGAAAGCTGAGCACCCAGAAGCGGTTGTCGTTGCTTATGTGAATACAACTGCGGAAGTCAAGGCATTAAGTGATTATTGCTGTACTTCTTCGAATGCCGTAGATATCGTCCGATCCATTCCAAAAGATAAGGAAATCTTATTCTTGCCGGATATGTTCCTTGGTAATTTCGTGAAGCGTGAAACTGGCCGTGAAAATATGCATATCTGGATGGGAGAATGCCATGTGCACGCAGGAATTCAACCGCATCAGGTAGAAGGAGTGCTAACTGAGCATCCGGAAGCCGAACTGCTTGTGCATCCTGAATGCGGCTGCTCCACATCTAGCATGTATTTAATGTCTGAAGGCGTCCTTCCAAAGGACAAAACGCATATTCTATCAACAGGCCACATGCTGAAACATTCAAAACAATCAGAGGCAGATGAATTCATCGTCGCAACAGAAGTAGGGATCATTCACCAAATGCAAAAACAAAATCCGGAAAAACGCTTCGTCGCCGCTAACCCGGATGCTGTTTGCCCGTTCATGAAAATGATTACACTTGAAAAAGTATTAGATGCACTTAAAGAAAACAAGCATGTCATCACCGTTCCAGCCGATACAGCCGCAAAAGCAAAACTTGCAATTGAGCGGATGATCTCCATCGGTTAGGAGTCTGTTGGAAAAGGTCAGTCAGATCATTTTTGGCTGGCCTTTTTTTAATATGTCATGAAACCGAAGGCACTTGTTCCGTAAAAAGAAAAGTCATTGCTGGCTTGGGAATCCATGCTCTTAAAAAAACCCAAGATCTGTCTGAAGTTGTCGTTGGTTCGGACATGCTAAGCTCAAGAAAAGTCAAGTACAGTAGGAAGTTACCGTGGGTTCGGACAACAAAGAGAAAGGCATGCCCGCCGCTGTCTGAAGTCGCAGAAGGTTTGGACACTTAACCTCAAGAAAAACTCGAGTACAGTCCGAAGATACCGTAGGTTT
Source organism: Neobacillus fumarioli NBRC 102428 (assembly GCF_001591485.1). Lineage (GTDB taxonomy): Bacteria > Bacillota > Bacilli > Bacillales > Cytobacillaceae > Neobacillus > Neobacillus fumarioli. The sequence goes on along the minus strand of NZ_BCUZ01000104.1, from coordinate 1,705 downwards.
GGACAATAAAGAGAAAGGCATGCCCATTACTGTCTGAAGTCGCAGTTGGTTGGACATTCACTCCCAAAAATGGCCAAGTACAGTCCAAAGTTGCCGTAAGTTCGGACATTCAAGCCCAAGGATAGCAGTGCATAGTCCGAAGTTACTGTAGGTTCGGACAATAAAGAGAAAGGCATGCCCATCACTGTCTGAAGTCGCAGAAGGTTTGGACATTCAAGCCCAAGGATAGCAGTGCATAGTCCGAAGTTACTGTGAGTTCGGACAACACAGAGTCAGGCATGCCCGCCACTGTCTGAAGACAAAGAAGGTTTGGACACTTAACCTCAAGAAAAACCCGAGTACAGTCCGAAGTTACTGTAGGTTCAGACAACAAAGAATAAGGCATTCCTGCCTCTGTCTGAAGCTGCAGAAGGTTCGGAAACTCAAACCCAAGACAAGTCTTAAGTCCCCGTAGGTTCGGCACCTCCAAATCCTAAAGAGGGCCCTTCCTGTCTGAAAATCCTTGTTAGTTCAGACGGCAGTGCTTATCGAATCTCGACGCCTGTCTAAAACTGCCACTGGAATTAGATTAGTTGGGCTTATTTAGACAGGAAAGGGGATAAGAGATTTTAGTTCGAACGGCATGATTGAATATATTAGGAGAGAAAAGGTAACCAAGAATGTAAAAAAGCTATCTGAATGCAAATCTCATTCAGATAGCATACTGCAAAATTTATACGTAATAAGTACTGCTAGTTCTTCCAATTGGTGTATAGTGTTTTTTTAAAACCCTGGAAAAAGTCTTTTTACTTAAATCTACATTGCACCATTCATAAATACGTTGCGTAGTAATTTTTTTTTCGGGAAACAGCAGTTGAAATTCTTTCACATTCCGTAAAATAGCGTGTTCAATTTTTTCATGTTCTCCGCATTGATCGCACAAAAAGACATTATTTCTTATAGAAACTAAAAAGGATTTGCAATTTTTACAATATATTCCCTTAGACAATTGATCATAGGTATATTTCGGCAATGTCGTAAGCCGATTTGTATTTTGATGTAGTGACAACAGGTTTTGAGCCACTTTCTTATGCCCCTCATGCAACATAGAAGGTGTTTTATTTAAATCATCCAAAAAACGGTTTAATTGGGTGGGTAATATAAAGGGTTGATCCATGGGAGCTTGATACAAGGTGAATTCGGGGTTGATAAAGATAACGGAGACATCAACAAGGAAATTTAGCTTGAGGTTTTGAAGCAGTTGGCGGAATAAAGTTCCACTCCTTTTGATCTGATTAACGGGATTTTGATATTCACGACCAGTTAATTTGCTAAAAAGTTTGTCCCCTTCTAGGTAACAATCGCCCTCAAGATTTTTTATATCACAAAGATGGATGACAGATTGTGAAATAATCAATGAATCGATTTGAAAGTAGGAATTGTTAACTTCAAGCAACAAGTCATTTAAAATATATCTTTCCTCTTTCAGTCTTTCCGCTGCTAATCGATCAAATTTTACCTCCCCTTCATAGCCTTTTTCTAGATTCAAATAATGAAACTTTTCCTTCGGGGATAATTCCATTCTTGTGTTTAGATAGCGTAAAGCCAATAGTTCATTTGATTCAGTTCGTTCTTTAAGTAACATAAGCCACTTCCTTTCTTAATCCTTAAGCTCATTTTATCGAAAATTATTAAAAGTTAAAATAAATTACTGAGAGTATCTGAT
>NZ_BCUZ01000103.1 GCF_001591485.1 Neobacillus fumarioli NBRC 102428 | reverse complement strand
TTTCATCTCCCGAAACCCAAATCACGTGTGAAGCTCCTCGGATATGTCTTTCAATCCCCGAATGAAACCCGGATTACGAGAGATATACTACAGGTTTTTCTTTCGCCCCCTGATTGACGGAAGTATGGGACATAAAAATAACCTTAGAATCAGACGAAAAAATTTGAGCCTAACCCTTCATTTTTATACAGGTAATACTTGATATAGGCTTAAACTTAAGGTGTCAACATTTTCTGCGAAAGTTCTATACAGTTTGTCATAAAATAAACTCAGGCTCCTAAAAGGAGGCGAATATAAATGAATAAAATGGATTATGACCGGGCGTTGTATTATACGCATCGATCACAATGGGATAACCTACTGATTTTAATGGTTCGGACACAAGACCATTTTTTGTCGAAAAAAATTGAGCATTTCCTGCATGCTTATAATTTTGAACGAGATTATTCCGTCATTGAAAAAAAACTCTATGACCTGCTTAGATACATCGACCACGCCAATGAATCAATGGAACAAACACCGAATGAAATACCGATGTATAGTCTTACCTAAATAAACAAAGAAATGCAATGGTGAGAAACTTTTTTAAAAAAAACCGGACAAAAGAATTCCACCAAGCATGCGCGGCTTCGAAAATTCGAAGCCGTGTTTCGTATTGGTTTATAATAATAATGAACTGCCGTTAAAAATTGTTGGGAGGGATGAAAGGTGAGTGCAACGATTTTAGTGGTTGAGGATGAGCTGCAAATTGCCCGTGTGTTAAAAGTAGAGCTTGAATATGAAGGTTATCATGTTATGGTGGAACATAACGGACGCTCAGGCTTGGAAACGGCTTTGAATTCAGATATTGATTTAATTTTATTAGATGTGATGCTGCCTGAATTAAATGGCATTGAAGTATTACGAAGATTGCGTAAAGTCAGCGATACTCCGGTAATTCTTTTAACTGCCCGAAATACAACCTTTGATAAAGTGGCTGGTTTGGATCAAGGGGCGAATGACTATGTGACAAAACCGTTTGAAATTGAAGAATTACTAGCCAGAATCCGCGCCTGTCTCCGCCAAAGCGGAGCGACCAGAAAAAAGAAAAATGACGTAATTCTTTCCGTTGGTGATTTAATGTTAAATACCGAAACAAGAGAAGTAACCAGGTCTGGGGTTTCCATCTCTCTCACGCCTAAGGAATATGATTTACTTGTTTATTTGATGATCAATAAAAATAAAGTAGTAACCCGGGAAAACATTTTAATCAATGTCTGGAGGTATGATTATGAAGGCGAAACGAACGTTATTGATGTAACAATCCGGCACTTACGAAAAAAAGCTGATGAGGGATTTCCAACACAATTAATTACAACGGTAAGAGGAATTGGGTATACGATCAGGGAGCAAACATGAAGATTACAAACAAAATTAATCTGTTAACAACTGTATGGATCATCTGCATTTTAATGTTCATCAATATCGTTGTTTTTTTCTTATTTATGAAAACCACAGTTAAAATGGAAGCAAACATGATGTTTCAACAGGCAGAAGATATTATAAAAGACATTCGGGGAAATACTTCGAATCATATCGAAAATGAGTTAAAGGACTATTTAACCAGTCATTCCTATATTCGGATGATACTTCCGAATGGTAAAACAGCATACGAAGTAACAAACGATAAATTCTTAGCAGAAAAAATAAAAGGAAAATTTGCGGAAGAAAAACAAGCTGACAATAGGATGGTTACGATCAATCATCAAGAAAAGCAAGTTCTCATTATTCGGACCCCAATCAAGCAGGGAGGACAAATGAAAGGCAGTCTTGAAATTGGTGAAGAGTTATTAGGGCTGGAGTCGAGAAAAGATATATTGCTGTGGATCCTCAGCCTCTGCACCGTTTTGGCTGTCATTTTATCCTTATTGGGAGGAAGATGGTTATCCGGTATTATTATGCGGCCCATTTCCAATATGATTAAAACGATGGAGGATATTGAACAAAGCGGAGTGCTAAAAAAGATCAATATTCAAATTGAGACGAAAGATGAACTAGAGACCATGGCGAAAACATTTAATCGTATGATTGACAGACTTCAGGCCAATATGGAAAAACAGTCACAGTTTGTCTCAGATGCTTCCCATGAATTGAAGACCCCGTTAACCATTATCAAAAGTTATGCCAATTTGTTAAGACGGCATGGACTAAAGAATAAAGAAATGGCCAATGAAGCGATTGAGGCCATCCATTCGGAGGCAACAAGAATTCAGAAAATGACGGAACACTTTCTCGACCTTGCTTCCCTTGAAAAGGATGCTGCATTAGAAATAAGTGAAGTCAATCTAATCTCATTATGTCAAGATATTCAAAAGCAGATGAAAGAAGCGTATAAGCGGGAAATCCTATTGCAATACCGGGATCCCATCATCCTAAAAGCGGATGAGTTAAAAATAAAACAGGTCATCATTATTTTATTGGATAATGCCATTAAGTATAGTAGCAGCATCATTGAAATGTTTCTTGAGAGGAATGAATATCAGATCATTATCCGGGTAAAAGATTATGGAATTGGAATTCCGCAGGAAGAAATCGAGAATATTTTTGAACGATTTTACCGGGTGGACAAGGCCAGAAGCAGGGAAACAGGCGGTTCCGGTTTAGGTTTGCATATTGCCAAAAGGATTATCAAGCTCCATAAAGGAGATATTACAATATCTAGTAAAGAGGGTGTCGGGACAGAAGTATCCATCTATTTACCAATTGACAGATAGAACGAAAAAAGGATTGCTTCACAATAGCAATCCTTTACCCATAAGAAAGGTTCATATTAAAGTTCTGATGGTATCATTTTTTGCTTTATTGCTTTTTTCTTTGTTAAATAACGGGCTGCGAAATAAGAACCTAATACATAGATCACTGCTAAAGCTTGGAAAGATAATGTTTCTACTGTCGGGAAGATACAGAACCATACACCAGCCCAATCGGGAATATTGATGTTTAAAGTAGTGGTACTGATCCATCCAGCCTGCTGCATTTCTTGTATAGTTTCTCCTACCATGACAGCAAGGACAACCACTAATAGCGCGCCGGTAAACACCAGCATTTTCTTATGCGGAAGACGGCGCTGTGCCAAGAAAGTAAGTACGCCGACAATCATGGTTAAAGCCAAACCAATCAATGTTCCTTGCAGAATGATATCTGAGCCGACTTTCAATCTTAAATTTTGCAGGAACAAAACAACCTCGAACCCTTCCCGATAAACGGATGTTAAACCAAGAATAAATAGCGACCAAAATGTACCGGTTTTTAAACTTTCATCTTTATTACCGGTTAATTTTTGCTTCTTCCGATTATGTAGGCTGATCCAACCTGTCCAATAAATCTTATGAAAGAACCAGTTCATAATAATGAGAAGAACAATAACTGCCAAAAGACCAGTAAACGCTTGAATGTTCAGCTGTGAAGCATTAACAGAAGAAATAATCGCCACCACGATAAACCAAGTGGCAAGAGTCGCAATAAAGGAAACACCAGCACCAGCTGAGATTGGTTTCCAATAATTATCCTGCTTTTTCTTCACTAAGCCGGAAATAATGGCGGCCAATACCAGGACTGCCTCCAACCCTTCCCGAAAAACCAGTATGGCGGTATTGATAATGGCAGCACCAGGCGATATACCTTTGGCAGTTGGATCAGGATTGCCATGATCAAAAACTGCTTGCCATACGATCACACCGATCAAAACGGCTAACGAAGCAGCAATTAGCAGTGTCTTTAAATTTAAAAGTTTCCTAACCAAAAATTCTCTCCCCCTTAGGTCATGTTGTATAGTGATAATGATAATCTTTATCAATTGGATACTTTTATAGTACTGTCTTTTTAATGGTAAGTCAATAAAAATAATCGTTATCCAAAAGAAAATCCTTTATAAAATGACTAAATAGATTTTGTTATTTCTTATCATGTTTCATTATTCCTGCCTTTTCTTCATACATTGTGGTAAGGAGAAAAGGGGGAGTGGCCGATGAATGAGGACGATCGTAAAGCACTGGAGTATGCCATTAGTGAAATAACCGAGATTGCCAGCGGTTTTGGGCTTGATTTTTATCCGATGCGTTATGAAATCTGCCCTGCGGACATTATTTATACCTTTGGAGCTTACGGAATGCCAACAAGGTTTTCCCATTGGAGCTTTGGAAAGCAATTCCATAAAATGAAGCTTCATTATGATTTAGGCTTAAGCAAAATTTATGAACTTGTGATCAATTCCAATCCTTGTTATGCATTTTTGCTTGATTCCAATTCCCTGATTCAAAACAAACTGATTGTGGCCCACGTCTTGGCCCATTGTGACTTTTTCAAAAACAATGTCCGTTTCCAGAACACGAAACGCGATATGGTAGAAAGCATGGCAGCAACGGCAGAGCGTATTCACCAGTATGAAATTCAACATGGAAAACGAGAAGTTGAAAGATTTCTTGATGCGGTTTTGGCCATTGATGAGCATATTGACCCTTCGCTCATCAGACCCAAATTGGCCTGGTCGATGGATGATGAAGAGGAAAGTGAAGAACACAATATTGCAACGCCTTATGATGATCTTTGGGGCTTAGATGAAAAAGAAAAGCCAGAAGGAAAAACAACAAAGAAAAAGAAATTTCCACCGAAACCTGAAAAAGATTTATTGCTATTTATCGAAACGTACAGCAGGGAGCTGGAGGAATGGCAGCGAGATATTTTAACCATGATGCGAGAGGAAATGCTTTACTTCTGGCCGCAGCTGGAAACAAAAATCATGAATGAAGGCTGGGCTTCTTATTGGCACCAGCGCATCATAAGAGAAATGGATTTAACGAGCGGCGAAGCTATTGAATTTGCCAAGTTAAATGCCGGTGTTGTGCAGCCTTCAAAAACAGGCATCAACCCTTATTATCTCGGCATCAAAATATTTGAAGACATTGAAGAACGGTACAACAATCCGACAGAAGAAATGAAGAAGAGGGGTGTAAAGCCTGGCTCAGGACGGGAGAAAATCTTCGAAGTCCGTGAAATTGAGTCCGATATTTCCTTCTTACGGAATTATTTAACCAAGGATTTGGTGATGAGAGAAGATATGTATCTGTTCCAAAAACAAGGCAGGGATTACAAAATCGTTGACAAAGAGTGGAAGAATGTCCGCGATCAACTAGTTAACATGCGTGTCAACGGCGGCTTCCCATACATTACGGTAAACGACGGCGACTACATGAAAAATGGCGAACTTTACTTGAAGCATTGGTATGAAGGCGTGGAACTCGATGTAAAGTATCTGGAAAAAGTCCTCCCGTACATTTACCAGCTTTGGGGTCGTCCGGTTCATATGGAGACCGTAATTGAAGAAAGGACAATGTTGTTCTCTTATGATGGGAAGGGAGTACATCGGAAGTATTTATAAACAATTTTTGAGGGGACAGTAATGTTCCCTTTATTTTTGTGTTTCCGTAGTAAATTTAAGAGGGAGTTTTATCCCCGTTTTCAAATAATAATGTCTTTACAAAGCTATATATAATCGAGTCTCTATAAATATATTTGGCACCTTAAAAATTCCGTGTTTTCGGAACATTTTGAAATCATATTCCGAAAATGCGGAATTTTCCATATATCCGGAATCAGCAAAATGGTTTTAATTCCTAATATATTAAATTTTTTAAAATTGGCACAATGCTTGCAAGTATTGAAATGACTGAAAAATTTTAGGAGGTGCTATTTCAGAAATGTAGCAAAGGATTCTAAACAAGAATCGGAATTTGAAAAAAAGGGAGATTTAAATGGATTTATTTGTGATATTACTGGCACTAGGTTTGCTAATGTTCGTTGCTTACCGCGGCTATTCAGTTATTTTATTTGCTCCCATCTGTGCACTCCTGGCTGTTGTCCTGGTTGCCCCAAGCCACGTACTGCCGTTTTTCTCCGGGGTGTTTATGGAAAAAATGGTGGGCTTTATTAAATCCTATTTTGCCGTCTTTTTATTGGGGGCTATTTTCGGAAAGATGGTAGAGATGTCAGGGATTGCCGAATCGATTGCCCGAACAATTGTCCGTCTCTTGGGCGCAAAGAGGGCCATCATAACCATTGTGTTATTGGGGGCGATTTTAACCTATTTCGGTGTCAGTTTATTTGTAGCTGTTTTCGCGATTTATCCGTTTGCTGCTCAAATGTTTAGACAGGCAAATATTCCGAAAAGGCTTATTCCGGGTACGATTGCACTAGGCTCCTTTACATTCACAATGGATGCCTTGCCAGGAACACCGCAAATACAAAATGTTATTCCCATTGCTTTCTTTAAAACAAATATTTATGCTGCACCAACTCTCGGAATCATCGGAGCGATATTTGTTTTTGTTCTTGGTCTCTTGTATCTGGAGATGCGAAGAAGAAGTGCGGCCAAAGCCGGTGAAGGGTATTTTGGATTTTATTCTGAAACAGCAGCTGGCTTGGCAAATGTTAAAGAAGATCCGAATATGCCGGACGTTGATTTAACGGAAAAACAATCAGTTGGAAAGCAGATTTTTGCCTTTGTTCCACTGATTCTTGTAGGGGTTACCAATAAATTATTTGTTACCTATATCCCTAAGTGGTATCCGCATGGGTTCGATTTTGCTTCCATCGGATTGAAAGCGTATACAGTCGATGTTTCTGCAGTTGCCGCTGTTTGGGCGATTATTATGGCATTGATCGTCGGGATTCTCGCTTCATTTCTTTATGATTGGAAAAAGGTAACCAAGAATTTGAAAGAAGGACTAAATACGGCGATTGGTGGTTCATTATTGGCCACAATGAATACAGGCGCGGAGTACGGATTTGGCGGAATTATAGCGGCACTTCCAGGGTTTGCGAAGATAAGCGGTGGTATTTCCGGTGCATTTCATAATCCGCTTGTAAATGGTGCTGTGACAACGAGCACCCTTGCTGGGATAACGGGTTCTGCATCTGGCGGAATGGGAATTGCTTTAGGTGCGATGGCAGAAAAATATAATCAGGCAATTGCCGCTGCCCATATTCCTCCTGAAGTTATGCACCGCGTTGTAGCCATGGCATCCGGCGGCATGGACACCCTGCCACACAACGGAGCCGTTATTACTTTACTTGCTGTTACAGGGTTAACACACAAGCAATCTTATCGTGACATATTTGTCGTAACGATAATTAAAACCTTAGCTGTATTTTTTGTGATCGCCCTTTATACATTCTTTGGAATTGTTTAGATCATCAAGGAGGAACAGAACATGACACATGCGTTAGAAGGAAAAACTGCATTTATTACCGGAGCAGCAAGCGGAATTGGACTAGAAATTGCAACCACCTTTGCCCAGGAGGGAGCAAAGGTGGTTCTTTCAGACTTGAATGTGGAAAAAAGCGAGCAGGCAGTGCTGGAATTAAAAAATGAGGGGTTTGAAGCATTAGCTGCCCCGTGTGATGTAACAGACGAAGAAGCCTTTAAGAATAGCATTGAAGTAGCGCACCAGACTTTTGGAACCATTGATATTCTCGTTAATAATGCCGGAGTGCAATATGTTGCGCCAATTGAAGAATTTCCGACTGAACAATTTGAATTGCTCATAAAAGTGATGCTGACTGCTCCATTTATTGGGATCAAAACTGTATTCCCCCTTATGAAGAAACAAGGTTTTGGCAGGATTATCAATATGGCTTCCATTAATGGAGTGATTGGCTTTGCAGGCAAAGCTGCCTACAATAGTGCCAAGCATGGAGTCATTGGTTTGACAAAAGTAGCAGCATTAGAAGGAGCCGAGCATGGAATTACAGTAAATGCTTTATGCCCGGGGTATGTTGACACTCCGATTGTCAGAAATCAATTAGCTGATCTAGCAAAATCTAGAAAAGTCAGCCTGGATCGTGTACTTGAAGATGTACTCTTGCCGCTTGTCCCGCAAAAAAGACTGTTATCTGTATCGGAAATTGCCGACTATGCTGTTTTTTTAGCCAGTGATAAAGGGAGAGGAATCACTGGCCAAGCGGTTATTCTCGATGGCGGGTACACAGCTCAGTAAAATCCAGAATTTTCTTGCCTTTGTTTAAACTAACTAAGTTTACTTTTTTGCTATACTGGAAGTAACAAAGGTGACAAGGGTGGGAAAGATCGTGAGTAGGGGATTTGAAAATATACCCTCAAGCTGGCATGAGCAAATTATGAATTTGTTGGCTGAACGTATTGTCATTGTTGATCGAAACGGCATTATTTTATACATTAATGAAGCCTATTGTGAGTTTATAGGAACGACGATTAATCAAGCTATCGGACGCCCGGTACAGGAAGTCATTGAAAACTCACGAATGCATATTGTTGCCAAAACAGGGAAGAAGGAACTGGCGGCCTTGCAGCCAATTAACGGGAGTGAAATGATCGCCAACCGTTTTCCACTTTTTGAGAATGGAGAAGTCGTAGGAGCTCTGGGAACAGTCATGTTTCGGAATCCGGAGGAATGGAGGATGTATCAGAGCAAAATTCAGCAACTTGTCGATGAACTTACGTATTATCAAACGAAGGTTCAAAAGGACCTGAAAAGCAAATACAGCTTTCAAGACTTAATTGGGACCAGTTCTGCCTTCCTTGCTGCCAAAAAACTAGCAGAGAGAGTCTCGGGCAGCAATTCATCCGTCTTGCTGATAGGGGAATCTGGCACCGGAAAGGAATTGTTTGCTCACGCGATTCATGAAAACAGTTTTCGCAGCTCCGCGCCATTTGTAGCGATTAATTGTGCCTCGATTCCAGAGCATTTACTGGAATCAGAGCTCTACGGGTATGAAGAGGGAGCATTTACTGGAGCAAAAAAGGGCGGAAAGATGGGACAGTTTGAATTGGCGAATGGCGGTACCCTTTTTCTTGACGAAATCGGCGATATGCCGCTCTCCATGCAAAGCAAACTATTAAGAGTTCTACAGGAAAAAGAACTGCAGCGTGTGGGGGGACATAAATTCATTCCAGTGGATGTCCGAATCATTGCCGCGACACATCGGGATTTAGAAAAGATGGTAAAAGGAGGAAACTTCCGCCAGGACTTATATTATCGATTAAATGTCATAAAGATTGACATCCCCCCACTTCGAAAACGAAAAGAGGATATCCCGTTGATTTCGATGAACCTTTTAAAAAAATTAGAAAAAAGATTTTACCGAAAAGGAATTGAATTATCGGATGAAGTGCTAAAACGGCTCATGGAGCACACATGGCCTGGGAATATACGAGAGCTGGAAAATGTACTGGAGCGCTGTATCAATGTCCTTGACGGAAAAACGATTCAACTTGGTCATTTGCCCTTATATTTACGCGACCAAAAGAACGAATGTGATGATCCGATTCAGTCAACTTTTAAAACTAATAAAGGAACACCCACACTTCCTCTTCAACCATTAAAAGAAACCTTAGCCCAGGCAGAAAAGCAAGCCATTCAACATGCACTGGCGGCTGCGAATGGCAATAAATTAGAAGCCGCCAAACTGCTTGACATTGGAAAAACTAGTTTTTATGAGAAATGTAAATTATATAATATTAAATAACAACTTTCGTGCCATACTAATAAAACCCAAAAAAGGGTTTATTTTGTCTTCAACAATCCCATTGCCAAATATAGATAAATAGTTTAAATTCTAT
>NZ_BCUZ01000102.1 GCF_001591485.1 Neobacillus fumarioli NBRC 102428 | reverse complement strand
CAGCCCCTTTGTATATATCAGAATTTATAAACATCACTTCCATCTTCACAACGAAAGCTTTGGTAGCATGTCTAAAAGTGGCCCACATCGGCTTGTGCTATTCTATAAAAAACGAATCAATCTGAATATTTTTCAAATAGCTAAATTTTAGCTATAATAAAATATCACTATATTTACTTATTTAGATCAACCTAAAGGCGGTGAGGACAATCGAACTTACAAAGCGCCAGGAACAGATATTGCAAATCGTGAAGGACAATGGTCCAATTACAGGAGAGCAAATTGCAGAGCAATTACAGTTAACAAGAGCCACATTAAGACCTGATCTTGCGATTTTGACGATGGCCGGTTTTCTTGACGCAAGACCGAGAGTCGGCTATTTTTATACTGGTAAATCCGGGACACAATTATTAACAGAAAACCTGCAAAAAATTTATGTAAAAGATTATCAATCCATCCCCGTTGTAGTAAATGAGAATGTTTCCGTTTATGATGCAATCTGTACCATGTTTCTTGAGGATGTTGGAACATTGTTTGTTGTGGACCAAAATTCGCTTTTAGTCGGCGTTTTGTCAAGAAAGGATTTGCTGAGAGCCAGTCTCGGCAAGCAGGAGCTCACGACGATTCCCGTCCATATCATTATGACCAGAATGCCAAATATCACCATGTGTGAACGGGATGATCTGTTAATAGATATTGCGAAAAAATTAATCGAAAAACAAATAGACGCCTTGCCGGTGGTCAAACAAACAGAAAAAGGTTTTGAAGTAATCGGCAGAATCACCAAGACAAATATCGCCAAAGCTTTTGTGGCGTTAGGTGATGAATAAATATCAGCTAAGGAGATGATCGAGCAGAAATGAGTGTCCCAATTATTTACGTAGTATCAGATTCAGTTGGTGAAACAGCAGAATTAGTAACAAAAGCCGCTATCAGCCAGTTCAATGGCTCAGGAATAGCGTTGAAAAGGTTTCCATATGTTGAGGATAAAGAGCATATAGACGAAGTAGTATCCCTTGCTTCTTTAGACAAAGGAATGTTGGCTTACACACTGGTCAAACCCCAAATGCGTACATATATGAAAGAGCAGGCAGAGAAACATGGGATCCATGCTGTTGATTTAATCGGCCCTATCATAGATCAAATTGAGGAGTATAGCGGTAAAAGACCGTTGAATGAACCTGGACTTGTCCGCAAATTGGACGATGATTATTTTAAAAAAGTCGAGGCGATTGAATTTGCTGTAAAATATGATGACGGCCGTGACCCAAGGGGGATATTAAAAGCAGACATTGTACTGATAGGAGTTTCAAGGACATCTAAAACTCCTTTATCCCAATACTTAGCCCACAAACGGCTTAAGGTGGCTAATGTTCCGATTGTCCCGGAAGTGGATCCGCCTGAAGAGTTATTCAGAGTTCCGAAAGAAAAATGCTTTGGCTTAAAAATTAGTCCGGAAAAGTTAAATAGCATCCGCCGCGAGCGTCTCATTTCTTTAGGGTTAAATGACAAAGCAAGCTATGCTAATATTGAGCGAATCAAAGAGGAATTATCTTTTTTCGATAAAGTGGTCAACAAAATCAACTGCCCAGTCATAGATGTAACGAGTAAAGCAGTGGAAGAAACAGCAAATATCATTTTAAATTATTTTCACAAAAACAGACAATAGCGCATAATCAAAACGATTATGTGTTTTTTTTGAGAACGATTATAAAAAATCCTAAAAAATTATGGCAAAATGATAATAGATATACTATAATAAAAAATTGTGATAAAAATGTATCTTTTGAGGTTTAGACTTTAAAGGGAACGAATAAACTATTTATTGTGAGATGTCAAGGGAACCTCTTAAAAATTTTTTTCGACATTTACTTATGTTTGATTGTATGCTTGAGCAATCGACAGGAAAGATCATCGCCTTAATAAGAGTTCGTGTAAAAATAAGTTTTCTTGATAAAATTAGCTGCTAAAGAAGGAATATGCGGAGTGATGTAGAATTATTACAAATGTAAACGGCATTCCGACGATTTTTGTTGATGCAGATTCGTGCCCAGTTAAGGAGGAAATTGTCGAAATGGCATCTGCATTTTCCGTCAAAGTTCTTTTTTGCTGCAACTATCATCACAATATTCACCATAAACTTACATATGGCAATTGGAAGTATGTTGATTCTGGGAAAGAAGCTGCAGATTTATATATTATGAACCATGCGGAAAAGGGAGATGTCGTGATTACTCAGGATATTGGTCTTGCATCAACATTACTGCCAAAAGGTGTTCAAGTGCTTTCTCCTAGAGGAGTAATGTTTCATGAGAAAGATATCCAAACAGCCCTTGATATACGCTTCTTAAATGCAAAAGCCAGGAAGAGAGGAGTGTATGGAAAAGGACCGAAACCTTTCCGAACGGAAGATCGTGAAAGATTTTTATTGGAATTGACAAGAATTTTGTCGAAATTTGCAGGAATCAATCAAATTTCTGCCGAATAATTAAGTAGTTAATGAAAATGGAGTTGTTTTCATGGCAGAACGTATTGCCGAAGAAAAAATTAACCAAATTCGTCAGGCTGTCGATATTGTTGAAGTCATCAGTGACTATGTTCAACTGAAGAAACAGGGACGAAATTACTTCGGACTATGTCCTTTCCATGGAGAGAACACCCCGTCATTCTCCGTTTCACCAGACAAGCAAATCTTTCATTGTTTTGGCTGCGGCGCTGGGGGAAACGTATTTTCATTTTTAATAGAGCTTGAAGGAATTTCTTTTCAGGAAGCTGCTGTGAAATTAGCAGCAAAAGCAAATATTGAGTTGGATTTGGATATGTCGACAGGGCCAAAAGAGAAGAAAGTCCCTGAGGATATCCAAGCGATGTTACAAGCTCACGAGCTGTTAAGGAAATTTTATCATCACTTACTGGTAAATACAAATGAAGGTCAGCCTGCTTTAGAATATCTAATGGATCGCGGGTTTACCCGGGAATCTATTGATAAATTCCAGATTGGCTATTCGTTGAATTCGTGGGATTATGTGTTTAAATTTCTGTCAAAGCGGGAATTCTCCCCTGAGTGGATGGAGAAAGCAGGCCTGATTATTAAACGTGAAAAAGACGGAACTTATTTCGACCGTTTCCGAAATCGAATTATGTTTCCGATCTTTGACCAAAACGGAAAGACGATTGCCTTTTCCGGCAGAACACTGGGGGCTGAGCAGCCCAAATATTTGAACAGTCCGGAAACGCCAATCTTTAATAAAAGCAAAATTTTATACAACTATCATTTAGCAAAACCAAATATTAAAAAACTGCAGAATGCTGTTTTATTTGAGGGATTTGCCGATGTTATCGCAGCTGACCGCGCCGGAATAGAGAACGGCATTGCTACAATGGGTACGGCTCTTACTGAAGAACATATTGCTATATTGAAGAGAACTGCTGAATCAATAACCATATGCTATGATTCCGATCATGCAGGAATTGAAGCAGCGTTTCGTGCCGGCAGCTTGTTAACTGAATCGGGTATGACAGTCAAAGTGGCCGTTATGCCTGATGGGATGGATCCTGATGAATACATTAAAAGCTTGGGATCGGAAAGGTTCCGCAAAGAAGTAATTGGTGCCAGCTTAACATGGATGGCATTTAAATTTCTTTATTTTCGCAGAGGAAAAAATCTGCAAAATGAAGGAGATAGGCTTGCATATATCGAAGAAATAATCAGAGAAATAAGCAAGCTGTCAAAAGCGGTAGAAAGAGATCATTATTTGCGGCAGCTCGCAGGTGAATTCTCCCTTTCTCTCGATGCTTTACGGGAGCAGCAAAAGCAAATTTATTTTGCAGAAAAAAGAAAAGAAAAAGGAAAAAAAACTAGCTCAAGTCCAGCTTTGATTCTGCAAACGAATGAACTGAAGCCGAGATATTACACTGCCGAGCGCCGATTAATTGCCCATATGCTCAAAAATCGGGATACTGTGTATCGTGTTCAGGAACTATTACAAGGCGAAACATTTAATGAAGATGAACATCAGGCCATACTAACCTATTTGTTAAGTTTTTATGAAGATCACTCTGAAGCAGACTCAAGTGCATTTTTAACCTATATTCAAGATGATCATCTTAGAAGAATAGTGGCAAATATCGAAATGATGCCAATCAATGATGAGTTAAGTTCCCAAGAATTAAATGATTATATCAAACAGGTGTTGAATTATCAAAAATTGTTAAGAATAAAAGAAAAAGAAGTGGAATTGAAAGAAGCAGAGCGCCAGCAAGATTATAAACAGGCTGCTTTAATTGGAAATGAAATCAATCAATTGCGTAAATCGTTATAGATGAAAAGTGCTTCTGATTCTTGAAGGAGGGACCCCCATATGGCTGCTGAAAAATCAGCCCGTTCAAAAGAGGCCGAGAATGAATTAACGTTAGAACAAGTGAAAGACCAGTTAACAGAAATGGGCAAAAAAGTCGGAGTCCTTGCCTATGATGATATTGCTGAGAAAATGGCAAATTTTGAAGTAGACTCTGAACAGATGGATGAATTCTACGATTACCTGGGTGCTCAAGGTATTGAACTGGTCGGTGAAAACGACGATGAGGAAGTAGACCCAAGCTTAAAGGATCTTGTTAAAGAAGATGATGATGAATTTGATTTAAATGATCTTAGTGTACCTCCTGGTGTAAAGATTAATGACCCGGTACGGATGTACTTAAAAGAAATTGGTCGTGTCGACCTTTTGTCTGCTGAGGAGGAAATTGAATTAGCCCACCGGATTGAACAAGGGGATGAAGAAGCGAAACGCCGTCTTGCGGAAGCAAATCTCCGTCTGGTCGTAAGCATCGCTAAACGCTATGTCGGTCGTGGCATGTTATTTCTTGACCTAATTCAAGAGGGCAATATGGGCCTTATTAAAGCAGTAGAGAAATTTGATTATCGAAAAGGCTTTAAATTCAGTACTTATGCTACTTGGTGGATTCGCCAGGCCATCACTCGTGCGATCGCTGACCAAGCAAGAACGATCAGGATTCCTGTTCATATGGTGGAAACGATCAATAAATTGATTAGAGTACAGCGCCAATTACTACAAGACCTCGGCCGAGAACCCACTCCTGAAGAGATTGCCGAAGATATGGATTTGACACCAGATAAAGTTCGAGAAATATTAAAAATCGCCCAAGAGCCTGTGTCGCTTGAAACACCAATTGGTGAAGAAGATGATTCCCATCTTGGAGATTTCATTGAAGACCAAGATGCAACATCACCATCAGAGCATGCTGCCTACGAATTATTAAAGGAGCAGCTTGAGGATGTCCTAGATACTCTTACTGACCGGGAAGAAAATGTGCTTCGCCTTCGTTTTGGGTTAGATGACGGCCGTACTCGCACACTTGAAGAAGTGGGTAAGGTTTTCGGAGTTACCCGCGAGCGGATTCGGCAAATTGAAGCGAAAGCATTGCGGAAATTACGTCACCCAAGCCGCAGCAAGCGCTTAAAGGACTTTTTAGAATAAATAGTTGAAATAGTTTACTTCTGGAAAGAGGTAAACTATTTTTTTTTGAAAGTAAAGAAAGTATAAATTTGACTTAGAGAATTGTCCAGCTCCACAAGGAAGGCTTCGGCAGCATATGCATCGCACGTCTAAAAGCGATAGCTTTTAGGCGGAGGCGCCAGCGGCTCTGGGTCACAAGCCGCTAGGAGGGCGCCTTGCGCTTTTCTTATTGAAAGCATTTTCTGAGTTTTATTTTACTGAATTGTTTCTCATTTTGCAAATGGACATATTGATCTTTTTTATTAAACTGGAAAATTTATTTTTGTGATAAAAACAAAAATCAATCAAGTTTTAAGATTTAACAAGAAAAACGGCAATCTTTTTTTGTTTTAAAATAGCAATTAAATTTAAAAATTTATAAATCTTGAGAAAATATAGGTCGCTCTCTTATAATAAAAATGAAAGCGTATACAGAGTTTGTTTTAAGGGGAGTGAACGATGAATTTCGATTTGACTGTAGAACAAGAAATGATTAAAAAGACAATTCGTGACTTTGCAGATGAAGTAGTGGCTCCAGGTGCAATTGAACGTGACCGGACAAAGCAATTTCCTTTGGAAATTTTCAAACAACTAGCAGAAATGGGGATCATGGGACTTCCATTTCCGGAAGAATATGGCGGAGGGGGAGCTGATACCATCAGCTTTGCTATTGTTGTAGAAGAATTAAGCCGGGTTTGCGCCTCTACGGGGATTACTTATTCAGCCCATATTTCTCTTGGGGGAGCACCACTTTATTTGTTTGGAACGGAAAAACAAAAACAAACTTATTTAACCCCTATTTGTACAGGAGAATCATTGGGAGCATTTGGTCTTACCGAGCCAAATGCTGGTTCAGATGCAGGGGGAACGAAGACAACAGCAATTGAAGAAAACGGCGAATTCGTGATCAACGGTAATAAATGTTTTATCACAAACGCGAGTTTTGCCAAACATTTGGCCCTTACTGCTGTGACGGGTGAAAGAAATGGAAAAAAAGAAATCAGTGCGATCATTGTTCCGACTAATTCACCTGGCTTCTCTGTCCTTGACCGTTACGAAAAGATGGGGTTAAATGCCTCCAATACGACTGAACTTGTATTAGAGGATGTAAGAGTTCCTGTAGAAAATTTATTAGGCAAGCGAGGAGAAGGTTTTAAGCAATTTTTAATCACGCTTGATGGAGGCCGGATTGGAATTGGCGCTATGGCAGTGGGAATTGCTCAAGGTGCGTTTGACAAGGCGCTTGCCTATTCCAAAGAAAGAAAACAGTTTGGCAAATCGATTTCGTCTTTTCAAGCGATCCAATTTAAGCTGGCAGATATGGCATTAAAAATTGAATTAGCCCGCAATATGGTGTATAAAGCTGCTTGGCTTAAGGATCAGGGACGGCCATTTTCAAAAGAAGCCGCAATGTGCAAGCTGTATGCTTCAGAAATTTGTATGGAGGTAACAAGTCAGGCAGTCCAAATTCATGGAGGGTATGGCTATATGAAAGAGTTCCAAGTCGAAAGAATGATGCGGGATGCCAAACTTTTGGAAATTGGCGAAGGAACTTCGGAGGTCCAAAGGATGGTCATATCAAGAATAATCGGCTGCTAAGAGCATTTATATATTTGAGAAAAGTAAAATGGGGCTATTAAACTTTTAAATTAGCCTCTTTTTCCTTTTATTACAAAGATATCATAAAAATAATGTTTAGGGCTTTTCCTTCCTTCATTTTTAAAGTAAAATATAGGCAGGTAATTTATGTTAAGGGATGTCTGTACGTAAGGGAGGTTATTTGATGAAACGAAATCCGGTCGTTCCTTTTGTCTTGATCATGGTTTTTGGAATCGTTTTAACGTTGATCCTTTCTTTTAAAGGTCTTGGGGACTCAAAGCAAATGGCAAAAGGGAATAGTGCCTCAAACGGTGCAAAAACTGAAAACACTGCAACTAATCCGGAAGAAATTTATAAAAGTACATGTATTAATTGCCATGGCGATCACTATCAGGGGGTAGTTGGTCCGTCATTAAAAGGCATTGGCAGCAAGTTAAGCAAGGATCAAATTAAACAAATTATTACGCAAGGAAGAGGACAAATGCCACCTGGCCTTGTTAAGCCGGAGCAGGCCGATGCAATGGCGGAATGGGTTTCGAAAATAAAGTAAAACAAACTTGGTCCTTTGCATCTGTAAAGGACCTTTTTTATACTAGTATACATAACTGTTTTTTAAGAGAGTGGTGTATTTGTTTGAATTCTGATCAATTATCAGCCCGTTTGGCAACGGTTGCCAAATATGTACCAAAAGGAGCAAGAATGGCGGATATCGGGTCTGATCATGCCTATTTACCTTGTTTTTTAATGAAGAATGGACATATTCTATTTGCGATTGCCGGGGAAGTGGCGAAGGGCCCGTTTCAGTCGGCAGAGAGAAACGTCAGTACACAAGGCCTATCTGCCAATATTGCTGTAAGGCTTGGAGATGGTCTTGATGTCATCAATCCGGATGAAGTAGATTGTATTACAATTGCCGGAATGGGAGGCAGCTTAATTACAGAGATTTTGGAAAGAGGTAAAGAAAAGCTTCATTCAGTGAAGCGGCTTGTCTTACAGCCAAATATAAATGCGATTGTTATTCGGAAATGGTTTTTGGAAAACAGCTGGGAGTTGGTTGCTGAAGAAATTATTGAAGAAGACGGGAAAATTTATGAAATCCTGGTCGCTGAAAGAGGAAATCCAAAGAGACCGTACGGACAAAATCTCGAGGCCGATCTCTTGTTTGGGCCATACCTTGTCCGTTTCCAGCCGGAAGCTTTCAAGAAAAAATGGACAGCTGAAAAGAAAAATTGGCTCAGGATCTATAATATGCTTGAACAGGCATCAGAAACGGAGGAAACAATCGAGAAAAAGCAGGAATTATTAACAAAAATCAGGCTGGCAGAGGAGGTATTGTCTGATGAAGACTCCTAACGGACATGAAATCATTCAGCTATTTGAACAGTTTGCCCCTAAGTCTTTAGCAATGGAAGGGGACAAGGTTGGCTTACAAATCGGGCGCTTAAATAAGAAAATTGAGCGGGTGATGATTGCTCTTGATGTACTGGAACAAGTGATTGATGAAGCCATTGAAAAGAATGTCCAGCTGATTATTGCTCATCATCCGCCGATTTTTCGACCGTTAAAAAATATTATTACGGATACCGTTCAAGGCCGGATGATCGAAAAACTGCTAAAGCACGATATAGCTGTTTATGCAGCTCATACGAATCTAGACGTGGCAAAGGGCGGAGTGAATGATTGGCTGGCAGAAGCTCTTGGCTTAGAAAAAACCGAAGTATTGGTTCCAACTTATCATGTCAGCCTAAAAAAACTGGTTGTATTTGTTCCTGCCAGCCATGCTGATGAAATTCGTCAGGTCCTCGGGGATGTAGGGGCCGGTTTTATCGGAAATTATAGTCATTGCTCTTTTTCAGCAAATGGAACGGGAAGATTTTTGCCTGGAGAAGAAACCAATCCGTTTCTTGGGGAACCGGGCCAACTAGAAACAACAGAGGAGGTTCGAATTGAAACCATCGTACCTGAACCTCTTCTTAAAAAAGTAATTACGGCCATGATTAAAGCTCACCCATATGAGGAAGTGGCTTATGATGTCTATCCTTTGGAAAATAAAGGGGAGAGTCTGGGGCTTGGCAGAATCGGAAAAGTGCCTGAAATGACACTGCACGAATTTGCTGAAAAAGTAAAAACTGCACTTGAGGTAGAAAGAGTCCGGGTCATCGGTGACTTAAATACAAAAGTCAAAAGGTGCGCAGTTCTTGGCGGAGATGGCAATAAATATTTTGCTCATGCTAAATTTAAAGGAGCAGATGTTTACATTACGGGAGATATTTATTACCATACAGCCCACGATGCGATGATGGTAGGCTTGAATATGATCGACCCCGGTCATAATGTGGAAAAGGTCATGAAAAAAGGATTGACAAAAACGTTGCAAAAAATGTGTCAAGATGCCGGCTTTGCAGTGGAAATCTTCCCTTCTGAGATTCATACAGATCCGTTTCATTTTATATAAAAAGCTGTTTTCAAATTTAATTTCGAAGGTTATTCAGCTTTTGTAGCGAATTTCTATATAAAAAACCGGTCAAATGACCGGTTTTTTATATAAGATTAAGGAAGTATAAATTTTGATTTCGAAAATTGCCCAGCGCAAGCGGCCTAGCCCC
>NZ_BCUZ01000101.1 GCF_001591485.1 Neobacillus fumarioli NBRC 102428 | reverse complement strand
GGATCCATTATAGAATTTGAGGGTAAATGTTGTTTGTAAATGAAACGTTATGGTTTTGTAAATTGGAACGCGCAATATTTCATTTCGTTTAAAAAATGACAAAATAATTTCATTTATCTATGTGCATAGAAAAGAATTTTTTTGTATATACTTATTTGATGTTCAACTGCTTTACAAAAATATGGTACGATTAATGGGTGAAGATCATCTTCACCGAAAATGGTAGAAGGCAGTGTGAAGAGCTTGGATGATAAACAGAAACTATTAGTCATCATTGGTCCTACAGCGGTAGGGAAAACAAAACTAAGTATTGAATTGGCCAAACGGTTTAATGGGGAAATAATTAGTGGAGATTCCATGCAAATTTATCGAGGAATGGACATTGGAACGGCTAAAATTACCTGCGACGAAATGGAAGGAATCTCCCATCATTTAATCGACATAAAAGACCCGGATGAAAATTTTTCTGTTGCCGAATTTCAACTGCTTGTAAGAGCCAAAATAAAGGAGATTGCTGATAGAGGAAAGCTTCCGATCATTGCCGGAGGAACAGGGCTATACATTCAATCTGTTATTTATGATTACAAGTTCGCAGATGTTCCCGGCGATGAAAAATTTCGCCGGCAGCTGGAGGAAAAGGCCGACAGAATCGGAGCAGAAGCACTGTATAAGGAGTTAGAGAAGTTAGACCCTAAAGGTGCTGCTGTAGTCCACCCAAATAATGTTAGAAGAGTTATCCGTGCATTAGAAATTTTCCATTTGACCGGTCGGACAATGCAGGAATTCCAAAGTACGCAACAGTCTGATCCGTTGTATCAAACGGCCATAGTCGGCCTTATTATAGAACGGGAAAAGCTCTATCAACGTATAAATTCCAGGGTCGACCTTATGATGGAGAAAGGACTTTTACAAGAAGTAACTATGCTTTATCAGAAAGGGCTGCGTAATTGCCAGTCGATCCAGGCAATTGGCTACAAGGAAATTTACGATTATCTGGATGGTAAAATATCGCTTCCGCAGGCAATAGAAAATTTGAAACAAAATTCTCGCCGCTATGCCAAGAGGCAATTAACTTGGTTTCGGAACAAAATGAATGTAAAATGGTTTAATATAACAGATGTGAATGACTATGAAAAAAAAATTGAGGAAATTTCACATTATGTTGAAGGAAAGCTTCGAATAAAATCGAATACATATTAGTAGAGATAAAAGAGGAGGATATACAAATGAAAACCACCATTAATATTCAAGACCAATTTTTGAACCAATGCCGTAAGGAAAACATCAATGTGACGGTATTTCTGTTAAACGGATTTCAATTAAGAGGCCAAATTAAAGGCTTTGATAATTTTACAGTTCTGTTTGAATCAGACGGAAAACAGCAATTAGTATTTAAACATGCGATTTCAACCTTTGCACCGCAGAGAAATGTTCAGCTTGAATTGGAAAATCAATAATATGCACCATTTGGAGCCTTTTCATAAGGCTCTTTTTGTTTTATAGAGAATCTTTTTTTAATGAAAGTCATTTTTGCTGAATACAAATAGAATGAAGGTTTATGCGTTTTCTATTTACATTTCCGTTTCATGGAGTTGTTAAGTTATTCAACATAGAACCTGTATATTTGTATTTTGTTTGTGGAATGTGAGGTGAAAGCTTTGGATCAACCGATTCGATTGAAAAGTAACGGTCAAATCAGTGTTGTTCTTAATTCCCAAAAAAGAAAACCATTAACGAAAGAGTTACCTGATTTTCAAGTTGTTCCAAAGGTTATCCCCCCTGAGCATTCGGCCCTTAAGGAAATAGAAGAAGAGCTCGAAGCTTTGGTTGGTATGGAAGAGATGAAACGAATGATAAAAGAGATTTACGCTTGGATTTACGTCAATAAGAAACGGGAAGAAACGGGATTAAAAGCAAGAAAACAGGCGCTTCACATGATGTTTAAAGGGAATCCCGGAACAGGAAAAACGACAGTCGCCAGACTTATTGGCAAGCTGTTTCAAAAAATGAACGTTCTTTCCAAAGGTCACTTGATAGAGGCGGAACGGGCAGACCTTGTCGGTGAGTATATCGGTCATACAGCCCAGAAAACCCGGGATCTTGTCAAGAAGGCGCAGGGGGGAATTCTGTTTATTGATGAAGCCTATTCATTAGGACGTGGTGGGGAAAAAGATTTTGGCAAAGAGGCCATCGATACCCTTGTAAAGCATATGGAGGATAAGCAGCATGAGTTTATCTTGATTTTGGCTGGCTATTCCCGCGAGATGGATTACTTTTTAACGTTGAACCCGGGTCTGCATTCCCGTTTCCCGCTGGTGATTGACTTTCCAGATTATAATATTGATCAATTAATGGAAATCACCCGCCGAATGCTGGCAGAGAGGGAGTATATATTTAGCCATGAGGCAGAAAAAAAGGTAAGGGATCATTTGATATGGGTTAAAAGTGTATTGAACCCGAGCAGTTTTTCCAATGGTCGCTATGTCCGTAATATCATAGAAAAATCAATTCGGGCACAGGCAATGCGGTTGTTAATGACAAATAGCTATGACCGGCATGAACTGATAACTATTAGAAGCAATGATTTGGTGTTTGAGGAGGATCAATAATGATTTGCCAAAAGATGGCCCAAACTAGCCGATAATATTTAGAATATGTCCATATGTAAGCCGATGGTATAAATTCTTCGATAAACTAAACGAAAAAATCGACGGATGATCTCCGTCGATTTTACTGTAAACCTCTTAATTTCCGGGTAGGCAATTTCCAATCAAATGTGTAGGACAATACTCGTAAAATCGTTACAAGGATAAATAAAGTGTAGAGTTCCCAAGGACTCACTGCAATTTTAAGCCCCACAATAATTCCTGCAAGGATCGCCCAAACTGCATAAATTTCTGAACGCAATACAATTGGTTTCCTGCCAGCTAAAAGGTCGCGGATGATACCGCCGCCGCTTCCGGTTAGGACCGCGGCCACAATTACGGCACTTAGCGGATGGTCCATTTTTGCTGCATAAATAGCGCCCTGAATGGCAAACGCGGACAAGCCTATAGCATCAAATAGATTCCCCCATTTTTGCCAATGTTTCAGAAGATTAGCAGGAAATAAGAATACTGCCGTAATTGCGAGCAGGGCAATTTCAAACAGTAAACCCTGGTCCCATAAAGCTGAAACTGGCACTCCGATTAATAAATTCCGAATGGCTCCTCCGCCAAAGGCAGTGACAATTCCCAATATATAGACACCCAAGATATCGTATTCTTCTTCCATAGCAACAATAGCTCCACTGACCGCAAAAGCAATCGTTCCAATCATACTCAATACTTCCCATGTCATTTCAAATACATTCTCCTTAAAAATCTATTTTTGCCACATACATATTCAATATGTAAATAGTAATTTCTTAGTTTACAAACAATAAAATTTTATCATTTTACAAGAAACTTACAACAAAAATTTTATATAAATTAGTGTTTTGCGCTGTATTTTGATAAGATGGGTGCAAGAGCCTTTGTGAAGGGAATGATGCCGTTTGGAATATAAGGATACAAGGGAAAAAGCCGTTTTAGTCGGCTGCCAAACACCGGAAGAAGATGATCAGCGTTTTCATTATTCAATGGAAGAGTTGGTTTCATTAACGGAGACCGCTCAAGGAAAAGTATTGACTTCACTTGTGCAAAAACGCGAGCGTATTCATCCTGCTACCTATATTGGAAAAGGGAAAGTTGCAGAACTGAAAGCACTAGTTGAGGAACTTGAAGCAGAAATTGTGATATTTAATGACGAGTTATCGCCAAGTCAAAAGCGTAATCTTGCGAAGGAAATTGACGCAAGAATCATTGACCGGACACAGCTGATTCTTGATATTTTTGCACAAAGAGCCCAATCAAAAGAAGGAAAATTGCAGGTTGAACTTGCGCAGCTTCAATACATATTACCCCGCTTAGCCGGGCAGGGAACCTCATTATCAAGACTTGGCGCAGGGATTGGCACAAGAGGGCCAGGTGAAACCAAGCTAGAAACAGATCGCCGCCATATTCGGCGCAGAATTAATGATATTAAAGATCAGTTATCTGTTATCGTTCACCACAGGGACAGATACCGTGAAAGAAGAAAGAAAAATAAAACGTTTCAGATTGCCATTGTCGGGTATACAAACGCTGGAAAATTGACTTTGTTTAATCGTCTGTCTGAAGCAGAGTCATATGAAGAAAATCAGTTATTTGCCACGTTAGATCCGATGACCAGGAAATTAATTTTACCAAGCGGATTTACTGCCCTTATTACAGATACGGTTGGATTCATTCAAGATCTTCCAACCACTTTAATTGCCGCGTTCCGTTCCACATTGGAAGAAGTTAAAGAAGCAGATTTGCTACTTCATGTGGTAGATATGTCAAATCCGGATTACTTTCAGCATGAAATAACAGTTCATAAATTGCTGTCTGATTTGGAAACTAAGGACATTCCGCAGTTAACCGTTTATAATAAGAAGGATATCAAGCATCCTGAATTTGTTCCGACAGCCAATACGCCAACTATGTTGATCTGTGCTTTTGACCATGAAGATCGGCAAAAGTTAAAGGAAAGATTAGAGAAGGTCATTACTGAAATGATGGTACCGTATGAGGTTCAATTACCTTCAACTGAGGGGAAACTCATCGCTAAATTGAAAAGTGACACCATATTGCGGGAGCTTGTCTTTTTAGAAGGAGAACAAGTCTACCGATGCAAAGGATTTTCACTTCCGGACCATCAAATTACAGGACAGCTACGAGAATTTAAAGTGTAGGTAGGAGATTGTAACATGTTTCAACAATTACCAAATGGGGAAAAACTTCAAAAGCTTGTTCAGAATGTAGAGCAGCAAATTTCTCAAGTACATAAAAAAATAGAACAACGGATGGAAATTAATCAATTTCGTGTTTTGCAGAGCTTTCAAAAGCATAAAGTCAGTGATGCTCATTTCATTCCATCAACAGGCTATGGTTATGACGATATCGGCCGGGATACACTTGAGGAAGTTTATGCCGATGTATTTGGAGGAGAGGCAGGACTTGTCCGTCCGCAAATCATTTCCGGCACACATGCCATTTCGATTGCTTTATTCGGTGTTTTAAGACCGGGGGATGAATTGCTGTACATAACCGGTAAGCCTTACGATACCCTTGAGGAAATTGTGGGTATTCGCGGGAATGGTGTCGGCTCTTTAAAGGAATTTGGCATCTCCTATGACAGTGTGTCGTTGACGAAAGAAGGCAAAATTGACTGGGAAACAGTAGCAGCGAAAATCAAGCCGAATACAAAAATGATCGGGATTCAACGCTCAAAGGGATATGCCGCAAGACCGTCTTTTACCATTGCCGAAATCGGCGATATGATTCGATTTGTTAAGGAAATGAAGCCGGATGTAGTAGTATTTGTTGATAACTGCTATGGGGAATTTGTTGAGGAGGTGGAACCGTGTCATGTGGGAGCAGATTTAATGGCTGGCTCCTTAATTAAAAATCCCGGAGGCGGTATCGCCAAAACGGGCGGCTATATTGTCGGTAAGAAACAATGGGTGGAAGCCTGTTCTTATCGGATGACTTGTCCGGGGATTGGCGCTGAAGCTGGTGCATCGCTTTATAGTCTCCAAGAAATGTATCAAGGTTTCTTCTTGGCTCCACATGTCGTGGGGCAGGCATTAAAAGGTGCTGTTTTCACTGCAGCTCTCCTGGAAAAATTAGGGATGAATTCTTCGCCTAGTTGGGTTGCTAAACGAACAGACTTAATTCAATCTGTTCAATTTGATGATCGTGATAAAATGGTGGCTTTTTGTCAGGCCATTCAATTTGCATCACCCATTAATTCCTACGTCACACCACATCCAAGTTACATGCCGGGGTATGAAGACGATGTAATCATGGCTGCCGGAACATTTGTTCAAGGTGCAAGCATTGAATTAACGGCAGATGGCCCGATCCGGCCGCCATATGTTGCCTATGTTCAGGGCGGATTAACATACGAACATGTGAAAATCGCCGTATGTCTTGCTGTTGATCGGTTGATTGAAAAAGGGTTAATAAATTTAGTATAAGAAAGCATAAAGGACAGCTCGGGATGGCTGTCCTGTCTATCTATTTAAAGTATTCTAATTTTAAAAACATACATTTTAAAATTTCATGTAAGATTTCCTAACATTTAATTGACATATTTTCTAACGCAAAATATAATAACAATATGAATCACACAAGGAGGAGAAATTTGGTGAGTGGAAAGGAAATTCGTCGTTCCATGCCACTGTTTCCCATTGGAACTGTCATGCAGCTTACGGAATTAAGTGCCAGACAAATCCGTTATTATGAAGAACACCAATTAATTTCTCCGGCAAGAACAGAGGGAAACAGGCGCCTTTTTAGTTTGAATGATATTGATAGGCTCTTAGAGATAAAGGATTTAATCGACCAAGGGATCAATATGGCTGGAATTAAACAGCTATTATTGGTTAAAGAGCAGCAATCCAACATTCAAGAGGCACATACAGAAAAGGCAAAACGAGAATTAACAGATGAGCAGCTTAGAACGCTTCTCCGTAACGAATTGATGCATTTAGGGCGTATGAATCGCTCGTCATTGCGTCAAGGTGATTTATCACGATTTTTTCATTAATTAATTTTTGAAAATGGGGGTTTTGATCAATGGCAAAGTACACTAGGGAAGACATTCAACGGATGGCAAAAGAAGAAAACGTGAAATTTATCCGTCTGCAATTCACGGATATTCTTGGAACAATCAAAAATGTAGAAATTCCGATCAGCCAATTAGAAAAGGCACTTGACAACAAAATGATGTTTGACGGTTCTTCTATCGAAGGCTTCGTGCGGATTGAAGAGTCTGATATGTACTTATATCCTGATTTAAACACTTGGGTTATTTTCCCTTGGACAGCGGAAAAAGGTAAAGTTGCCCGCCTAATTTGTGATATTTATAATTCAGATGGAACCCCATTTTCTGGTGACCCGCGTAATAATTTAAAACGGGTATTAGAGGAAATGAAGGCTTTAGGTTTTACAGATTTTAATCTTGGACCTGAACCGGAATTTTTCCTGTTTAAATTAGATGAAAAAGGCGAACCAACATTAGAATTGAATGACCAAGGCGGTTACTTTGACTTAGCACCAACAGATCTAGGAGAAAACTGCCGCCGCGATATCGTATTGGAACTTGAAGAAATGGGCTTTGAAATTGAAGCATCCCACCATGAAGTAGCACCTGGACAACACGAAATAGATTTCAAATATGCTGATGCTTTAACAGCATGTGATAATATCCAAACGTTCAAGCTTGTAGTCAAAACCATTGCCCGCAAGCACGGATTGCATGCGACATTCATGCCAAAACCATTATTCGGAGTAAATGGATCCGGAATGCACTGCAACCTGTCTTTATTTAAAAATGGCCAAAATGCATTCTTTGAGCCAACTGGCGACTTACAGTTGAGTGATACTGCCCGTCATTTTATTGCAGGGGTATTAAAGCACGCTCCAAGCTTTACAGCAGTTACGAACCCAACGGTTAACTCTTATAAACGATTAGTTCCGGGTTACGAAGCACCTTGTTATGTGGCGTGGTCTGCTAGAAACCGTTCTCCATTAATTCGGATTCCAGCTTCCCGTGGTTTAAGCACACGCATTGAAGTACGCAGTGTTGACCCGGCAGCAAACCCATATCTTGCAATGGCGGTTCTTTTAAAAGCTGGGCTTGACGGTGTGAAAAACAAATTAACTCCTCCGGCACCAGTTGACCGTAACATCTATGTAATGAGCAAAGAAGAAAGATTAGAAGAAGGCATTATCGACCTTCCGGCAACACTTGCTCAAGCATTGGATCATTTAAAATCAGATGAAGTCATCGTTTCCGGACTGGGTGAACACATCTTCGAACATTTCATTGAAGCAAAAGAAATCGAATGGGATATGTTCCGCACAGTCGTTCACCAATGGGAACGCGATCAATACATGGCGATGTATTAATCCTTGAAAGCCTTGGCGCTCTAAGCGTCAGGACTTTTTTATTTTGTGGGCAAATATTACTTACTGGATGGAAAAACAAGTGCCC
The DNA here is from genome assembly GCF_001591485.1 of Neobacillus fumarioli NBRC 102428. GTDB lineage: Bacteria > Bacillota > Bacilli > Bacillales > Cytobacillaceae > Neobacillus > Neobacillus fumarioli. Next base: position 1,819 of record NZ_BCUZ01000101.1, on the reverse strand, counting down.
ACAAAATGCTCAGAAATTGAAAGAAATGAATAATCATTGTATTAAATATATTTATTTTATAGGCCGCGCTGATTGTGCAGCTATTTTTTTGATTATCACTATATGGCTATATGTAAAAAAATATAATCAAAATCCGCTTTAGCATAAGCGGTTTTTTTTATTCTTAATAGAATGCTAGAAAGAGGTGAAATAAGTACATCATATTTTAAAAGCATTAAAAATGCTACCAGAAACCATTGTTCCCAAATCTTTTAAAGAACTTGAGATCTATCCTGACCGAGAAGAAAGGCATGATGATCGTGAATATAGACATGCCCATCATATATTAGTCAATGTGGAGAAACATCCTTGCTTTTGGTGCGGTAAGACTAAGGAAGAGGCAGAGGCAGAAGGAAATACATTGGAGACACACCATTGGGCTGAGCAATCTTTATGGCATAAATTTGACCAAGCCCTGGTATACAAAGATTTAAAATGGCTCGATTTCCATGGACATGCAAAAGATTTACCAGATAATTCTGCAGATCTGCATGCAAACCATATTGCTAATTTAGTGGTTTCCTGTTCTACGTGTCACCGGGAAAATGGATATGGGCTACATGGTGCTACGATCCCCTTTGTATGGGCCAGAAGGTGGCTTAAAAATAAATCAGATGATGTTCTTAAACGATGGAAACCACTACATGTTCATGTAAAAAATGCATTATTTAAAGTTGCACGTAAAAAGGGAAGCATCAATTGAAAAGCTTATCTAAAATTGATCAAGAAACTATGAAGGGATTAGAGTGGGCAGGATCAAGTTTGGACAAGTTGAGTTTCTAAACCAACGTATATTGAGCAGTCTGTTGCAAACAAAAAGGGGGTGTACAGTTATGGTAAATGCTGTAGATTGTACTGGTTTGAGTCCCAATCAAGTAACTGATTTAGCGAATAATGGAGTGAAGTATGTTGGTCGATATCTTTCTCACGCATCATGGAAAGGTCTAACTCTTGGTGAAGTAGCAAATATCAAAACGGCAGGTCTTCAAATTTTCAGTATTTATGAAACAAATCCTACCCAACCAAGCTATTTTTCCGCAGCACAAGGAGAATCAGATGCTTTAGATGCTGTTACTCTTGCAAAAGCGGTTGACCAGCCGGAAGGAACCGCCATTTATTTCACAGTTGACTATGATGCACAGGCAGGAGATCTTGAGTCCATCCTTACTTATTTCCAAGCGATCAAAAATAATTTGGTGGGCTATAAAGTGGGGGCTTATGGTTCATACACGGTTCTTAATTATCTCCATGAAAATAATGCGGCTGACTATTGGTTCCAAACAGTCGCCTGGAGCTATGGACAACGTTGTAGCTTTTTAAATATTTATCAGTTCCAAGTTAATCAAACACTTGCTGGTGTGAATGTTGACTTTGACAATTTAGTTACAGCCGATATTGGCGCCTGGGGGAAAAACGGTTGGGTAAAGCAAAATAACACCTGGTATTACTATAATAACGATGTTCTTGTTAAAAATGCTTGGGCAAAAGATTCCAAAGGGCTATGGTATTACTTGGGCGATGACGGGGCCATGTTAACAAGCAGATGGGTAAAATACAAGGATAAATGGTATTACTTAAAAGCGGATGGAAGCATGGCAATAGGTGTTATCGAGGACAATGGAAAATTGTATTACTTAGACAATACCGGTGCGATGGTAACTAGTGGTAAGGTTAACGTGACTCTTAATGTTGCAGCCGATGGTTCGCTGCATCCTTAAAAGGGGAAAAGCTCTCTTACTTTTAAAGTAGGAGAGTAATTTTTATTAATAAACTTAATCTC
>NZ_BCUZ01000100.1 GCF_001591485.1 Neobacillus fumarioli NBRC 102428 | reverse complement strand
TTCTTTCTTTACTTTGTGCCATTTTTTCTATTACTAGGGCAAATATGGTGAATAAAGAGATTTCTAAAATTTAAACAGGGAGGCAGTCATCATAAATGAGTGTTCATATCAATGCGAAACAAGGAGAAATTGCGGAAAATATTCTGTTGCCGGGAGATCCTTTGCGTGCCAAATATATTGCGCAAAACTTTTTAGAGGATGTTACCTGCTATAATGAAGTGCGCGGAATGCTAGGGTTTACTGGAACCTATAAAGGAAAAAAAGTTTCTGTGCAAGGAACGGGCATGGGGATTCCATCTATCTCTATTTATGTGAATGAGTTGATTCGGGAATATGGAGTGAAAAATTTAATTCGCGTAGGGTCATGTGGAGCGATCCAAAAGGATCTTCATGTACGGGATGTTGTTCTTGCGATGACGGCTTCCACTGATTCCAACATAAACCGTTTGACCTTTCCAGGGGTTGATTACGCTCCTTGTGCTGATTTTGAGTTGTTGACCAATGCCTATGCTATTGGCACTCAGCAGGGGATTCATATCAAGGCAGGAAACGTCTTGTCGGCGGATGTCTTTTACCGTGACAGTATGGATCTTGTCCAAAAATTGGGCGATTATGGTGTGCTGGCAGTAGAGATGGAAACCGCGGCATTGTATACATTGGCAGCGAAATACGGTGTGCGGGCATTGTCTATTCTGACCGTCAGTGACCATATTTTCACTGGAGAGGATACAACGGCTGAGGAACGGCAGACTACTTTTAATGATATGGTCGTTATGGCGCTGGAAGCCATAATAAGAGACAGGGAGTAATTCCTGCCTTTTTCTAGTAATATAAGAATTTCTTCTGAATAGAAGAGATTCTGTAAATGGACCTAATAAATATCTGACAGATGGTAAACCTTTAAATATAAAAATGGCCACATCATTTGGGGGAAGAACAACGATGAAATAGATCATTGCCATCATCGGGCTGCTTGTTGTTTTTGACTTACTTAGTTGTAATCGGAAACAGATCAAAATAAGGTCGATTATTCTGATGGTTTTTATCTGGCTTAAACATATCGGCCCATCAAACAGCAGGAGGATACACAGCATGAATACTCGCAAAAAAGGTCTTGCGCAGCTGAAATTTGGCAAAAGAGAATTAAAGAAATTTGGTGCTTTTGTCTCCATAACGGCGATGTCATTAACCCTATTAGCCGGATGCAATTTTTCATCACCATCTATAAAAACGGCTCAAGCAAAAGAGGAGAAACCTCTTCTCATTCAAGGGGCCATGCAGATCGAGGTAGAAAGTTTTTTAAAGAAACTCAAACATGTGAAAGTAGAAGAGTCAGGAGATTTTGTTTTTTACCGAGGAACAATTGATCAATATCCTGTTATCCTTGCTAAAACAGGTAAAGGAATGGAAAATGCTGCAGCTTGTACGGCGGTAGCTATTGAACATTATCATCCTAAAGCCATCATCAATGAAGGTACAGCAGGCGGACATGATCCAAATTTACGGGTGTTTGATATTGTTCTAGGCAAAAAGACAGTCAATATGGGTTCATTTATAACAGAAATAAAAGGGAAAAATGAAGGTATCCACCCAACCCAATGGAGACCAATGGACTTAATGGCAGCTGATGGGAGCGAAATCAATCCAGATTCTGCAAAGATCCGATACTACAAGGGTGATAAAGATTTACTTGCGGCTGCTGACGCTGTGAAGGATCAATATAAGAAGGGGAAAGTGACAGAAGGTACGATTGGATCTTCCGATGTGTGGAATAATGAAATGGATCGCATTCAATGGTTCCATGATAAATTCGGCACATCAGCAGAAGAAATGGAAGGATTTGCCCAAGCGCAAATCGCCGATGAATACCACATCCCGTTCTTGGACATTCGAATCATATCCAATAATTTAACAAATGGCGGTCAATACAATCCAAATACAGCAGTATCATGTCAGGATTATGTCTATCATGTAGTGAAAAAATATATTTCTGAGAATAAATAAAAGAATTGGACCTTTGTATAAAGATAAGAAAGTTGACTTCGAAAATTGTCCAGCTCCACAAGAAATGCTTCGACAGCACCAGCATCGCACGCCTAAAAGCGATAGCTTTTAGGCGGAACGCCCAGCCCCTTGTTATGTGCTCCTGCGCCATAGCTTATAGCTCGTCGCATGCCTACAAGGAGGATTATTCGGAGAAGCAGGCAGGCTGACCAAGCCGCTTCTTGCTTTTCTAGTAACGCAGCCGCATTAATAGCTGTTTGATGTCCTCGTCCTGCATTAACTGGTCTTCATACTTTTTGGTGATGTGTGCAAGTGCTACATCGTGATAGAAGAATTCAATAAAAAATTTAACAAATGGCTTTGATTTAGTGATCATGGCTTGCCAAGAATTATTTTCCACACCGGCAAATAAAATCGTTTCCTCATCAATAATGATAAGGCGGTTCTTTTCCAAGACCCGATGTTCTTTATTTGGTGATAGTGTATGCAAGGCAGATAATGCGATTTCTTCCTCTATTTCACCGACCACGAGTGCTTCCACTTTTACCCCTGCTTGCTCTTTGTCCAGCAATAATGGCAGATAATCGGGGAGTTCTTCTTTCCATAGCGAAATGATAATCGAATGATGTGCTTCCTGTAAAAGTTGTTTGCCTTGCAGTTGAATGGAGGAATCTACCTTTAAACTCCAAACCCGGTCATCCATCACAATTTTTTTAGAAGAATGTTGTTTCAATTGATCAATATTTGCTTGAAATTCTTTTGTTAATTTGTCGATCACGAGATGTAATGGCAGGGCAGTGTAGAGCTTTTTCTTCTCTGATACGGAATCGAGAACCATCCCTTTTTCAATCATGCGGGAAAGGACTTCGTATACTTTTGCTTTTGGAACTCCGGAATATTTGACGATCATGGCAGCATCAAGCGGCTCGTTGCTTGAGACAAGCGCTTCGTATACTTGGCTTTCATATTGGGAAAATCCGAACTTTTGCAGCATTCTTCCAACCTCTTTTAATGAAATTTCAAACAATAGGACACCCTTCCACTATATTGAATAGAAGAGGTTTTGTAAATGGCCCCAACCAAATGACTTTTAGCATTTATTAATTAGGAAGAAAGGATCATTTAGGCCTCTGGCTTCTCTTAACAGGCTTGCCAGTCGGCGAGTTTTATTTAAGCACAAACCGCTTCCAGGAAGTGTTCGATTACAAGGGAGGAGGCTCCTAATGTGGTTGCGTTTTTCCCCAACGAAGACAGCAACAGATCGTAACTGTTGGCGAACTGATGATGGATTCTCAACGAAATAGAATTTCTGACGGAATTTAATACCATTGGCAGTGCTTCTATGACATCGTTCCCAATAATGACGGCTTCCGGGTTAAATGTATTTAGAATACTGGTCAGGCCAATCCCTAAATAGTATCCAAAATTTTCTAAGGCCATCAAAATTTCAGGATTATTTTGATTGGCGTGTTCAGTGAGTTACTGTAAGGAGCTTTTTTGCAGATGATGGGGCAAGGATTTGAGCAAGGCCTTTTCAGAGGCATATAATTCCCAACACCCCCGATTTCCACAGCTGCACTTTAGGCCATTTAAATCAATCGTTATATGGCCCATTTCTCCTGCGAGGCCTTTGACGCCCCGATATAACTCATTTTTCATGATAATGCCAATCCCAATCCCGGTACTGACACTTACATAAATAAGATTTTCATAATTTTTCGCAACTCCAAATTCCTTCTCTCCATGGGCGCCGGCATTCGCTTCATTTTCCACAAAAACAGGCACCTGAAATTCCTGCTCAATTTGTGCCTTTTAATTCATATCATAATCCCAGTCAAAGTTTGGGGTAAAGATGATTTGCTGCTCGCGATTGACAAGTCCGGGTACCCCTAAACAAATGCCGATTAAACCGTATGGTGACTCCGGCATTTGTTCAATAAAATGTTTAATCATGGAAAATAAGAGGTCTTTGACGATTTCGGGAGAAGGGTTCTCCAAAAGCCGGTAATCATCGAGGACGATATTTCCCTTTAAATCTGTTAATAACCCGTTCGTATAATTAACACCGATATCGATCCCGATCGAATAGCCTGCATTTTTATTAAAAACAAGCATAACAGGTTTTCTGCCGCCGCTTGATTGGCCTTGGCCAATTTCAAAAATAAGGTTTTTCTCAATTAATGAGTTGATCTGAGATGAAACGGTCGATTTATTTAGCCCGGTTATTTCGGAAAGCTTGGCCCTGGAGATAGGGGAATTGGCAACAATCTCCTTTAACAATATTTTTTGATTGATTTTTTTTACCAACATTTGCTCTGTAATCACCACATATATTCACTCCGTTTGTCTTTTCGATAAACTAAGTTGAGATTTGTTATCATCGTATATTTATATTTCTGCAAAACGGCGGCCTCGGACGCGGCGGATTAAAATTTCGATGCCAAAGTGAGAAGAACCTCATTTGAACTGGATGATATAGTGTATGCCCATGTGGCCGGAATGGATGCCTTTGCAAGAGGGTTAAAGGTTGCCAACAAGTTAATCGAGGACCGTGTTTTTGAGGATGTTATCGCTGAGCGCTACAGCAGTTATACAAAAGGAATCGGGCTTGAAATTGTTGAAGGACGTGCGGACTTCCATACCCTTGAAGCGTATGCCCTTAACAATAACACGATTAAAAACTTCTCAGGTAAAACGGAACGCTTGAAAGCTTTATTAAATCAATACCTTTTAGAAGTTTAAACAGCAGGTCCTTGTTTAAAAGTATTGAAAGTATAAATGTTGACTTCGAGAATTGTCCAGCTCCACAAGAAATGCTTCGACAGCATCAGCATCACACGCCTAAAAGCGGTAGCTTTTAGGAGGAGCGCCTAGGCCCTCGTTATGTGCTTCTGCACCATAGCTTATTCGAAGAGGCTTAAGGGTGTTTTTAATCCAGTGATCCTTAAAAGTATTCAAGTATTTTATAAAAACATTTCTATCCATAATAAAAGGAGGATAAAGACAGGAATCTATGGAAACGGTTTCTGTCTTTGAATAGAAAGATGGAGCAAAAACGAAATTCTCTTTTTCTTTTTGGTATTACACTGGTTGCTACCATTGGTGGCTTGCTGTTTGGTTATGATACCGCTGTCATCTCAGGGGCGGAGGAGTCATTAAAAGTTTATTTAATTGACAGCTTGCACTTAGGGGCTTTTATCCATGGAGCCACGATTTCAAGTGCTTTAATTGGATGTATTATCGGCGGCTGTATTTCCGGTCTGTTTGCCTCAAAGCTTGGCCGGAAGAATTCTTTGATTATTGCGGCGATTCTTTTCTTAATATCGTCATTGGGGGCCGCCTACCCCGAGTTTATATTTTTCAAAAAAGGGGAACCAACGATTGGCCTGTTAATTGTCTTTAATATTTATCGGATTGTGGGCGGGATTGGCGTCGGATTGGCTTCAGCTGTTTGTCCTATGTATATCGGGGAAGTGACGCCAGCAAACATTCGCGGCCGGCTCGTATCCTTTAACCAGTTTATGATTATCCTTGGGATGCTGGTTGCCTACTTTGTAAATTTTTCTATCTCCTATGGAGAAAATCAGGAGTGGGTTAATGATATTGGCTGGAGATACATGTTTGCTTCGTACGGTGTGCCGGCTCTTTTGTTTGGGATCCTGTTAATAATAGTTCCAGAACACCCCGGTACTTATCCTTGACAAATCAAGATGATAAGGCGCTGGACATTGTTTCCAAAATTAACGGTTCTCAAGCGGCAAAAACGATTCTGGAGGAGATCAAACAAACGGTGGATACATCCTCCGAGAAACTATTTACTTACGGAAAATTGGTCATCGTGATTGGGATTTTGCTTTCGGTATTCCAGCAGTTTGTCGGCATCAATGTGGCTCTGTATTATGCGCCGAGGATTTTTGAAAGTATGGGAGCAGGAAAAGACGTCTCGATGTTACAGATAACAGTTATGGGCTTAGTCAATGTTATTTTTACGGTTGTTGCCATTCTCTCGGTGGATAAGTGGGGACGCAAGCCGTTATTAATCATTGGTTCCATTGGGATGGCCATCGGAATGTTTGGTGTGGCTGGCATGGCTTACTCAGACGCTATTGGAATAGGGACGCTAATCTTCATTATTATCTATACTGCTTCGTTTATGATGTCATGGGGACCAATTTGCTGGGTGTTGATTTCCGAGATTTTCCCGAATAAACTTCGCGGACGGGCAGTCGCGATTGCCGTGGCAGCGCAATGGGCTGCAAACTACCTCATTTCTTCTACGTATCCCGTGATGATGGAGTATAGCAGCACATTAACCTATGGTTTTTACGGTTTGATGAGTGTTCTATCCGCCATTTTTGTTTGGAAGCTTGTACTGGAAACAAAAGGAAAGACATTGGAGGAAATAGAAGCAATTTGGAAAAGAACAGCTTAAATTAATATAAACGCTATCCTAAGCTTTACATATGAAGGATAGCGTTTGTTTTTCGTAATATTGCACAAAAACCTATTTAAAGTGGGGGAATCTAGTTGAAATATGTTGTTGGCGAAGATCTTGGGACAAGTTCTGTGAAAGTACTGCTTGTTGATCAAAAGGGGACGGTTCATTATTCTGTTTCAAAGGATTATCCGCTTATTCAGCCGCAGCCTGGATATAGTGAGCAAAACCCTGAAGATTGGATTGAACAAACCATTCAAGCGTTAAAACAATTGGTGAACGAATCAGGGGTAAATCCGGATAATATTGAGGGACTTAGTTTTTCCGGACAAATGCACGGGCTTGTCTTGCTAGATAACGAACATCAGGTCATCCGGAATGCGATTTTGAGGAATGATACGAGAACCACTTCGCAATGTAAGAAAATTGACCATCAATTGGGCGGCAAATTACTAGATATTACGAAAAATCCTGCTCTAGAGGGCTTTACTTTACCGAAATTTCTTTGGGTAAAAGAAAATGAACCAGAAAATCTGCAAAAGACCAGCGTGTTCCTACTGCCAAAGGATTATCTCCGTTACCGCTTAACCGGGAAAATCCATATGGATTACTCTGACGCAGCAGGAACCCTTCTATTAGATGTCATCAGCAAATCGTGGAGTGCCGAAATACTCCACAACTTTGATATTTCTGTTTCGATCTGTCCGCCTTTAGTAGAGACAGAAGCTTTCATCGGGACGATTTTACCAGAGATCGCCGAACTTACGGGACTGCCGCCAGCAGTTAAAGGGTTTGCCGGCGGGGCAGACAATGCCTGCGGTGCAATTGGGGCCGGGATTTTATCAGAAGGTAAAGCACTTTGCAGTATCGGAACATCTGGCGTTTTCCTCACTTATGAAAATGATAAAAACAAGAATTACGGAGGAAAAGTTCATCTTTTCAACCATGGTCAAAAGGATTCCTACTATACAATGGGGGTTACACTGGCAGCAGGGTATAGTTTAACCTGGTTTAAGGATACCTTTTCACCGAATCAGACTTTTTCGGATCTTGTAGAAGAAGCTGAATCGTCCACTATTGGGGCAAACGGTCTTCTTTTTACCCCGTTTTCGGCAGGTGAACGGACACCATATGCCGATGCCAAAATAAGAGGAACGTTCACAGGAATGGATAGTTCGCATAAAAGGGGAGACTTTACTCGTGCTGTCATAGAAGGAATTGTCTTTTCTATTCATGAGAGTGTGGAACTTTTTCGGAATTATGGCAAAAGCATTGAGACGGTTATTTCTATCGGAGGCGGTGCCAAAAGTGATCTTTGGCTGCAAATCCAGGCAGATATCTTTAATGCTAAAATCGTTAAATTGCAAAACGAACAAGGTCCTTGCATGGGAGCTGCAATGGTTGCCGCTGTTGGCTTGGGCTGGTTCACTTCCCTCAAAGAATGTGCAGAGGAGTTTATAAAAGCGGATCAAGTGTATGAGCCAAAACCAGAAAACGTCCGGCTCTATCAGGAATATTATCAAGTGTATAAAGATGTATACCTGCATATCGTTTCCATTAATCACCAGTTATTTGATCTTCGAAAGAAGAAATAGCAATGTTTTTTACACCCAGGTTTTCCGTAATAGTCAAGATGATGGATTGTCTTTTTTGATGGAAATAAAGTAATATATAGTCTGATAAATAGACTACCAGCAAGAAAGGGAGGACAAATGAAAGATTACAAGAAAATAGCTGTCGTTTTGGTAGGAATAGTCATACTGTTATTTATGAATGTTCCTGTCTATGCATTCAATGAAACAAAGAACTTTGATAAGATCTCAACTTCAGACCAGAATGAAACTCCTCGATATGGTTGGGTGCTTTCAAATGGCACTTGGTATTTTTATACAAAAAGAGGCAAATACACTGGCTGGCTTTATGATCATGGGAGATGGTATTACCTCGATTCGACAGGTGCGATGCAAACAGGATGGGTAAAGGATGGCAACACTTGGTACTACCTAAATAGTAATGGATCTATGAGGACTGGGTGGCTGTATGACCGCGGTGCTTGGTACTACCTGAATGGAAATGGCTCGATGCAGACCGGTTGGCTTTATACAGGCGGGAAGTGGTACTACCTGACTAGTAACGGCTCGATGAAAACCGGTTGGCTAAATGCAGGTGGGAAGTGGTACTACCTGACTAGCGATGGCTCGATGAAAACCGGTTGGCTTTATACAGGTGGGAAATGGTACTACCTGACTAGCGATGGTTCCATGAAAACCGGCTGGGTGTATCTTAACAGATGGTATTATCTTGACCGAAACGGTGTTTGGATTCCCAATACAATTGCGGACCAGTTTACCACCATCTCGAAAAATAATCAGCTCATTCTAGTAACAACAACAGGTTATAATACAAATAAAGCAGAAATTCGTACATTTGAAAAAGTGGATAACAAGTGGTATCAAAAACTCGATGTTAGCGGATATATTGGTAAATACGGCTTTGCCAAGGTTATGAGTGAAGATGCCGAAATGTCGCCGCGTGGAAAATATACGATCGGAACAGCGTTTGGCAGGTATCAAAACCCTGGCACAAAGCTCCCCTATCGCCAAATCACATCTGATGATGTATGGGTAGATGATCCTAAGTCCGCACTTTATAATACGTGGCAAAAGGCATCAGAAAACCATGGCCGCTGGAGCAGCGCGGAAAAAATGGATATTCCCGCTTATAATTACGGATTTGTGATTAACTACAATACAGAAAGAATTCCGGGAGCAGGTTCCGCGATCTTTTTCCATGTTTCCAATAGTTACACACTTGGCTGTACAGGAACGGCCGAAAGCAATGTCCTTTCCATTCTTCGCTGGCTGGATCCTGACAAAAACCCAGTGATCATTCAAACTCCCGAGAGTGAATTAAGTAACTACTAATAAAGAAAGCACTTCAGGTTGAAGTGCTTTTTATTTTTTGATTTTGGGCTTATAGATTAGGAAAGAATGGTACTTAGTGTGATTTCAAATTCCGGGAAAAGATGAGAGTGGAATATATTCTCTTCGTTATAAATATAAGGTGTTCCGTACAGACTGTTTTCACCGAGGATATATTGTTCCACAACTTTCTCATTTGGATAAATTAATAAATACTCTCTTACACCATGTTTTTGATATTGATTCAGTTTCTCAATACGATCTCTCTGCCAAGTGGAAGGAGAAAGAACTTCTACGATTAGATCCGGAGCACCTTTGCATCCTTTATCATCTAATTTCCTATTATCGCATACGACGCTAATATCTGGCTGGACTACCAGATATTCTTCTTCATCTGCTGCAGCAGATAATCTAACATCAAACGGAGTAGTGTATACTTCACATGATTTCCCTTTAAAAAATGTATATAGCTCACCCGTAAATCGGGTTACAATACGTTGATGTTGTCGCGACGGTGCAGCATGCATATAGGGAATACCATTAATAATTTCATAACGTGGCTGATCAGGCCATGTTAGATATTCAGCATATGATACTTTCTTAGGATGAGGTTGATTTATACTCATAATGAGACACCCCCTAAATTATCCTCATTTTAACATTATCATTGAAATAATTCACCTTTCTTAAACGTAAGCGT
>NZ_BCUZ01000099.1 GCF_001591485.1 Neobacillus fumarioli NBRC 102428 | reverse complement strand
TTAATTGGAGTAAGAAAAATTACTCCTTTCTTAAGTTTACAGTTTATGTAATCACGTCTCTTAAAGAAAGTTTGTACATCAAAAGACATATCTTTCTGCCATAACTTCAATTTCATGATCAGATCACATCTAAAAAAATCTAGTTAAAAATTGGATAAGATTTTTTTACTAACTCATCAGTATGTTCGGTGATTAGCTTGTAGACTTCCTCATTCATTCTTTTATAAAGCATGTGATTCGCCTTATCCGGCTGGAATGTGTCACGAACCAGCACCATTTTTTGAATAGCTGCCTCATAGCTTTCATATGGACCAACAGCTACTGCCACGCAAATGGCCGAACCAAGACTGGCAGATCCGTTAACAATATTCCTTTCTGCCGGAACGCCGAAAACATCCGCAAAAATTTGCATCATTAAATCGCTGTTCGAACCGCCACCGGAAACGGTGATTTTATCCAGTTTAACATTCAATTCGGAACACATTGCATCCGTATGGTTTTTCATTGTTAAAGCAATTGCTTCCAATATGGAACGATAGATATGGGCCCGTGAATGACGGGCATCAAACCCAATCATCATTCCTTTTTTATACGGCTTATCTGTCGGAGCAAGCCAGTCTAAAACGGTCATTAACCCTTCGCACCCTGCCGGGACATCCATCGCTTCACGATTTAACCTTTCTTCTGCTGATAGCCCTGCTTTTTCCGCCTTTTCCGCAAACTCCTCCCCCAGTAAATTTTTAAACCAACTGACTGTCCACATCCCTCTTCGAATGCCGTTGCTTTCGTATAAATACTTATTTGGCATAGAAGCAAAGTTTGTCCAGAAATATTGCGTTCCTTTTGGATTCTCAAGCCCATGCATCATGGAAGCAATATAGGTCCCAAGCGAAACCAGTGCGGTATTTTTAGCCAATAAACCTGCACCCAGTGCTTCAACTGCTTTATCATTTGCCGTTGCTACAACTGGAACCCCGACAGGAATACTGGTTGCTTTTGCAGCTTTCTCAGTGACATAGCCTAGAATGGTTCCTGGCATTTGCAGGTGGAATAGCATTTCACGTGGAATTTGATATGTCCGGATTACCTCTTCATCCTTGCTCCATTCCCATGTGTCGGTATCTATAGGCCACATGCCTTGATAATTCGCAGCTGTGTCATTAAAGTTTCCGGTGAAACGATGTGTTATATAACCTGATGAAGTGGTAACATACTTCACGGAAGGGTTCGTATGCTCATATGGTCTTGAGACGCGTGCATCCATCCAGCTCATGACAGGCTGTGCAAGGGAGCCGTCTTCTTTTAACAAAGCGCGGCAAAAACGAATGGTACACAAACCAATGCCAATAATATCGTTTTTATCTCCAGGAAACTGTTCCATTGCAACTTTACTGGCAGATACAATGGAATCCCACAAATCATCATCTGGATGCTCGACTATGCCCGGTTCAGGCATATTCAGTGGCTGTAAATTTTTCTTCCCCTCGCAAATGATAGTACCTTCCAAATCAAAAATAACTACTTTTGAACTTTGTGATCCGCCATCAATGCCAATAATGTATTTTTTACCCATAATAATCCTCCAGTTTTAGCCAGTATCTCTTATGTAACGAAGGGATTCACCCTTGATTGAATCCCTACTCATCTGACATCATTAAGTTGTTTATCTAACTAAATAGCCTCCATCGACTGACAAGATATGTCCATTTACATAATCCGATGCACGGCTTGAAAGGAATATTGCTGCACCCATCAAGTCTGCTGCGTCTCCCCAACGATTTGCCGGAATGTGATCGAGCACCCTTTTGTTTGTTTCCGGATTGCTTCTGGTGGCTGCCGTGATATTGGTTGCAAAGTACCCTGGTGCGATACCATTGACTTGGATGTTGTATTGTCCTAGTTCATCACAATAAGCCTTCGTCAAACCAGCAATCCCATGTTTTGTTGCGGCATAAGCCGGTGACCACTGCCCGCCAAGGAAAGTAAACACAGAACATATATTAATGATTTTCCCGCTTCGTTGTGGAACCATCACTTTTGCTGCTTCATAGCTCATTTCAAATGCAGCAGTCAAGTTAATATCGATCATTGGGTCCCATTTTTTTCGATCAAAGTCAAGCACTTCTGCAAGATTACAAATTCCTGCGCAGTTAATAAGAATATCCACGGAGCCTAATCTTTCCACACAAGTATGAATGATTTTTTTAGGTGCTCCTTCTTTAGAAATATCTATTTGGATAAACTCCATTCTTGAGCCGGCTTCTTCTATCAATCTTTTTGTTGTTCCGTCATCCTCGACAATACTTGGAATAAATAGGTTCGCGCCAGCCTTTGCCAATGCAAGTGAAAATGCCTGGCCAAGTCCTGAGTTTCCTCCTGTAACAATTGCATTTTTTCCTTTCAGTGAGAAAAAGTCCAATGCGAATTCTTGAACTTCCATATGTAAAGCCTCCTAGTATGTTTAATCCTCCAAGAACTTAACCGGGATGATATTTCCCGCATTCATTACATTGTTTGGGTCAAAAGCGTTTTTGAGCGTTTTGAGAATGTAGAATGAAGAACCGTATTCATCTTTAATCCATGGTGCTCTTGCTTTCCCGACACCATGATGGTGTACCATTGTGCCCCCATGTTTAATCGCTTCTTCAACAATAATTTTGTTAATTGGATTATGGTATTTATTAATCTCTTCTTCAGGCGGACAATCAACAATATTGTAGTAATAAACAAAGTAAACATTTGTACCGTTAATGTAACTATGTGAAGAATGCCCTCCTACCCAAGTGATATCAGGAATTTCTTCAGCAACACGTTTGCAGCATACTTCATAGATTTCATGAATCGTTTCCCAATTACTTGCGATTTCCGTTGTAAAGCCCATGTTTTGCGTTTGAATGATTTCTTCTCGTTCTTCTGCAATTTGTTTCGGACCCCAGTTTAGTTGTAAGAACCACTGTTCTATTAAACTACTATCCACTTGTTGGCATTCAGCATACTTGGCAACAATTTTTTCGATACCATTACCTGTAGCTTCTGCAATTTCCTTAGGTCCTTCTGCCATAAATACCAGTACACATTTATCTTTTGCAAAGTGGGAGAAATGACCTGCTGCATCGGCTTTATCATAAAGACGGGCGATTGATGGTTTAAATCCGGCAACCATTACTTCCCGCAAAATTTCAAAGCCAGTTTTCATATTTTCAAGTGTAAAACCATAATATTTATTATTTTCTGGCATATATTTGAATATTTTCACAGTCACCTCTGTTATGTAGCAAAGAGACCCTTCATTTCCGATAATCACATGGCGAATATCCGGGCCTGCTGCACGGCGCGGCACATTTTTAATCCGGGTGATTTCTCCATTAGGAAATACTGCTTCGAGTCCTACAACCATATCCTCAATTCCACCGTATAGTGTTGAAAATTGGCCAATACTTCTTGTCGCTACAAGCCCGCCCATTTGCGCCATAGGTTTTGATTGTGGTGAATGCCCGGTCGTAAAGCCTTTTTCACGAAGCAGGTTCTCCAAATACTCCAACCCTACTCCAGCTTCGCAAGTGACTTGCATATTGTACTCATCAATTTTAATAATTTTTTTCATATCTGAGCCATCAAGCACAATGTGATTTTCACGAGTTGATTCAAGCATGCTTTCAAGCGCAGAATTACCGGTGCGGGGAATGACATTAATGCCATTCTCATTACAGAATCTAAGCACTTCAGCAATTTGCTGTGTATTTTGGGCTTTGACCACCGCAGCCGGGATTGGCCGAGTGAAAACGCCGGAGTACTCTTCATACTTTCTATAGCGGTCGACACTGCTTTCTTTTAACACCTGTTCATCGGTGATAACATGTTCCTCACCAACTATTTTCTTCATGCTTGCCACAATTTCCAATCTTGTTAACGCCTGCTTGTTTCCCATAATTTCTTCTCTCGTTATTGCCATGATCTTATTCCCCTCTCAATTTCAAATTCTTTTCCTTTGGCTTCATAAATAAGCATTTGGGCTTGTTTGATAGATCAAATCCGCTTATCTATTTGCCTCCAAATTCAATGACCGTCCGCCCTACATTGACACAACCGTCATCGTGAAAACTAGCAAATGCTCTATTAATCTCTTCTAACTGAATCCGTGAGAGTACGAGTTCATCCAACTGAAACTTGCCGTCCAAATAAAGCTGTGCAATGATTGGGAAATCACTGAACGGGTGCACATCGCCGTAAAAGCTGCCCTTTAGGATTTTTCCAACCCGATGGAATCCGCCAGCTGGCAACACTAATTCCTTCTTCGGGTTAAATGCTCCTATGACAACCGTTGTACCGCCTTTTCGAGTCGCTTGCCAAGCCGTTGAAGCCGCATTCGTATTACCCGTACAATCGATGGCGAAATGAACACCAAAGCCTCCCGTTAATGACTTGAGGGCCTCAACCGGATCGCCTTCCCCCACATTCACAGTATGGGTGGCTCCAAAAGATTTGGCGATTTCCAGATTCTGCTCTTTCAAGTCACAAGCAATGATTTTGGAGGCTCCCGCAATCCGAGCACCTTGGATCGCATTCACACCTACACCCCCAATTCCGAATACAGCCACCGTGGAACCTGGCGTAACCTTCGCTGCCCGAACGGCTGCTCCGTAACCGGTCGCCACTCCGCAACCTATGAGCGAAGCCTGTGCAAAAGGCATGTCGCTTGGTAGTTTCACACAGCTCATTTCCGGTACAACAGTGTATTCCGCAAAGGTAGAAAGCAAGGAGTTATGATAGATGTTTTTACCATTTTGACTTAAACGGCTTGTACCGTCTAAGAGAGTTCCTGCAAACATCGGGCTAAAAGCGGATTCACACAAATTGACCTGTCCCGTCTGACAAAATTCACATGTTCCACAGAAAGGCACCCAGCTTAGCGCGACTTTATCTCCTACTTTGACAGTTTTTACGTTTGGTCCCACTTCGACAACAATGCCCGCACCCTCATGCCCAAGAATTGCCGGAATTGGTGTTGTTTCTTCATACAGGGCATTTAAATCACTATGGCAAACCCCTGTTGCTTCAATTTTGACGAGCACCTCATTTGCTTTTGGGGAAGCTAGCTCCACTTCACAAATATGCAGTGGTGCACCGACTTCTGCCATAACAGCAGCTTTCATTTTCATGGGATTTTCCTCCTCAACTTCCGGTCATTAGTGTGCAATCCAGATTGCTTTCGTTTTGGTATAAGAGTTAAGTGAATGAATGGCATATTCTTTGCCCCAGCCGCTTTGTTTCAGCCCGCCGAACGGACTGGCATAGTCATAGCATCCATATCGATTGACGAACACTTGGCCTGCATCTAGTCTTTTGGCCACCCTGTGTGCCCGGGAAACATCATTTGTCCAAAGCCCTGCAGCAAGTCCGTAAATCGAGTCATTCGCCATTTTTACCACTTCTTCTTCGCTTTCAAACGGAATCACTACCAGAACAGGGCCGAAAATTTCTTCTTGGGCTACTCTCATTTTGTTATGGCAATCCGCAAGAATCGTAGGGCGAACGAAATAGCCATTCGCATTCGGCCCTTCTGTATCTCGATATCCGCCAGCAGCGACACGTGCCCCCTCTTCCTTCCCAATCTCGATATAGTTAAGAATACTTTCCATATGGGCTTTAGACACTTGTGGGCCTTGCTGGACGGTTGGATCGAAAGGATCCCCACATTTATAACTGTTTGCATAGTTTGCGAGTTTCTCAACAACTTCGTCATAGATTGGCCTTTCCACAAATAAACGCGTCGGAGCCGAACATTTTTCCCCTTTGTGCGTGAATAAACCGTAGAATGATCGTTCGATTGCAGCATCCATGTTCGGGGCGTCGGCGAAAATGATATTCGGTGACTTCCCCCCTAGCTCCAAGGTCACCGGCTTTAAGTTTGAATCGGCGGAATCGTGAACCAATTGTTTGCCCACACCTGTACTTCCAGTAAAGGAGACCTTGTCAACACCCATGTGGCGAGTAATATATGAACCAATGCGCCCTTCCCCCAGAATAAGGTTAAATACCCCAGCTGGAAGCAAGCCTGACTCGTGGATAATTTCCGTCAGACGAATCACCGAAAATGATGTTGCACTCGAAGGTTTAAAAACAATTGTATTACCCATCGCCAATGCTGGAGCAATCTTCCATGCCGCCATGACAATAGGAAAATTCCAAGGAACGATTTGACCGCACACGCCAATTGGATCTTTCGTGGTAAAACTAGTGAAATTTCCTTCAACGGGATTGACTTCCCCGTAAAATTTATCCACCCAACCGCCATAGTACTCGAATAACTCGGCCACCTCGAAAACGTCATCGTTGTACGATTCGGTGTAAAGCTTCCCATTATCGAGTGATTCCAGCGTTGCCAATTCATCTTGATGTTCCCGGATTAAAGCAGCGATTTTCCACATTAACCGGCCCCGTTCTCTACGGGCCATTGCCTTCCAAGGACCTTCTTCGAACGCCTTGCGCGCTGCAGCAACTGCATTGTCTACATCTTCTTGTGTTGCCCCCTTTAACTGGCCAATCACTAGGCCGGTTGCCGGATTCACTGAATCAATCAAGGAGCCGTTCCCATATGTCCATTCTCCATTGATGTATAAGGATTTCGTTGATTTAAGCCATTCCTTGGCCCATTTCAATTTGGCTGGTCTTATGGCATTCATACTTGTTTCTCCTCCTTCATTTTTTTCTTTAGCTCTTCTTTGGACATTTCTTTGACCCATTTTGAAACTTGTTGATACCCGTACCTCTCTTTTAACTCCACGACCATTGGGATAAAGCTTGCTGCATATTCTTCACACCGCACCTCATTAATTTCAATCCCTGCGACACAATGATTATGAAAAGTCAACATCGCTTCTGTCAGCATCGAAATGTTCTGCATGAGCAGAATCCCCATCATGCCTTCCCAAATGTTTAAATGGACTTCGCCCATCTCCAGCGAAGATTGAATAATGTAATGATTTCCAGCCTCTAACATGCTGCATTGAATCATCGTCTCTGCAATCACAGGGTTGACCTTCCCCGGAAAAAAGGAGGAGCCCGCTTGTACCGCTGGAAGCCTAAGTTCATTCAATCCTGCTTCCGGGCCTGACGCCAATAGCCTTAAATCTTTGGCCAACTTTAACAGGATTCGCGAAATCAAATGGATTTCTGAAGAAAGTTGAGCCAGATCATCTGGGTATTGAGCCGCATCATACAAATTTTCGCGCCATCTTAATGGATAACCGGTTGTTTCCACTAGCATGGGAACAATTGCTGTACGATACGCTTCTGGTGCCCCCGTTCCAGAACCGACTACGGTTCCACCAAGATTAATGTGGTGGATGAGTTCTACCGCATGGTGCAAAAATTCCCTTCTTCGTCTTAAAGCAGATGCCGTGGCTTCGAAAAGGCTTGACATCGGTACAGTCAGGCCATCCTGCCAGCATGTTCTGGCGATAGTGCGAATGGATGCAAAAGCTAAACTATGGTTTTCCAAGGTTTTAATAAGTTGATCCAATTCCTTAACAAACGGCTCCATCATTGAAATAAGGGCAATTCGCATTGCCGTGTGGCAAGCATCTGCCGTCGATTGCGATGCGTTCACATGCTCTGTCGGATGAACATCATCCCCTGCCAATCGAGCAATGACCTCATTGACATTCATATTGGTCCCGATACTTCCTCCCCCGTGGAACACGTCGATGGGGAACTGCTCGACCCATTTACCATCAATCAATTGCTGCGAGGCTTCTTGAATCTTCTCACAAATTTCGTCAGAGATAACACCTGCCCGCTTATTCGCCTTAGCTGCAGCCTTTTTAACCTGCGCCATCGCCCGGATATACGCTGGATAGTCGGATAACAGGTGGCCGGAGAACGACATGTGATTCACTGTGCGGACGGTTTGTATGCCATAGAGCACTTCGTCTGGTAACGATACGGTACCAAAGGCATCCTGCTCAATTCGCATACTCTCTTACACCTCCTTACCGACATAGAAACAAGTTCACTTCATATTTTTTCAAAGCTTCTTCATCGAGCTTAATGCAAGCGGATTGGGATCCCGGGCAGCTTGAAAAAGTGGATCAAGAGATAATAAATATTGTTTAATTTCGATTATGAGATTTAAAACGTCAAAAATTTCTTCATTCTATTTCGCTATCCGAAGCTGGTGTGTGATGTGATTGAGTGTAATGAATCCAACAACATGCTCACTATCATCCACAACGGGAATTTCGGTTTCCCCGGATTCCACCAGTTTGGTAAACGATTGGGTTAGTGGATCATCTATCCGAACAGCAAAGGCCCGATTGGCCTTGGGCCCTGTTGGCTTTAGTTCAATAACATCCGCCACTTTAAGCAAGTTCATCTGTCGGTAAATATCGCGGTTCCCAAGTAACTGTTTGACAAAATCGTTGGCCGGGTTCGTCAGCAGGCGATAAGGAGTGTCTGCCTGTACGATTTTCCCTTCAGCCATTACCACAATTCGGTCTGCTAAACGAAATGCCTCATCCACGTCATGGGTGACGAAGAGAATGGTCTTCTTCAGTTCCTTTTGGATTCGAATGAGTTCATCCTGCAGACTTGATCTTGTAATCGCATCGATGGCTCCAAACGGCTCATCCATCAAAAGGATTGAAGGGTCTGCTGCCATGGCCCGGGCAATCCCGACCCGTTGCTGCTGACCTCCGGACAACTGGCGGGGATAACGTCTACGGAACTGTTTCGGAACTAAGTGCACCAACTCTAACAGTTCATCAATTCGTTTGTCGATTTTGGCTTTCTCCCAACCAAGCAACTTCGGTACAACAGCAATATTGTCTTCAATCCTCATATGGGGAAACAGGCCATTTTGCTGAATAACATACCCAATGCCTCTCCTCAAGTTCTCTTCTTTCATCTGGGTAATATCTACCCCGTCGATTTCAATGGTTCCAGAAGTTGGTTCATAAAGACGGTTGACCATCTTCAAGAGTGTCGTTTTTCCGCACCCGGAGTGCCCGAGAAAGACGATGAATTCCCCTTGCTCAATTGACAAATTTATATTATTAACCGCAATGGACTGGGCTCCCCGGTATTTTTTTACGATATTTTTAAAAACGATTCCCATTTCCTCACCTCCAAAGTAAATTGACTTAACGGGTTTTCGTTTTATTTCAATAATCCGTTTTTAGTTAAGAAGTCTTTGGCGACATCTTTGATTTCTTTCTTATCAGGTCCATCCACTTCCCAATCCAGCTTTTGCATTTGCTCATCAGTCATCAAGGACATTAATTTTTCGAGCGGAGCTTTAATTTGAGGATACTCTTTTAATTTTTTGTCATTAATGATCGGTGCGACATTGTAAGCAGGGAAAAATCCGATATCATCCTCCAAGACAACTAAGTGATTTCCAGCCACATCCCCGTCAGAACCAACCGAAACAGTCACATCAGATTTTCCTTGCAATAGTGGCTGGTAGCGCAAGCTATAGTCAATTTGGAATTGGTTCTTAAACTTAAATCCACCTTTATCCTTGAAGTAGTTTTGCAATCCTGGCAATGCGTCTGGGCGCACGTCAAATTCTTGCGGGAAAGAGAGCACTAATTCATGGCTGTGTTTCGCTAAATCCGAAATCGTTTTCAAGTTATATTTTTTAGCGGTTGCCTGCGTCACGGCAAAGCCGTATGTACTATTCAGAGGGGCGGGCTGCAACCAATCAATGTTCCAATGTTTAAATCCGTCACTTACCTCTTGCAATACCTTTTTTTGGTCTTTTTCTAACGGTTTCTTTAAGATATCGACCAACCCTGTGCCCGTGTACTCAGGGTACATGTCAATTTGACCGCTTTTAATAGCTTGGAAAGTAACGTTTGTTCCTCCGAGATTAAGCTTGCGCACGACCGGAACATGATTGGCTTCCAAGATATCTGCAAACATTTCTCCTTGAATGTAATTCTCTGTGTTATTCTTCGAACCGACTACAATCGGATCATTTTTCCCGCCAGCAGCACTTGTCGACTGATTAGAGTTTCCGCAGCCAACCAAAGACACCGCCAATGCACCAGTTAATAGACTTGTAATAATCGTTGTTTTTTTCATTATTTTTTCCCCCTTAACGTAGAC
>NZ_BCUZ01000098.1 GCF_001591485.1 Neobacillus fumarioli NBRC 102428 | reverse complement strand
CAGGATGACCAAGGCGCTTGCGCTTTTCTTAATTCCAATGGGGTTAGTTAGGTATTACAAATACTTATTGCCTATAAAATTATTCAAATATACAATCCCCTTATTTTTTGGTAGTTTAGAAGTATCGAAAGAGGGGGAAAGGTAATGGATATTACCACTGTTATACTAATTTTTCTCGTTGGTTTGATCGCCGGTGGATACGGTACGATCGTTGGCGCCGGCGGGGGATTTATCTTTGTACCGGTTCTCATTCTTTTATTTCATATAAACCCTGCCATGGCTGCAGGGACAGGTATTGTCATTGTTTTCATTAACTCATTATCAGGAGTATTCGGTTACGCGAAACAGAAGCGAATTCATTACCGGATTGGACTCATCCTGGCTATTGGTGCGCTTCCGGGCTCTTTACTTGGAGTCGGGCTGCTTCGAATCTATTCATCTAGTTACTTTTTTGTGGTATTTGCCACTTTACTGGTTGTCTTGGGGATTTTCTTGTTTGCCAGCAACTCGCCTATCACGCTTCGGAAAAAGGAAAGCACTCCCGAAATTAGCAGGGAAGGGGCTCAAGCGGTAGAAAGTTCTGGAGGCGAAATTGCTGCAGCATTATCCCCAAGTGAACATTCACAGATTCGGATCATCTATTTGGTTCCACTTGGTTTGCTAATGGGGATCTTATCCAGTTATCTGGGAATTGGCGGGGGATGGATGCTTGTACCCATTCTTATTTACTTTTTTAAAATACCGACTCATTTGGCGACTGCAACGTCTATTTTTTCACTTACGCTCTATTCGTCTTTAGGCGTCATTTCCCAGATTTTTTATGGCAATATAGATTGGCCGGCAATTTTATGGGGAGGCATCGGCGTCATTTTAGGCTCACAAATGGGTGTATGGATCTCCCGAAAAATACCAAGTAAAGTCGTTATTCAACTGCTTTCTATTCTGTTAATCGTGATTGGTTTCCGGATGTATTTTAACTAGAAAACCACGAGTTGATCTCGTGGTTTTTCAATAGTGATGATTAATAAAATCAATAAACTGATGCAAACCGGTTTTTTGAAACCGGTAATTTTTTTGTACCATCCATAGGTTTCGGGATATTTTAAAATTTGCCACTTTTATTTCATGCAAAATGCCGTATTTTAATTCCTTTGTGACCGTTAGTTTCGGAAGAATGCTGACACCTAAACCTGCTTCAACCGCACTTTTGATCGATTGGTAACTTCCCAGTTCCATTGTACTTTTGATTTTTTCGAGAATATCGTGTTTTTCCAGTTCATTTTCAATAATTTGCCGTGTTCCGGAATCAGTCTCTCTCCAAATCATTTTTTCCTCTGGAAGTTCCTCAATTTGGATTTGACCTTTTTCTCTCCAGCGATGCTGGGATGATGTGACTAATATTAACTCATCATCGGCAAATTTCTTGATAATCAACTCTCCTTCTTCTACAGAACCTTCAACAAAAGCAATGTCGATGTCATTATTTTCTAACATCGATAAAATATGAGGGGTATTTCCAATCGATAAGTTGAGTTTTAAAGTAGGATAATGTTTGCTGAAATCTCCGAGTATACCAGGCAATAAATATTCCCCAATCGTTAAGCTGGCACCGACATGGAGTACGACTTCCAGTTTCGCTGTTTCTTCCTGCACCGCCTCGACGGATCTCTTAAAGTATGTTACTATTTCTTTGGCATAAGGATAAAGTATTTTTCCTGTTTTAGAAGGGGTTAATTTGCCGGCCGTTCGATCGAATAATACAGCTTTGTACTGTTCTTCTAATTGGCGAATTTGTCTTGTTACAGCCGGCTGTGAGACGAAGCTTAGGCGGGCTGCCTCGCTAATGCTTCCTTTCTCAACAACCAGACAAAACATTTTTAAACTTTCAATGTTCATGATAGATCCCACCTTCATTCCGCAGCCCATCTTACGGATACTTTGATGGTAACATATAAAAAACAAAATTCAAGGAATCGTTCTGTATGTAAAAATCTAATAAAAATTTTATTAATAAATTAATGAACATTTAATGTTTATTGTCGATCAGTGTCATATAATATTTTTATCCATGAAATTATATAGTAAGAGTGGTGAAAAAGTGAATTCTAAAACGCAATCAAATTTTCTTAATAGATTAGATGGGTTTATCCTATTAATTTTATTGGCATTTTGTATTTTTAGTATAGTATTTGTTTATAGCAGTCAGAAAATAGGCGGGTTTGGATCACAAAATTTTGCTCTAAAACAGGGGATAAATTATATCATTGGCTTTGTTATTTTATTCCTTATTGCTAAATTAGATTTAGACCAACTAGAAAGATTGGCATGGCCACTTTATATTATTTCTTTTATCTCTATTATTGTTCTGAAATATTCACCCACTAGCATTGCTCCTATCATTTTAGGAGCGAAAAGATGGTTTAGTATTCCAGTGCTTGGGTCCATACAGCCATCGGAATATTTTAAGATTGCTTTAATCATTCTAGTAGCAAAGTTTATAACGAAACATAACAGTATTCATACCGTAAAAACGATGAAGACTGATTTGATGCTGATAGGTAAGGTTATGCTGGTTACTTTGCCTCCTTCGGTCATCGTATATATTCAGCCGGATACTGGTATGGTTTTCCTTTATTTTGTTGCGGTTGTCAGTATGCTGTATCTATCGGGAATCCAGAAACGAATGGTAGCCATTTTTGTTATCATTCCCCTTGTTATTATTGGAGTGCTGGTGTATCTCTATTATTATCAGCCAGATGTGATTTATAAACAATTGATCCCAATGCTTTCCCCCCATCAGCAACAGCGGATCATCGGATGGTTAAATCCGGATGGGAATAGCAATGAAGCGTATCAAACTCAAAGGTCGCTTTTGGCCGTAGGTAGCGGTGGAACTTTGGGGAAGGGAATCTTAAAAGGAAATGTTTATGTTCCTGAAAAATATACAGATTTTATTTTTTCAACAGTGGCAGAGGAAACTGGATTTTTCGGAGCTTCATTTGTGATTATTTTATTCTTTATGCTAATTTACAGGATTATTGGAACAGGTCATGAATCTGAGACAGGCTTTGGTGCTTATATATGTACAGGTATTGCCTTTAGCATGGCCGTGCAGATTTTCCAAAATATCGGGATGGTTGTCGGCCTAATGCCTGTTAAAGGAATATCGCTTCCTTTTTTAACATATGGAGGGAGCTCGCTGTTTTCCAATATGATTTCAATGGGAATTATTTTATCGATAAGGAAAACGTTTGGATTATATATGTTTAAAAATAAAAAAGTTCATCAAGAAGTCATATAATCCATTCCCAAAAAAGAAGGGGGGCACGCGTGTGCTCCCCTTTTGGGTTGGTAACCCTTTTTAATGTTGTATATTCGGATTCGGGTTCATTCCCGTGTTCATATTCATGTTTTGCGGAGTGCCTTGGGCAGGTGCAAAAGCATTCAGCATTTGGTTCATATCTTGCTGAGATAGCTGTGGTACTTGATAGTAATGCTTTTTATTTTGATAAATGGACAGCTCATAAGCCATTTCAATACAGTTTGATACAGAGTCAGCCAGCACGCGGCGTACAACCGGATTAGTGGTTTCAAGCGCAGCCATTGTTTTATGGGATGCGCTGGCTTTGCAGGATGCCAGCATACAGCTGGAAATGAATTCATCGGAAATTTCCGACAAAGACTGCCAAGGTTTTTTCGGCTGGGTAGGTTTTAATCCATAGACAAAATCATTGCCTTGGGTCATTTTGTAACTTTGAGTTGGCTGGGAAGGATCTTGTCCTGATTGAAAACACTCCACGGTTGTATTATACTCATTCTGCATAAATTGATATTGGCGATCAAGGATATTCAGTAATTCCGGATCTTTTACATGCTGACGTAACATAAGATATTGATTCATTGTACCAATCGTACCTGATAGTACTTCATGAAGGTCAAATACTTCGTGACCGCCGTGATTTAATTGCTGTGGTACTGCACCTGTATGCATATTTGGATGCATTTGCTGCCCTTGCTGATTTTGCATCATTACCATCTCCTCCTTATTGATCTTGGTCACAGCCATATTTATTATTTATCAATAAAAAAGAGTTATTCATGGGAATAATAAAACTGCTTAGAAATTTAACCATCAGAAAAATTCTCTTGCTACAGGAGTCATAAAGCGTTTTAATTGTCTAGCTTCGGCTGTAATGAAACATTTTGATCAAACGAAATTTGATTTTTTCTCCGAGCTCCGGACATTATGAACCATATTAAAACATCTATAAATTAACTCCACCAATTCCCTGTCATTAATTTGGAATTTCATTCATTTTTTTCTTTACCTTCTAATTTTTTTATTATAGACTAAGGAAAGATTAGTAGTAAGTCGATTTTGTTCTACTAAACTTTGTTGAAAAATGTTTTTTTGAAAATTTATAGAAACACATTGCCTAGAATATCGTCTATATTAGAAAGAAGAAAAAGATAAAGAGGGAATGAAAAGATGGGGAATATGAATCGGGGTTGGACCAAGGGTACGGTGATTATTGCCGTAGTGGTTGTATGTTTGACTGCAGCTGTTTTTGTAACGAACCATTTCTGGAAAGCAGCTAGCGGTAAAGCCGGCCAGCCAAAAGTTGCACTTGCTGCTGAAAAGAAAGAAGACGCAGTCTTAAAAGATAAAAAAGATACAAAGCATGATCAACAAATGTTACTAAAGCAGCCGCAAAATCAACCCGGACAACCGGCGGGTCAGCCTGCAAACGGGGGAAAAGTCGTTTATTTAACATTTGATGATGGACCTGAGGCCTTTTCCGGCGATATTATTAACTTATTAGAAAAGTATCATTTTAAGGCAACTTTTTTTATGCTTGCCCCTAATATTGAGAAATATCCGCAGTCTGCCAAATTAATGGCTCAATATGGCGAGGGCCTTGGCCTGCATGGTGTTACACATGATGTACACAAATTTTATGCTTCCGCCAATTCCGTGGTCGGCGAAATGTCCCAGGATCAAAAGACATTACAACAGGTAACAGGTGTTCAAACATTCTTAATCAGAACACCGTATGGCAGTGTTCCATATATGACTCCGGAATATCGTAAAGCTGTCGATGAGCATGGATTTTTAATGTGGGATTGGAATATTGACAGTAAGGACTGGCAATATAAAGATGGCCGTTATGTCACAAATGTTATTGACCAGCTTTCCAAAATGGCGAATCACAATGGGCCGATTGTCATTCTTATGCATGAACAAAAAACAACACTTGCCCACTTGCCACAGCTGCTGGATTATTTAGCAAAACAGGGCTATCAATGCCCGCCTCTTGATGCGGCAATACCGGCTTATCATTTTTCATATCATAAATAAACTTAAGGAAGCAATCGGTCTTTTCCGGTTGCTTTTAGTTTAAAAGGCATACCGTGTTTTTATAATTATGCTAATAACATTTGAATAAATAATGGGGATCGAAAGTAGCTTATGATCAATAAAATTTTGCAAAGTACCGGGTTCAAAAGAATTTTAATCTTTGTTTTGGTAGGGATTGTTCTATATTTGATGAGGGACATGATCAATCTGATTTTACTGACGTTTATTTTTACATTTTTAATGGATCGTTTAGTTCAATTTATCGAAAGAAAAATTCCTTTAAATCGTAAACTCATTGTAGTCGTGTCTTATGCCTGTATTGTCGGGCTGCTCTCCTATGCACTGGTCATGTATCTGCCAATAATCGTCAGTGAAATTACCGCATTAATCAAGCAGCTTACTGCTTTTTATACAGCGAAGCAAGATAATGTCATGTTGAATTATGTTGTGGAAAAAATTGAAAAAATTCAAATTTCCAATTATTTAGAACAGGGTTTTACCTTCCTATTAAAGTATTTTAAAGATATCAGCAATGTTAGTTTGCAGCTGTTGTTAGCGATTTTGTTAAGTCTGTTTTTCCTGTTAGAAAAACCTCGTTTGATTGACTTTACGAGGAAATTTCGGACGAGCAAAATCTCATCCATTTATGTGGAGATTGAATTTTTTGCCCGAAAATTTGCCGATACATTTGGCAAGGTGATTGAAGCACAATTAATTATTGCCTTGGTAAACTGTATATTAACCACGATTTCTTTATGGATTCTTCATTTCCCACAGTTAGGCGGCTTGTCAATTATGATTTTCCTTTTGGGGCTCATTCCTGTTGCTGGAGTGATCATATCACTAGTCCCGCTTGTTGTAATTGGCTATAGTATTGGCGGTATTATGACAGTTATTTATGTAGTGATTGCCATTGTCATTGTCCACGGAATCGAAACATATATCCTGAATCCAAATTTAATGAGTTCGAAAACGAATTTGCCTGTATTCTATACATTCATTGTTTTAATCTTTTCCGAGCACTTTTTTGGGATTTGGGGGCTGATTGTCGGAATTCCGGTATTTGTGTTTATTCTCGATGTTTTAGAAGTGACCAATAGTAGAGCTGATTAACAAAAAGCCCATAACTGGGCTTTTTTATTTGAATAAAATGGCTCTGCAAACGGAAAGCTATTCTTATCGTATGTTAGGAGGCACTTAACATGGCCGAGCGAAACATTATGTTATCCAGTTCAGAAATCGGGAGTTTATGGGGTGTCTATTTGCAAGAAAGCATGACGGTTTGCTTGCTTACTTATTTTTTGCATTATAATGAAGATGAAGAGGCAACAGCACACCTGCAGCGTGCCTACGATTTATCTACAGGACATCTTCAACAAATCGCAACGATTTTAAACAATGAAGAAATTCCTTTACCAGAAGGTTTTTCAGAGAATGATCTTAATTTAAATGCACCAAAATTGTTTTACGATCTGTTTGCTGTTACTTTTGTATATTCAATGAGCCGCTTGTCCATGATCAATACAAGTTTTATACTCTCTAATGTAGCTCGAAAGGACGTAGTGGATTTATTTGCTTCGATACTTCAGAACAATATTGCGTTATATCAGAACTCAACGGCTTTAATGCTTTCCAAAGGCATCTATGACAGGCCGCCAATCATCCCTTATCCGAAAGAAGTGGAGTATATTGAAAAAGATTCATACTTAAGCGGATTTGGAAAAAAACGCCCGTTAAATGCGGTTGAAATTACAGAAATCTTTTTTAATACGGAACGGAATTATTTCTCTGTCATATTGTGTATGGGTTTGCTTCAAGTCGTAAAGGATAAAGAAATTCATCAATTTATCGAGGAAGGAAAGAAAATTTCAGAAAAGCAGCTTAGGACATTTACCGATTTATTGAAACGGGAGGAACTTTTAGGAAATATTCCGCTTAATGTTGAGGTAACCGATGCGACCGATTTGCCGTTTTCTGAACGGCTGGTTGTTACGCTTTTTCATTCATTAAATAGTATTGATATCACATTACTTGGTCATGCACTGTCCTTGTCGCTTAGAACAGACCTTGTGCTTCAGTATGAGAAATATATGGCCGAGATTTTACTTTACAGTGCGAAAGGATTTAAAATTTTGGTCGAACGAGGCTGGGCGCAAAAGCCGCCGCAAGCTCCTGATCGACGGAAATTGCAGAAATTACAGTAAAAAAGGTTCGGTTCTCTTTTAAAATGTAAAAAAATAGAAAACGGTTAAACAACTTGATCGCCGAAGGAATAAGCGGAGAAATTCCGTCTAATGTAAATGTTGAGGCTTAATAAGCAGATATAAGCGGAGATATTCCGATTAATACCTGTAAATAAGGCAAAATTCAACAATTTGAAAAATATAAGCGGAAAAACTTCCTTTAATTTGAGGGAAATATAAGCATTTCCCAAATTAAACAGAATTTTTCCGTTTATTTCAGTGGACAATTGCGATTTACTGTAGTGCACCTTTAAAGAAAACCCGTTAGAAGAAAATGCCCGGCCTGAAACCGGGCATTTTCTTAAAAGATAAGAAAGTATAAATTTTGACTTCGAAAATTGTCTAGTGCAAGCGGCCTAGCCCCTCGTTATGTGCTCCTGTGCCATAGCTTATTCGAGGAGGTTTATGTTCAGCTCGTCGCATGTCTTGCTCCTGCGCCATAGCTTCTTCGAAGAGGCTTATGTTCAGCTCGTCGCATGCCTACAAGAAGGATTATCCGGAGAAGCAGGCAGGCTGACCAAGGCGCCCCGCGCTTTTCTTATTTCCACCAATCATCAAACATTGTAACTGGCATTTGGCGTTTATGTTCCGTAGCCAGGTAACGCTTTTCAATTTTTTCTGCAGTTTCTGGTGAAACTGGCTTTCCTTCCAAATAGTCATCTAGTTCATCGTATGTAATTCCAAGTTCTGTTTCATCAGCTTGTCCTGGCTTTTGGTCGAGAAGGTCGGCTGTAGGTAACTTTAGATAAAGGCGTTCGTCTGCTCCCAATTCTTTCAATAATGCTTTTCCTTGACGCTTCGTTAAACCTGATAATGGAAGAATATCGGCACCGCCGTCCCCATACTTCGTATAAAATCCAGTTACAGCTTCCGCAGCATGATCCGTTCCAATCACAAGGAGCCCTTCCATGCCGCCAATGGCATACTGGGCAATCATTCTCATTCTCGCCTTTACATTTCCTTTTTGATAATCACTCAAGACTTGCCCCTTGACACTGGCATTATACTCGTTTTGCACCTCATCCACTGCCGCTTTAATGTTAAAAATCACTTCGCGGTCAGCCCGGATAAATGACAGTGAACGTTTTGCGTCCTCTTCATCATGCTGCACGCCATATGGTAGGCGGACTGCTATAAATAAAGCATCCGTTCCTTCCTTGCGCAATTCTTCTACGGCAAGCTGTGCCAGTCTCCCGGCAAGCGTAGAGTCTTGTCCGCCGCTGATTCCCAGTACAAATCCTTTTGCCTTTGTTTTCAGCAAATAATTTTTTAAAAAGTCGATCCGCTTGCGAATCTCTTCCTTCGGATCAATCGACGGTTTCACATGTAAATCTTGTATAATCTGCTGTTGTACATTCATTTTTCGTACCCCCTAAGTGATTTTTATATATGTAATCTACCATAATTTCCTTTTATTTGCCCGGATTCGAACTGCCAGCCGCTATTTGGTGAAGGGCGTTTGCGAGTTTATGAATGTCTATCTTTCGATCACGGACATTTAGCAAGATGGCAATGACGGTTTGATCCTGATAACAGGCATGAACCGATTCCCACCCGCTAAGGACACCCCTTGAGTAAAAGTGATCCCCTTTATTGTAAACTCCTAATCCATAGGAAGATTTAGGACCGGGTGTCAGCATTTTCTTTATACTTTGCTTGGATATCAACTTTCCTGCCATTAAAGCTTGATCAAATAAACATACATCCATAGCTGTGGAGTAAAGATCACCACAGCCAAACAACAAGGAGACATTTAATGGCTTTGCCGGAAGCAGCTGGTTCCCAGACCTGATATATCCGGCTGAATGATAGGATACCGGATTTTTAATCGTCATAAAGCCAGAATGGTTCATCTTGGCCTTATCAAAAATATTTTGTTGAATATAGTCATGTAGCGGCATTTTCGCTACTTTTTCTACAATAAACCCGAGGATCGTATAGTTGATATCATTGTAATCCCACTTGGTGCCTGCTGGGAATTTGATTTCATCTTCCGTAATTTTCTTCATAATTTCTGCCGGCTTTGGATTCTGCTTCAAAATAAATGGTGCTTTCACCCCGGAGGTGTGATTTAACAAATGGACTAATTTAATTTTTTTTTCGTTAGGAAAATCAGGAATATAACGGGAAACAGGATCATCAAGTGAAAGTGTCCCCTTTTCCTCTAGCTGCAATATACAAACAGCCATGATTGACTTTGTAATGGAAGCAATCGGAAAGGTCGTATCCGCTTGATTTAAGGATCGCTTGTTAAAATTGGCAAACCCGATTCCATCATTAAACAGAATGTTTCCATTTTTGATCACTGCAATACTGCCGTTAATGTGATTGGCCTGCAAATAGTCTCTGATCTTAGACTGGACTGTCGAGTGATCTCTTTTTAACGAATCTGCTGAAACATTTTGCTTTATTTCTGAATGTTGGATTTGGCAGCCTGCCGTGCCGATGGCTAAAGTAATGGCCATTAGTGAAGCTGAAAAGACTTTTATAGACAAGTTATTCCCATCTTTCCATTTTTATCTATGAATAGTATGGATAAAAAGAGTTCTAATTATTTGTGGATTTTGCTGTTTATTGTTTGGATGGGAAACAAAAAATATGGTGTAATAATTGGGTAGTGT
>NZ_BCUZ01000097.1 GCF_001591485.1 Neobacillus fumarioli NBRC 102428 | reverse complement strand
TCTGCTATGGCGCAGGAGCACATAACGAGGGGCTAAGCGGTGGAGCTGGACAATTTTCGAAGTCAAAATCTTTCTTTTACTTTTAAAAAAAAGGTAACCAAACATTAAAATTTGGTTACCTGCTAGTAAAATTCTTAGTATTTAATCAACGTATATTTCTTTTTGCCTCTTCTGATAATCGTAAACTGTCCTTCGATTTTATCTGTTGCTTGAAGGGTATAGGCAGTATCTGTAATTTTTTCGCCATTAATTGAAATGGCTCCATTGCTGATATCCTCACGGGCCTGGCGCTTGGAAGGGGAAATGTTTGCAGCCACCAGTAACTCTACCAAGTTATTTTCGGC
The DNA here is from genome assembly GCF_001591485.1 of Neobacillus fumarioli NBRC 102428. Lineage (GTDB taxonomy): Bacteria > Bacillota > Bacilli > Bacillales > Cytobacillaceae > Neobacillus > Neobacillus fumarioli. The sequence goes on along the minus strand of NZ_BCUZ01000097.1, from coordinate 10,039 downwards.
TTCACTTTGCACCACATAGGATGGAACCTCTTTAAAACCTTGCTTGATTTCAGCAGCCGTCAGATTTCTAACATTACCGCTGAATAATGCTTGTGAAATTTTGATTGCCTGTTGTAATGCTTCTTCACCATGAATCAGGCGGGTCATTTCTTCGGCTAAAGTCTTTTGGGCTTTGCGAAGATGCGGTTCTTCCTGAACGGCTGTTGCCAATTGTTCTATTTCATCATGTGAAAGGAAGGTGAAAAACTTCAGGTATTTGACAACGTCTGCATCAGCCGTGTTGATCCAGAACTGATAAAATTCATACGGGGTTGTCTTCTCTGGATCGAGCCAAACAGCTCCACTCTCTGTCTTTCCAAATTTTGTTCCATCGGCTTTTGTAACTAGCGGTATGGTTAATCCAAACGCTTTTGCATCCTCAGAATGGGTTTTCCTGATTAATTCCAGTCCTGAGGTGATATTGCCCCACTGATCGCTACCCCCGATTTGTAATTTGCAGTTATGATGGTCATAAAGGTGATTGAAATCCATTGCCTGCAATATCGTATACGTAAATTCAGTAAACGAAATACCTGTTTCGAGTCGATTGGCGATTGTATCCTTTGCCAGCATGTAATTAACCCCAATATGTTTCCCGATATCGCGTAAAAAGGTCACAACATCCATCGACCCAGCCCAATCATAGTTATTGACCATAATTGCACCGTGTTCACCGGAAAAATCAAAAATGGATTCAAGCTGTTTTTTAATGCCTTCGACATTTTTCTGAACAGTTTCCAAAGTTAACAGCTTCCGTTCTTCATTTTTTCCGCTTGGGTCGCCGATAAGACCGGTTGCCCCGCCGACAACGACAATCGGACGATGGCCATGCTGCTGGAATCTTCTAAGTGTTAAAAACGGCAGCAGGTGACCGATATGCATACTGTCAGCCGTAGGGTCAACACCGCAGTAGAGAGAAATTTTCTCCTTATTTAAAAGATCTTTTAAGCCATCTTCATCCGTTTGCTGGTAAATAACCCCACGCCATTGCAAATCCTGTAATAATTCCATTTTCATTACCTCCTAAAAAAATAAAAACGCCCCTGCTAATTGCAGGGACGAAAAACTCGCGGTACCACCCGGCTTGAGGATTGCTCCTCCAACTCAATTAAAATAACGGTTATTACCGTTCTCTGCTACTCTAATTTCACAGAGAATGCTCCGGGATGTAATTCATTCCTCTATATGTGACAGCTTCCACCTGCCGCTGTCTCTCTTGGAACAGGGATAGAAGAACTACAATTGGTTCCCATCAATGCTTCTTTATTCAAAAATTAACTTATAGTTTTTGTATCACAACTTGCTTAAGATGTCAAATAACTTGGCATAAATAGTGAGCAGCAAAAAATAAATCCCCATACCATATGGTATAGGGATTTGGAAAAAAATAATTATCGAGAGTAGAACTCAACGATTAATGCTTCGTTAATTTCAGCAGGCAGTTCAGAGCGCTCTGGCAGGCGGGTGAAAGTGCCTTCTAATTTGTCAGCATCAAAAGTTAAGTAATCAGGTACGAAGTTGTTTGCTTCAAGAGCATCCTTGATTACTTCAAGGTTACGTGATTTTTCACGAACGCTGATCGTTTGGCCAGGAGTTACACGGTATGACGGAATATCAACGCGTGAACCGTCCACTAAAATATGACCGTGGTTTACTAACTGGCGTGCAGCACGGCGAGTGCGGGCAAGTCCTAAACGATAAACAATGTTATCAAGACGTGATTCAAGAAGAATCATGAAGTTTTCGCCATGGATACCGCTCATTTTGCCAGCTTTAACGAACAAGTTGCGGAATTGGCGCTCATTTACGCCGTACATATGACGAAGTTTTTGTTTTTCTTGCAATTGCAATCCGTATTCAGAAAGCTTTTTGCGTTGGTTTGGACCATGTTGACCAGGAGCGTAAGGACGCTTTTCTAATTCTTTACCTGTGCCGCTTAGAGAAATTCCAAGACGACGGGATAATTTCCAGCTTGGGCCGGTATAACGAGCCATGAAAGACTCCTCCTTTTTGTGTTTTTATTTGGTAAAATAAAAACCGCGAACGAAACAACTATAATCGTCATTTTGTTTTCATGCACCATCGCTCCAGCAGCATAGAGTTACGCGATGCACCATCACAAAGATGAACTCCTTGTGAGGAACAAAATGAGCAGATTAACATTGTCTCTTAGGCTGCAATATTTTACACAAAGGATATTATATAATTTTCATAGCCTCTAAGTCAAGTGGGATTTTGGATCACTTTCTTAACTGTGGACCATTTATCATCATATAATATAATAGAAATTGAAATCGTTTTCACTTTAAGGCAGGGGGCTTAATAATGACCGAAAACAAAAAGCGATTTGAAACAGAAGTCATTCATGCGGGATTTAGTGCCGAAGAACATCATGGAAGTTTAACTCCGCCAATATATCAAACATCTACCTTTATATTTACGAATGCCGAACAAGGGGAAAGAAGATTTGCCGGTGAAGAAGATGGATTTATCTATTCGCGTCTGGGAAACCCAACAGTGAAAATGTTAGAAGACAGAATGGCCGCTCTAGAAAATGGGGAAGCAGCATTGGCCTTTTCTTCAGGAATGGCTGCAGTAAGTGCTGTATTTACTGCTTTAACGAAAACAGGTGATCATATTTTATGCTCCCAAGGGGTGTATGGCTGTACTTTTGGTTTGCTTCAGTTGTTGAAACAAAAGTATGGGATCGAACATCAATTCTCTTCGATGGACTCCTATGAAACCGTTATCGAAGAAATTCGCCCCAATACTGCTTGCATTTATATTGAAACACCCATTAATCCGACGATGAAGCTTGTGGATCTTAACATGATTGCAAAAGCTGCGAAAGAAAAAGGTATCCCTGTTGTCGTTGATAATACATTTTGCTCACCATACTTACAAACTCCCATCAATCATGGCTGTGATATTGTGATTCACAGTGCGACAAAATATATTTGCGGTCATGGTGATGTCATTGCTGGTTTGGTGATTGGCGATAAGGAGTTTATAAAACTGGTTGCACGCACAACTCAAAAAGATATGGGCGGCGTTATATCTCCTTTTGATGCCTGGCTGCTGTTAAGAGGGTTAAAAACCTTACCCGTTCGCATGGACCGCCAATCGTATAATACGGCTATGCTGTTTGAGTTTTTAAAAGGCCATCCGAAAATCGCTGCTATCCATTATCCGGGAGATCCGGAACACCCGGATTATTCTATTATGAAAAAACAAATGAAACAGCCTGGGGCCCTAATTGCCTTTTCTGTCGAAGGAACGAAAGAAACGGCTCAAAAATTAATGAATCAATTAAAAATTATTAAGATTGCAGTCAGTTTAGGAGAAACGGCTACATTAATTCAGCACCCTGCCACCATGACCCACGCAGTAGTGCCAAAAGAGGAACGCTTAAAAATGGGAATTGGAGATCATTTGCTCAGACTATCTGCAGGTCTTGAAGCGTGGGAAGATTTAATTGAGGACTTGGAACAAGCATTGGAACAAATATAAAGAAAAACCCGCCATTGGCGGATTTTTCTTTATATTTGTTCCATTAATCGATCCACAAACTCTTCCAGGTGTTTTTGATCTACTTCATCAAAACGATTGATTTCCTGTGAATCGATATCCAATACGCCAATCAGCTGTCCATTCTTGACAAGCGGGATGACAATCTCGGATTGAGAAGCAGCATCACAGGCAATGTGGCCGGGAAATTGGTTCACATCTGCGACACGAATCGTTTCCCTTTTCAAGGCTGCTGTTCCGCATACACCTTTGCCGAGCGGGATGCGTATACAGGCAGGCAGCCCCTGAAATGGGCCTAGAACAAGCTCTGACTCGGTATCCATTAAATAAAAACCGACCCAGTTAATCCTGTCAAGAAACTGGTTTAATAGGGCAGACGCATTGCTGAGATTTGCTACTCTATTTTTTTCATCATGGATTAAGGCTTGTAATTGTTTTTTTAGAAGCTGGTAATTTTCTTCACGGTTCCCTGTGTATTTTTCGACATTGAACATGTTCTTCACCTAATTTCTTTTGTTTTCTACATATATTTTATCAGATTAAGAAGAAAACAGGCAGAGTTTGTCGACTTTTTCATGAAGGAATTGGCCTTAACATCAAGAATTTGTATATTGTGGGATTCTGCTGTTCCAAAGGAGGGGAGAGCCGATGAAAAAGGATTCAAAAGATGAAATTGTGAAAGCTGCCATTCTTTTGTTTAACTCAAAAGGCTATGATGGCACGTCTGTAAGGGATATTGCCAACCTGGCTAAAGTTAATACAGCAACAATTGCCTATCACTTTGAAAATAAAGCTGGATTATTGGAATATTGTTTTACTCATTTTTTTGAACAATATATCAGAATCATTGAAAAATCCTATCAATCAATTGAGAAAGGGGCAAAAGAATGTTTAAAACGCATTATAGCAGATCTGGTGCATTTCCACTGTGAAAATTATCAGCTTGCCAGCTGTATCTATCGAGAATTATCCATTGATTCCCAAATAGCGCGCGAAATTATGGCAACTTATTCCTTAAAGGAAAAGTACTATTTTGAAAAGATCTTTGAAAGAGGATTTGAATGGAATGAGTTTCGACCGCATTCTATACCTTATTTGCTTATACAGTTAAAAGGATTATTGATGATGCCGTTTATGAATACTCATTATATGAGGGAAGTATTGTATATTTTTCCAAACGAAAAGTTTTTTGAGCAAAAATACTTGAAGGAATTATATTTATGGATTGACAATACGCTGACTTCAGCGGTAAACATCAAAAAAGAAGCAATCCTAAAATAAACTTAAAAAGTGATGAGAGAGATGAATGAACTTTATACTGTTTTAAGGGAGCACTAGCTGGAAAGGACCAATCCTCCATTCAGCGCAGTGCTTTTTGATTGTTTTCCCCTTAAGCATTTCCTCATTTTTGCGCTTTTTTTAATCCGTCTCGATAAAATTCATATTTTTTGATTTCTTTTACAAAAAAATTGAAAACAATGGTCAAAAATTGTCGTTTACATGGTATCATTAAAGCATTGAATATAAGAAAAGCGCAAGCGCCTTGGTAAGCCCCGACAGGCAAATGTTCTTCTTCACTAAAATCTGATATTTGGACTTTTAGTGAAGAAGGTTGTTTGTCCCGAGGGACTAGGCCGCTTGCGCTGGACAATTCTCGAAGTCAGAATTTATCCTTTCTTTACTTTTAAAAAAATAAGGTTATTTGATATATAGTGAATGGATTCAAGTGCTTTTGGAATGGGAGGCTTAATATGATATATTTCATTGGATTTTTCATCCTCTTACTGATCTTTTTTGTAACAGGATATATCATAAAGAAAAAGTATTTTAAAGAAATGGATCGATTAGAAGCATGGAAAATTGATCTATTTAAACGTCCGGTTCCGGATGAGCTGTCCAAAGTTAAACAGTTGAATATGACCGGACAAACAGAAGAACTATTTGAGCACTGGCGGAATCAATGGGATGATATTATCACGGTGAAGCTTCCAAAATTGGATGAAATGCTTTTTAATGCCGAAGAATACATAGACCGTTATCGATTTAGAAAAGCTAAAGAAGTTCAAACTGATATTGCGAACAAATTACAGGAAACCGAAAATCAAATCAAGAATATTTTGGAAGAATTGCATGAACTAGTTGGAAGTGAGGAGAAAAACCGCGAAGAAATTGAACAGTTAAAGGAGTTATACAGGGAAACGAGAAAAATGTTACTTGCTCACCGTCATAGTTTTGGCAGTGCAGAGAAGCATTTAGAAGAACAGTTAAATCATATAACGATAAAATTTCAAGAGTATGAAGAAAAAACTGAGAATGGAAATTACCTTGAGGCCCGTGAAACAGTTTTACTGATTCATAGTCAGCTTACTAAGATTAAAAACCATATGGACTTAATTCCGCAGCTTTTAATTGAATGTCAATCACTTGTGCCCAATCAGTTGTCCGAAGTGCTGGATGGTTTTAAAGAAATGACGGAACAGGACTACTATTTAGAGCATCTTCATGTTGAAGAGGAAATCGGGCATTTGCGTGAAAAGCTGGCTGAGAATTTAGCCTTAATTGAATCAGCAGAAATTGAAAAGGCTGTTGAGGAATTGAAAGAAATAAAAGAGCGAATTGACATTTTGTTTGACCTTTTAGAAAAAGAGGTATATGCCAAACAATTTGTTAAGAAAAATGAAAAATTAACCAGTCAGCTTTTGGCTGCTGCAGAGGAGGAACATCAAAAACTTGCGGATGAATTTCTCCATGTCCAAGGCAGTTATCAGCTGTCAGATCAGGATTTAGAGGCTGTTACTAGTTTGGAAAAAGAACTTTTGGCTGTATTTAAGCGATATGAAATTTTGCAGGAGAAAATCAAGATGAATGAAACGGCTCAAACTGTCATCAGTGAAGAATTAGGTGAGGTTAAGGAGCGGCTGGAACTTATACGCGAAGGGCAGCAAGACTTTGCCAAGAAACTTCAAGCGCTAAGAAAAGATGAACTGGAAGCACGAGGGAAATTGAAAGAGTTAACAAAAAAGGTTAACGAGACAGTTCGTCTGGTTGAAAAAAGCAATGTTCCGGGAATACCGGAAGATTATAAATATCTGATCGAGGATACCAGTGACAGTATCCAAAATGTGAGAGTTCAGCTAGAAGAAAAGCCGCTCAACATTCAAGCGTTAAATCAGTATCTTGAAATTGCCGTCTTAACAGTAGAAAAACTTGTATCCGTAACAATGGAATTAATTGAAAATGCTACGCTTGCTGAAAAAGCAATCCAATACGGAAACCGATATCGGAGCAAGTATGCTTCTGTTGCCAAAGCTTTAGCTGAAGCGGAAAATTCGTTTCGGCAATATCATTACCAAGAAGCGTTAGAACAGGTTGCAGCTTCTCTTGAGAGTGTTGACCCTGATGCCTTGAAAAAAATTAAAGCTACTGTCGAGGTTTAAAAAGTTTGTTACCGATTCAGCCAAATTTAGGAAGGATCGGTTTTTTCTTGTTTCTAAATATATTGTACATGGATACAGAAAGACCTTCTGTACACATTAAGGGAGACTGATCTCTTGATTAGTTTGCAGGGCGGTTATTCCCTATATCATTGCTAGATGGGCGCCTTTTCGCTTTTCTACTTTTATGATAAGATTTATTTCGGCAATAGGGAAGGTGATACGATGATCTATTTTGATAATAGTGCAACAACGAAAGCGTATAAAGAAGTATTGGATTCCTTTGTTAAAGTTTCTAGCGAGTTTTTCGGGAATCCTTCTTCACTTCACGGCTTTGGGGGACAGGCTGAAAAACTGTTAAACCAAGCACGGGAACAAATTGCGAAACTTTTATCAGCAAAAACGAATGAAATTTACTTTACTTCAGGCGGTACTGAAAGTAACAATATAGCAATCAAAGGCGCAGCATATTGGAATCGGACTAAAGGACGCCATATTATTACAACGAGTGTCGAACATGCCTCTGTCTACAATACAATGGAACAGTTAGAGCAGGAGGGGTTTGAAGTTACATACCTGCCTGTAAATGGTGATGGTAGGATATCGGTTGATGATGTGAAAAGTGCGATCCGCAAAGATACGATTTTAATCTCGATTATGCATGTCAATAATGAGGTTGGTACAATTCAGCCGATTAAGGAAATTGGCGATATGTTGAAAAGCAATCCCAGTATTCTTTTTCATGTTGACGGTGTACAGGGGATTGGCAAAGTTCCTCTCTTGTTTCATGAAAACAGAATCGATTTATATTCGCTTTCCGCCCATAAATTTCATGGTCTAAAAGGTACTGGTATATTATATATTCGAGATGGTGTGAGACTGACACCGCTATTTTCCGGCGGCAATCAAGAGCGGAAAATTCGCAGCGGCACTGAGAATGTTGCAGGTGCGGTATCAATGGCGAAAGCTTTAAGGCTGACATTGATGAAACAGGAAACTGGACTAGAACGGATGAAAAAAATCCAAAGTCTGTTAAGAAATAGTTTAGTGGACATGAATGGAATCCATCTAAACACTCCAGTTGAAAATGCCGCCCCGCATATTGTCAATTTCTCTGCTGAAGGAATAAAATCAGAAGTATTTATTCATGCCCTTGAACAGAAGGAAATTTATGTTTCTACAACAAGTGCATGTTCTTCAAAAAAGAAAACACCAAGTAAGACATTACTCGCGATGGGAGTTCCGGAAGGTTTGGCGGAAAGTTCTATAAGAATCAGTCTTTCTTATGATAATACAGAAGAAGAAGCCGAAACCGTGATAACGGCTGTCAAGGATACTCTAGATCAATTACGAAAGGTAATGAGTTAAATGAATTATGATCGTATTTTAATCCGCTATGGGGAAATCTCTACCAAAGGCAGGAATCGTAATAAATTTGTAGATAAGCTAAGGAAAAGTGTTCGGATTGCCTTGATTTCTTTCCCGAAGATCAAAATTGAAGCAAGCCGCGACCGGATGTATGTCATATTGAATGGAGAAAATGGCATAGAAATTATCAAAAGATTAAAGAATATATTTGGGATTCAATCCTTCAGCCCTGCGATCAAAGTTGAGCGCGATGTCGAGGCGTTAAAACAGGCTTGTCTTGATCTAGTCAGGTCGCGTTACAAAGAAGGCCAAACTTTTAAAGTGACGGGCAAAAGATCCGATAAAACATTTGAACTGGACACGAATCAAATTAATGAAACAGTCGGCGGATATTTATTGAGCCGGATTCCAGGGTTAACAGTCGATGTGAAAAATCCTGATATCAATTTACGTGTAGAAGTGAGAAAAGAAGCAATTTATTTATCGTGCGAAACAATTAAAGGAGCAGGCGGGCTGCCGTTTGGTTCGAGCGGCAAAGCGATGCTTATGCTCTCAGGCGGGATCGACAGCCCCGTGGCAGGCTATATGGCAATGAAACGCGGATTAGAAATTGAGGCAGTTCATTTTTTCAGCCCGCCATTCACAAGTGAAAGGTCAAAGGAAAAGGTCATTGATTTGGCAAGAAAACTATCTGATATCGCAAATGTTTCGATTAAATTGCACATTGTTCCGTTTACGGACATACAGCAAGCCATTCGCGAACAAGTGCCGGAAAATTATACGATGACATCAACAAGGCGAATGATGCTGCGAATTACCGATGAAATTAGAGAACAAAGGGAAGGCTTGGCAATTGTAACCGGAGAGAGCCTTGGCCAGGTTGCAAGCCAGACACTTGAAAGTATGTACGCAATCAATGAGGTAACGAATACACCGATTTTACGTCCCTTGATTTCGATGGATAAAACCGATATTATTAAAATCGCAGAAGAAATTGATACATTTGAAATTTCAAATCGCCCATTTGAAGATTGCTGTACTATCTTTGTGCCAGCTTCGCCAAAAACAAAACCGAAACGGGAAAAAGTTAATCAGTTTGAAAGTTATTTTGATTTGAACCGCTGATCCGGGAAGCGGTCCAAGAGACAGAAATGATAAATATAAAGCCTGGCAGTGAACATCAATCAGAATTTGATGAATTATTTTAGTTAATCATAAAACGGATGTATGATTTTTGTGTTTTTACAAACAATTACCAATGGGATTTAAGTATGATGCTATGTGATTCTACACATTCTATACTCACAAGGAGGTGAAGATCACATGGCAAACAACAACTCTAATCAATTACTTGTTCCTGGGGTACAAGAAGCTCTTAACCAAATGAAGTATGAAATTGCTCAAGAGTTTGGTGTAAACCTTGGCGCTGACACTACTTCACGTGCTAACGGTTCTGTTGGTGGTGAAATCACTAAGCGCTTGGTTTCTATGGCTGAATCGCAATTAGGCGGTGGCTTTGCTCGTTAATTAAATTGAATACAAATGGCTACAGAGGACGGGAGATGATCCCGTTCTTTTTTTTAATAGTAAAGAAAGTATAAATTTTGGTTTCGAGAATTGTCTAGCTCCAGCGCCTAACCCCTCGTTATGTGCTCATGCGCCATAGCAGA
>NZ_BCUZ01000096.1 GCF_001591485.1 Neobacillus fumarioli NBRC 102428 | reverse complement strand
CAAGAAACATATGAATCGATTGCGCCAGCACACTTTGCTTTTCAAGTTCCCTATTCTCAATTCGACAAGGTCGTATCCTTTATTCAACAATCTGGATTATTAGTTCTAAGGCAAGAAAATGGACAGTATGTTGACGAAACGGATGGGAGAAGGAACTTATATTTCCGTGATGGAGATGGTCATATTCTCGAAGTTATTGCACATGATTATATTGCAGAAAACGAGTTACAGGCAGTTGGTGCCCTAAAAACAATGTATTTAAGGGAAATTGGCTTTCCCGTAGATTCTGTTCCGGTTTTTCGTGAATTGTTGAAAAGAAGTCTTGAAATGAAAACAGAAAAAGACCAAGAGACGTTTAATTTTGTGATTAGTGGAACCGCACACGCAGTTGTTGTTTCTAAACGGAGACCTTGGATTCCAATTGCAATGAAGGCACTCCCCCCTAAAATGAAAGTAACATTCGGAACACCTGATATAGATTTTTTAAATAAAATAGCTAAGAGAGTAAATAGTTCTTGGGTTGATACAAAAGAACTCCATTTCACGATTAAAAATTATAAATTTTGCATGAAGAGTACACCTGAATTTAAAAAATCCACAATTAAAAGATTGAATTTATCACTAAGTTACTAAAGCGCCACTTTATAATCCTTTCAATCTTCCGTAAAAGGACGTTTTTCTTAAATAAAAAGTCGTCTTTTTGAATTGTACAGGATAACAACACTTATTAGGGATTCGAATAATTTTCCATGAACAACAATACTGAAGACTCCTACTCGATTGAGTAGGAGCTTTTTTTGTAATGATTTTTTAAATTACATTTTATGTAAAAAATTACTCCGTCAAGTTGTGGGGATGATTTCTTAATGAATATTCTGGACAAAAAGTTAATTCCTTTTATTGAAATAAATTATTCCCTTAAAAAACTAAATATGATACATTATATATAAATAAGTATGACATATTTAAAATAAATTCATAAAATATAACATGTTTTTCTTGAAAAAAGGAGGTGTTTATCATTAAACTTACAAAACGTCAGGATGAGATTCTACAGATTGTGAAGGAAAATGGCCCTATCACAGGAAAAGAAATTGCAGAAATGCTATCGCTTTCAAGGGCAGCATTGAGGCCGGATCTTGCGATTTTGACAAAGTCCGGAAATTTGGATGCCCGCCCGCGCGTCGGTTATTTATATAATCATAACTACAATTTAAAGCAAGAGGCTAAGCACTTTATTCATCAAAAAGTAGCAGACTTTAAAGCGCATCCGATTGTTGTGGAAAAATCCGCTTCCGTCTATGATGCGATTGTTCAATTATTTTTAGAGGATGTAGGCACTCTTTATGCTGTTGATTCTGAAGGGCATTTGGCAGGGGTTATTTCACGGAAAGATTTACTCCGGGCAGCCATTGGTAATCAAAATCTCAATGAACTGCCGGTAAGTGTGATTATGACAAGAATGCCAAATATCATCACGATTCATCCGGAGGAAACCTTATTGGAAGCTGCAAAAAAAATGATCAATTTTCATGTCGATTCATTACCAGTTGTAAAGGAAGTGGAGCAGCAAGAAAATACATATTTGTTATTGGGGCGTATTACAAAAACAACGATTACAAGGGCATACGTTGAGCTTATAGAAGCAAAATCTTATTAAAGGAGGGAAGTTCATTTGGTTCACAAAGAAGTGGTGTACGTCGTATCCGATTCTGTAGGGGAAACCGCTGAACTGGTTGTAAAAGCTGTGGCAACACAGTTTAATGGTGGACAGGTTGAGGTGCGCCGCAGTTCCTATGTTGAAGAGATTGATGATATCGAAGATGTACTATTATTAGCCAAAGACAGCCGGGCGATCATTGCCTATACCATAGTCATTCCGGAGTTAAAAGAATTTTTAGATCGAAGGGCTAAAGACGAAGGGATTTTGGCAGTAGACCTATTAGATCCATTAATGAATGCTTTTGAAACGAAACTGGGCAGAGAACCTCACCATCAGCCGGGGCTAGTGAGAAAATTAGACGAAGAATACTTCCGAAAAATTGAGGCGATCGAGTTTGCAGTGAAATATGATGATGGCCGCGACCCAAGGGGGATTTTAAAAGCGGATATCGTCTTAATCGGGGTATCGAGAACGTCGAAAACCCCGCTGTCAATGTTTCTGGCACACAAGCGTTTTAAAGTTGCCAATGTTCCGCTCGTTCCAGAGGTGCCGCCCCCGGAAGAATTGTATAAAATTCCCCGGAAAAACTGCATCGGGCTAATCATTTCCCCTGATAAATTAAACGAGATCCGCAAAGAGCGATTAAAGTCCTTAGGGCTTGCATCAAGAGCAAACTATGCTAGTTATCAGCGGATACTTGAAGAATTGGATTATGCGGAAAAGATTATGAAACGAGTTGGCTGCCCGGTCATTGATGTATCCAATAAGGCGATTGAAGAAACAGCCGGGTTAATCATGGAGATCCTAAAAAAGGAGAGGAGCTATTAATATGGAGAAATATGTTTATTTGTTTCATGAGGGTAATGGCAATATGAGAGATTTGCTCGGGGGGAAAGGAGCAAATCTGGCTGAAATGACTAGAATTGGGCTGCCGGTACCATATGGCTTTACGATTACAACCGAAGCGTGCAATGCCTACTATGAATCTAATAAATCCATTCCTGCTTTAGTAGAAATGCAAGTATTAGAAGCTCTTACCCACTTGGAAGAAAAAATGGGCAAGAAACTCGGCGACCCTGAAAATCCATTGCTTGTTTCAGTTCGTTCAGGATCTGTTTTTTCGATGCCTGGCATGATGGATACAATCTTGAACCTGGGCATGAATGATGAAACAGTTGTTGGAATGGCAAAATTAACGAATAACCCGCGTTTTGCCTATGATTCCTACCGCAGATTTATTCAAATGTTCAGTGATGTAGTTTTGGAAATTGATTCTTATTATTTTGAACAATTATTGGAGGAAACTCGTGAACAAAAAGGCTATACATCTGACCCTGAACTTACAGCGGAGGACTGGCAAGAAGTGATTAAAGGATATAAGGAAATCGTGAGGAAACATACGAGAAAAGACTTCCCACAAGATCCTAAGAATCAGCTTTTTCTTGCTATAAATGCTGTGTTTAATTCGTGGAATAATCAGCGGGCTATTGTGTACCGCCGTTTAAATAAAATTCCGGATCATTTAGGAACAGCTGTTAATGTCCAAAGCATGGTATTTGGCAATATGGGAAATGATTCCGGCACCGGTGTGGCGTTTACACGCAATCCTTCAACAGGTGAACCAGAACTTTATGGAGAATATTTAATCAATGCACAAGGGGAGGATGTTGTTGCTGGGATCCGTACACCGCAGGCAATTAGCACATTGAAGAGTGAAATGCCGGAAGTTTATCAACAATTCTCCGAAACAGCCAAGCGCTTAGAGCAACATTACAAAGAAATGCAGGATATCGAATTTACCGTGGAACGCGGCAAGCTGTTCATCCTGCAAACACGCAGCGGCAAGCGCACCGCACAAGCAGCCATCCGTATTGCTGTCGATATGGTGAAGGAGGGGATTATTGATCGAAAACAAGCCCTGCTTCGGGTTGACCCGGACCAATTGAATCAGCTACTGCACCGCCGTATTGACGAGAAGGCAGAAAGAAAAATTTTAGCTAAGGGCCTTCCTGCATCACCTGGTGCAGCCACAGGGCAGGTTGTCTTTGATGCGGATGAAGCGGAACAGCTAGGGAATGATGGAAAAAAAGTCATCCTTGTGCGGCCTGAAACAACGCCGGATGATATCCATGGCATTGTCGCCTCACAAGCAATTGTCACCAGCCGGGGTGGTATGACGAGTCATGCTGCCGTCGTCGCCCGCGGTATGGGGAAAGCATGTATATGTGGCTGTGAAGCTCTGAAAATTGATGTAAAAGCAAAGCAATTAATCGTTGGTGAAACAGTTGTTAACTATGGCGACATGATTACAATTGATGGTTCTACCGGGGAAATTATGTTGGGAGAAATTCCGATGATTGATCCTGAGCTGTCTCCTGAGTTCCAGTTACTGCTTTCCTGGGCAGATCAAGAGCGGAAAATCGGCGTGCGGGCAAATGCTGATAATCCGGAGGATGCCAGAAAAGCATTCGAATTTGGTGCAGGCGGGGTAGGATTGTGCCGGACGGAGCATATGTTTATGGAGCAAGGCCGCCTTCCAATCGTTCAAAAAATGATTATTGCGGAAAATGATGAAGAACGAATGGAAGCAATTGAACAATTGCTGCCTATGCAGCAAGGAGATTTTGAAGGGATTTTTGAAGCAATGCAAGGCTATCCGGTTACAATTCGTCTGTTAGATCCGCCACTTCATGAATTTTTGCCGGATAAAGAGGAACTTTTAGTAGAAGTTACGAAACTGCAAATTTTGGATCCGCAATCTGATGAGCTAAAGCAAAAAGAGAAACTGTTAAGGAAGGTTCGCCAGTTAGATGAGTTCAACCCAATGCTCGGCTTGCGTGGCTGTCGTTTAGGGATGGTTCATCCAGAAATTTATGAAATGCAGGTAAAAGCGATTTTCTATGCTGCAGCGAAGCTTGCGGAAAAAGGAATGGAAGTGAACCCGGAAATCATGATCCCGCTCGTCGGGCATATTAATGAATTAAAATCTATGCGTGAACTTGTCATTGAGACTGCTCAAAGGGTGGAAGAAGAAACCGGAAGGAACTTTAAATACACAATCGGAACGATGATTGAGATTCCTCGAGCCGCGTTAACTGCAGATCAAATTGCCGAAGAAGCCGATTTCTTCTCATTCGGAACAAACGATTTAACACAAACGACTTTCGGCTACAGCCGAGACGATGCGGAAGGAAAATTTCTGCAAAGTTACATTGAGACAAAAGTTCTCCCACAAAACCCATTTGCCGTACTTGATCAAGATGGTGTCGGTAAGCTTGTCGAAACTGGCGTCAAGCTCGGCCGCAAAACCAATCCAACCTTAAAAACAGGCATTTGCGGCGAACATGGCGGAGAAAAGAGCTCAATTGATTTCTGCTATCGAACCGGGCTGGACTACGTCAGCTGCTCGCCATACCGTGTTCCACTTGCCCGTTTGGCTGCTGCTCAAGCCACCATCCGACAAGAGCAAAAAAAGTGCGAAGCTTACACACCTGTATAATTTATTTATGAGGACGGTGCCGTGATGGTACCGTTCTCATTTTTTACCGGACTGCAAACAGACACATCGTAAGTCATCAATCTTAATTTTTTGCGAATACTAATTAGAAAAAGATAAGGAGAACTAAGTAATGGGAGTTATTGAACGCAAGGGGTTAGTTTTTGTTCCGGAATTTAGTGTAATTGAGCAAAAAGGAGCCATTCATGTATACAATAAAGGTCAATTTATCGAAGAAATTAAATTTAATTTTTCCGGCAACTATCCGGAATTAGATCAAATTGAAGAATTGGTGAACCAATATTGTGAGCAACATCAAATTTAAAGAACAATAATTTGAAAAGTGATATAATTGCATCCTAAGGGTTTTTGACTGCTTCCGGGTTGTCCTTAGTTAAGCCCGGTTTTTTTACTATATTCACGTTATACATAACACTGTTTTTAAAATGAGGAGGGAATGGTATGAGCAAGCTTGCCGTGATTTACCCTCAGGCTGTTGAACATACAAAAATGAAAATATACCAGGATATTGACCGTTATCTGGAGACGAAAGATACACTTCCAGCATTTATGGATTATTTAACTGACCGCGGCCATTATATTGAACAGATTTGGATTCATGTATGGCTGAATAAATCCACCAATGACATTCCGAAACATGAAAAAAAGCAATTTTTAAGTGAAAAAGGCTATGAAGTCCATGGTGTTGACCGAAAGCTAATCAATAAATGGTTTCGTGATGAAATGAGAGAGTATCAGCCTTTTGATGCATATGGCTGGATAACGGAAATGTTTCATAACCGAGAAGCTGAATGGGCGGATCGGTATCGAGAAGCAAAAGAACAATTGAGATCAAGACAGGAACAAGCCCGGCTGCAAGAAAAAAAACTTGAGATTCGAGGAGAAATTGAAGATACGGCTGCTGCAATGTTAGAAGAAAAATATGACCAGTTTTATTTATACATTCGCTACTTTGCTGCCAAGCAATTAGCAACTGATTTTAAAAATAAGATAAAATGTCAAGCTCAAGAAGGGGCATTTCCTCCTTATCAAACAGTACTGCAATTTTTTGACAGTCAAAAAACAAAACGAAGTGATTTTGAATATGAAGCCTTTTATTATATTTATGAAGGTTTCATTTTCGATCATCTGTCGGAGTTGGTCCCTAAAAAAGTACTGGAAAACTTTGATGAGGATCTAAAACAGGAATTTTACTTCATGTTTCATGAGCAGCTTACTGTTTCCTATATAAAGGGGTGTATTAGAGACCTTTTATATGACGTCTCAGGATATATGTTTGATGATCTTCAAGAAGAATATCTGACAGATCTCTTGAAATTGGCCGAAATTCCATTCGACATGAAGGTGCACCAGCAAATTCTTGAAGAAAATCTAAGGGAGCGGGAACAGAGATTCGCTGAGGAACTGGCCGAGCTTCAGCGAAAAAAGGAAGAAGAAGAACGGATGATGAAGGATATCTTTGGCACGGAATACGATCCTTCATTTCGCCGGCAGATCCGTTATGTCCTACATATTGGCGACACGAATACAGGAAAGACGTATCATGCACTGGAAAAAATGAAGCAGGCAGCAAGCGGCATGTACTTAGCACCTCTTAGGCTGCTGGCTCTTGAAGTGTTTGATAAACTGAATGCTGAAGGAACAGCGTGTTCATTGAAAACCGGTGAGGAGGAGAAGATCAATCCGAATGCCAGCCATATTTCCTGCACGGTGGAAATGTTTCATGAAAAAGAGTTCTATCATGTGATTGTGATCGATGAAGCACAAATGATAACGGATAAGGATCGGGGGTTTTCCTGGTACAAGGCGATTACAAATGCAAATGCTGACGAAGTCCATATTATCGGTAGCCGAAATTCCAAAGATATGCTGCTTGCGCTTTTAGGTAGTGCTGATATTGAAATTCACGAGTATTTTCGCAATACACCGCTTGAGGTTGAAAAGAAAGAGTTTCACATTAAGCATGTCAAAAAAGGCGATGCGCTTATTTGTTTTTCCAGAAGGCGTGTTTTGGAAATGGCATCGAGACTGCAAAATGACGGTCATTCCGTCAGCATGATTTACGGCAGTATGCCCCCCGAAACAAGAAAAAAACAAATCGAGCAGTTTAATAAAGGAATAACAACAGTCATTGTTGCGACCGACGCAATTGGTATGGGTCTAAACCTGCCGATTCGCCGAATTGTATTTTTGGAAAATGAGAAATTTGATGGTACAAGGAGGCGGCTGCTAACTTCACAGGAAGTAAAACAAATTGCCGGCCGTGCAGGACGAAAAGGGATATATGATGTCGGCAAAGTGGCGTTTGCGAGCGATATAAAAAAAATGCGGAACTTATTGCAACAAGAAGACCGACCCGTTCAGACGTTTGCAATCGCCCCGACGAATGCTGTTTTCGAGCGGTTTCAACGTTACTATCATGACCTTGGGACATTTTTTGAACTGTGGGAAAAGTTTAAAAGCCCTAAAGGCACAAAGAAAGCCTCGCTGTCAGAGGAGCAAGCTTTATATCGTAAGATTGCCGGAACCGAAATCGAAGCACGGCTTTCGCTTAAAGATTTATATGGATTTTTACACCTGCCGTTTTCCAAAAATGAACAAGCATTGACCGAGCAATGGGAAGATACGATGTATGCAATTGTTCAGGGCAAAGAGTTGCCTGAACCCCCGGTAAAAGAGGGAAATCTTGAGGAACTGGAACTAAGTTATAAAGCAATCGGACTGCATTTGTTATTTTTATACCGGTTAGGCGAGCGGACCGAAGCCGTCTATTGGGAGCGGGTACGTGAGGAAATTAGTGATAAAGTGCAGGAACGGCTGAAAACAGATATCAAGAAATTTATAAAAAAATGTAAAAACTGTGGTAAGAAGCTGCCATGGAATCATCCATTTCCTACTTGTGATGCTTGTTACAGGACGAGATTTAAGAAACATTGGTATGATGAGGAATTTGAGTATTAAAATAATCTAGTTTATCTGTCTGTCCGGATAAGCCAGAAAACTAGGGATAAAATTGGTTCATGAAAATGATGTGCAGACAGTTGGAAGCGGATCTGATTGATCCTAAGGTTTAGCAAGCTTGGAACTCAATATCCAAGCTTTTTTTGTTTAATAGGATCGCTTAGCACTTTTACTAAAGGTATATTAATCTCCTTTTAATGAATAAGAGCTTTAGCTATGCATATCCATATGATAGGAATGAAAGATTCAAGGGGGGTATGATGGCTTTTTTAAATAAGCTGTTGAAGGATAGTTTCATATTTCTATTATTTTGGTTTTTCATCATTCTTTTTTTCTTTGCAGAGGAAATAAAAAATATTTCTATTTTTAATAGAATTCCCAGTTCTTTTATTAACGTTAATACCATTTTTCTTAGTATTATTTTAGAGGCCATTCCATTTATTTTATTAGGTGTATTTGTATCGGCGATTATTCAGTTGTTTGTATCAGAAAAATTCATTCAAAGGGTATTACCTCGTAATGTTTATTTAGCTGTCATACCAGCTGCGTTGCTAGGAATTATTTTTCCAATTTGTGAGTGTGCAATAATCCCTGTAGTTCGCAGGTTAATAAAGAAAGGGATGCCATCACATGTTGCAATTGTGTTTATGCTTAGTGCTCCAATATTAAATCCCGTCGTCTATGCTTCAACCTATTATGCTTTTAAAAGTACACCTTATATTGCAAATGCCAGGATGTTTGTAGGATTTATTAGTTCGATCATTATTGGATTCATTATTTACCGGCGATTTAAAGGGGAAAATATTCTGAAGCCAATGAAGGAAGGCCATCATAGTGCACACCATCATCACCATATAAGAGAAAATAAACTATTAGAAATACTATATCATGCGAGTGATGAATTATTTGATACAGGGAAGTATTTATTGATCGGAGCTTTTCTGGCTAGTATTTTTCAAGCATTTTTTGATCGGAATACTTTATTATCAATTGGGACAAGTACAACCTTAGCACCGGGGGTTATGATGGGATTTGCCTATGTTCTATCGGTCTGTTCTACGGCGGATGCCTTTGTAGCTTCTTCATTTGGCTCTACCTTTACAGAAAGTTCCATTCTTGCTTTTCTCGTTTTTGGACCAATGATTGACATTAAAACTACTTTAATGTTATTCGCTTATTTTAAAAAGAGATTGGTCTTATTTTTACTATTGGTAACACCAGTTGTTGTTTATTTAGTCGTTTATCTTTTTTACCTGTTTTTTATTCAGGGAGGTGTATGATGAATAAGATCAATAAAGTCCAGGATTTCTCTTTTCATTACCTGATCAGGGGCATCATTCTTATTGGATTTATGTTGCTTTTATTTAAATTACTTCTAACTCAAAATATTACCCTCCTGATTGCACCGAAAATGCTTCGTTTTATTTATTTTACACTATTTGTCTTTTTTACTCTGGGTGTCCTTTTAGTCATAAGAGGAACATCGGGTCGGAGTTATTCCTCTCATTGTGATTATGACGGGGAACACTCTTTTCCAAATTCTTTCGTAAAAGGGGTTTTTCTATATTTGTTGTTTATTATTCCTATAACTACTGGTTTTCTTTTTTCGAATAATGTACTTGGCAGTTCAATCGCAATGAATAGAAACATTAAAATCGGAGCAAGTTCACAAGATACGAATGGAATGAAGACTGTTAAGAAAAATCCAATATCCCCCTCGTCTTCCGATACAAGTAAAAATAAATCGACTTCAAAAAATGTAATGGATTATCAGCCAGATCCTTTAACTCAATCGGAATACGATGCATTAAAAGAGAAAATGTTAAAGGAAAACAGGATCGACATTACCGATGACCAATATGTTAACATGATGAACATTATTCAAGATAATTTAAAGGGTATGATTGGCAAGACCGTAACCACCAAAGGGTTTATTTATCGTGAAAAAAATTTAATGCAGAACCAAATCATTGTAGCTCGGTTTGGAATTACCTGTTGTGTTGCCGACGCCTCCGTCTATGGATTTTTAGCAAAAGGGAAAGTAGCGGCCTTGCCAAAAGATCAATGGATTCAAATAACAGGCACGATTGAGCAAACTCAATATAATGGGGATACTGTTCCAATAATCGTTATTAAACAGCTTTCTAAAATTGCTCCGCTCAAGCAGCCATATGTTTTTGACGTAGGTGTGAAAATAGAATAGCCCCTATTTGTTCTCGTAAAAGTAATAACAAAAATTTAAGTCATTTGTGATTTTATAAAGAAATCCCAAATGGCTTATTTTTTCGGCAAACTTTAAGCTGTTCTTAATTTTCCATTCATCTTTGGTCTGCTTTTTTTCATATTTACTGACTAGAATAAAGTGCTAAGAGGAAAAGTCTCTAA
>NZ_BCUZ01000095.1 GCF_001591485.1 Neobacillus fumarioli NBRC 102428 | reverse complement strand
ACGCTTACTTTCTTTAAAGGTGGGAGCTATTTCAACGTTTACGTTAAAAAGTTAAGGAGGATACTTATTGGCCAAAATAATCCTAAAAACACAAAAACAGGTGGAGAAAAACAACTAATTTTTCTCCACCTGCTTTATGTTAGGGAGTTACTTACCGGACAGTCCTTTTCTCCGGCTTTTATAAAGAGCTATGATGATGATCATAAATAGAGTAGAAATCGTTATCCCAAGCCCTTCTTTAAGATATGGCGAGGAATACACCAGTTTAATTTGGTGTGTTCCTTTCGGTACTTTTAAACCGACAAATGTGCTGTTCACTTCAAAGGTATCTGCCTTTTTTCCATCGATCTCGGCATGCCAGCCAATGTTATACGGAATAGAGGTTACAAGGACACCGCGATGTGTTGAGGATATTTGTCCGCTGACGCTGTGATCTGTGACTTTTAGATTTTGGAGCTCTCGGCTTTGCAGTGCTTTTACGGACGCTTGAAAGTTCTGATAAGAAGTAAAGGTTACCTTTAAATCAGAAATCGAGTATTCACCGGGTGTCAGAGAAATCCGGATAGGATTTTGTGTTTTCTGATATCCCAAATTAAACACAAAGGTTGATTGCGGATAAGAGTATGTACTGTTTTCCTCTCTTTTCAAGAGATTTTTTCCGTTGATGTTCAAGACAAACTGCTTTCCGGCAGTGTTTTGGATCGTCATTTCCGTTAAAATTTCTCCCGGTTGTTTTGGCTGCTGAAACGGAATTTCCAGATACCCATTGTTTCCTACGAGAAATAAATTCCCTTTCCGGCTAATTCCATGCATAGAAACCTCTTTCCATCCATTATGCAACACCATTCCACTCAATTTGCTTTCTGGCAGAAGTTTCAATCCGTATTCTCCAGGAGATGATGGGGTGACAGCACCGGTTAATAGCAGCTGATCCCGGTCAGAAAAGTTTAGATGTTGAAATTCAGCCCTTGAGATTCCTTGATATGCCATAAAAGCAAGGGGAAGCCAATTTTGATTTTCATAGATGGTATAATCCTTAAATGTTTTTAATTTTTTATAGCCGTATGGCTGAAAGGGATCATGATTAGCGACGAAATAGTATTTTGTACTTAATGCTGTTTCTAAATATAGTCGTTGATCAAGGTTCTTAAATAAACTAGGTGAGTCAAATTGCAAAGTATTATAGTTTTCCTTGAAAAATTTCGATACATTATATGGGATTAAGCTTTGATACGCACTAAAGCCATTGTAGTCGTAGACCATTGGTAGATTATATTGTTTGACATCCTTCCACATCACCCGGTAAAAGCTTGTATCATGTTTTTTTATATAATTGATAACCTCTCTTTCGGATTGATTATCAAATCCTTTAGGACCAAACAGCAGGTCATTAATGGCTTTTTGGGTTTGATAAGGACCCAGTTCATGGGTGAAAAAGATAAAATTATTAAATAATATATTACCCGCCACAAGACCCAGCATACATGTTTGAAACAGCCATTTTGGAACCTTCGTTTTTAAGGTTAACAGAACGGCACCAATGATAAAGAGAATGAAATTGATTTCGTCCACTTGATCAACATGGCTGTGTAAAAGCCTTGATCTTAATGTTAACGTCATAAAAATTAAACAAACTTCAACAAGGACGATGAACGTAAGCTTTTTCCCGATTTGAATCAAATGGTCCAAAACAAACGGAATGTACAAGGCCATTGTAAAAACAACTAAATAAAACCATCTGAATTGAATAGCTGATAATCCGTTAAAAAAAGAAGAAGTTATTGGCAATAGATAAAAAACAAACACAACAATGGTAAACGTCAGCCTGATTTTTACTTCGCAGTTGTTGATCCAAAAGCCAATAAAGAATAATCCTAAACAGATAACCGGAAACGTCAGGTCACTAACAGAAAAAAATAATTGATAGTATAAATGTTTGTAATAATTTAGATCAAATAGAATCGGAATATCGAATTTTTTGCTAAAACGGTCCGCGTGCAAAAAATGATAAACAGCTGGTAAAAACGAAACAGAACTCAAAAGCAAGCCTGCAACGTAATTTGCGGCTATTTTTATATAATAAATGATAAATGTCTTCAGCTTGAACTTTTGATGGATCAGAAAGAATTTACATAGAGCATAAGCAAATAGATAGACGCTTGTGATAAAGGCAAAATAGAAGTTGGAAAAGCAAATTAGAAAAACAGACAGAATGAACGGAAGCTGTTTCTTCCGGTCTATATACCAATCGAAAGCAAGGATGACGAATGGCAGCCAAACCATTGCATCAACCATAAAATCGGAGCGCAGTGAATATTTGGCGAAAAAAACAGAACCCGTATAAATGAAGGCACCTGCTATGGAACTGAACATAGATCTTTTATTAAACATGAGCAGCAGGTACATAAAGAGCATACAGAGAAAGCATTTTAAGATGCTCAAGAAAAATTTCGCCTGAATAATAGCCGTAACCGAACTGCCTTTTATCAATAATGACAGCCAAAAGAATAAGGAAGTGGCATAATAGTAAATAAATTGTCCAAAAATATCGCCGCCCAGACCATATTCCCAAGACCACTCCACATTACCATGCCTGTAGGCGTTATGAAGAAATTGATGAAAGATTAAGTATTGGTCAATAGAATCACCGCCTCTCGCCGTAAACAGTGTATTGGCGATGAAAAAATAGAGGTGGATTCCTAGTGAAACACATAGGAAGAAGGTGACCGGAAAGGCGATCTTTACAATCCTTTTTAGAACCATTCATCCATCCTCCATTAAGCCTCTTTTTTCGTTAAAATATATCTGGATAAGGTAAAGGTAAATGGAATGGCAATCAACGAAGCCAGGATCGGAGATACTTTTTGATTCAATTTCATTAGGTCTACCAAGATATAGATAGCGCTTGTTGAGACGATAATGTTGACTACATAGGTTAAAGGAAATTGCAGAAATTTCTTTAATGTCGGCTTCGATTTATAGGTAAAGTAAGAGTTCATATAAAAAGAACCAACCATACTAATTAGGAAGGAGATAATATGAGCATATAAGTAATAAATGGACAAGACGGATTGAAAGAATAAATATAAGAGATAATAATCTAAAGTATTGATGACACCAACGATTCCGAATTTAATGACTTGTTTAATCATACTTTAACCCCAATTAATCCATTTTTTTCGATAAAATAATCATTTCCTATCATATCTTTTTGCAATCTGAATGTAAATGGCGAACTATCATGTTACAATCATTTAATGGATTTACTTTTTAGCTGCAGGAGGGCATATCTAGAATGATTTCGGTCATCGTACCATGCTATAACGAAGAAAAGAGTATCAGGAATTTTCATAAGGCAATCTCAGAGGTTATGAAAAACCAGGCGCCATATGAACTGGTTTTTGTTGATGATGGAAGCCGTGACGACACGCTAAAGTTGCTAAAAGAAATTTCCTATAAGGATGATGCTGTTCATTATATTTCTTTTAGCAGGAATTTTGGGAAAGAGGCCGCCATGCTGGCAGGGTTAAAATTTGCTGCCGGCGATGCAGTGATTATTATGGATGCCGATTTGCAGCATCCTCCGTCATTGATTCCCGAAATGATCCGTCATTATTATGATGGTTACGACCAGGTAATTGCCAAACGAAACCGCAAAGGTGATGCTCTTTTTCGAACAGCTGTCTCCAAATTGTACTACCGGCTGATGAATAAAATGGTCGATGTTGAACTTGTGGATGGAGTTGGGGATTTTCGGCTGTTGAGCAGGAGAGCAGTTGATGCCCTTTTAGCCTTAAATGAATATAACCGCTTTTCAAAAGGGCTGTTTTCGTGGATCGGGTTTGAGGAATATGTGATTGAATATGAAAATGTAGCCAGGGAAGAGGGGACAAGCAAGTGGAGCCTGCCAAAACTGATTAATTACGGTATTGATGGCATCATATCTTTTAATAATAAACCGCTCAGATTGTCCATCTATTTCGGTTTGGTTATTACCTTTTTGGACATTCTTTATATTCTATTTATTTTCTTCAGAATCTTGCTATACGGAATTGAGGTTCCAGGCTATTTCACAATCATCGCCTCTATTATGCTGCTTGGCGGGATCCAATTGGTTTTTCTTGGCGTAATTGGAGAGTATATTGGCAGAATATACTATGAAAGCAAACGGCGTCCGCATTTTATCATTAAAAATACGAATATTGGAATCACGGATCAGGATCTTCATACAAATCGAATTGGTCAAAAAAGCAAAGTTTAATGATTGGGAATAAGGGGAGTCATCCGTAAGACTTCCCTTTTTTAAAGCAGTTCTTTCATCATAATTACCTTGATAAAACCAGAGAATCACGATAACATTAGTTTGATTTGTAGTAATAAAGTTCATACATACACAAGTTAGAGGTGCTTTGATTGGCAAGGGTTCTTTATTTATTAAATTTCGTTGGCAATGGCGGAACGGAAAAGTATGTGTTGGATTTAATCAAGCATATGGGCAGGGACAACTGCATTTTTGTTTATTCCGAAACGGGGCCTGGAATAGAAGCGTTCCGGCAAACCGGAGTAAAAATGTATCAAGTAAACATGAAGGGTCCTTTCGATGTAAAGGCTGCGAAAAGAATTAAACAAATTATTCAAATGGAAAAGGCAGATGTCGTTCATGCAAACTTCTTAAGGGAAAATTATTTAGCCATTCTCGCGAAATGGATGGGAGCGCGATGCAAGGCCATTTGGACGTACCATGTAAACGTGCCGATGGGGTTGGGCATTCGCAGTTTAAACCGGGTGATGACGGCGTTTAATCATAAGGTGATCACCGTTTCTCAGTTTATGTATGAACAATTGCAGCAAAAGGGAGTATCAAGACATAAATTACAGCTGATTCATAACGGTATTGATGGCCCAAAAATCCCCCATCCCATGAAACACTTAAGAGAAGTTCCAGTGATTGCTACAATAGGCCGGCTGCGCGAAGAAAAGGGACAAGCTTTTCTGATTAAGAGTTTAGCCTATTTAAAGTCTGCCTATCCGGACATGAAATGGGAATGCCATTTATATGGAGATGGTCCGCAGCGAGAAGAATTGGAGACACTTGTGCAAAAACTTGGGTTAGAAAATTTTGTGCAATTTAAGGGTTTTTGTTCGGAAAAGGAAATAGTATACTTAAACAGTGATATTGTCGTCGTTCCGTCAAGTAATGATGCATTTCCTTATGTTCCGATCGAAGCATTATCCTACAGCCGGGTAACGGTAGGGACAAGGATTGGAGGAATCCCGGAAATTATCAAGGATGGAGAATCGGGATTATTGGTTGATTACGGTAATATTGAGGAGCTTGGCAATACGATATACCGTCTTTTAACCGATCAGAAACTCGTTCAAAGGCTTTCAGAAAACGGCAGAAAGTATTTTGAGAATCATTTTACGCTTGAAAAAATGATGAAACAAACAACTGCCGTGTATGAGTATTAACTTAATAGGAGTACGAATCAATGAAATTATCTCAGGACAATATATGGGTATTAATTGTAGGAATTTTAGCCGTAGTAGCAGGCACTTTTATTGGAAATTCGAAAGTGGCTATGCTGATTTCGTTACTTGTTGCCGTTGGTTCCTTTTGGAAAAAGGAAACTGGATTGTTATTTCTCCTTATTTTTATTCCAGTAAGACCATTTTTAACAACTATGAACCCAGGATTTAAAATCTTGGGAGATGCCATTATCGGCTTCTTGGTCTTAAGGACCATTTACGACTCCCGAAAAGATTGGAAAAAATTGTTTCGCTTTCATCCATATGAATGGATGTTCTTTATCTTTGGCGTAATCGGTATACTATCTGCCTTAGTAACCGGTGTTTCGATAAAGGCTATTATTTTTCAGATCAGGGCCTATTATTTATTCTATTTAGTCTTTTATGTTGTAAAGCGTATGGAGCTTACCCCTAAGTTTATCCGGAAAATGGCGGCTACGACTTTTGTGATGGGCTTGATTCTTTCCGTACAGGGAATTGTGGAGAAAATCTCCAATAAAACGATGTTAATGCCACAGGAATGGACGCAGTGGTGGTTATCGCCGACAAACAGAATACGGGTTTACGGCTTGCTGAAAGGCCCAAATGAACTTTCCCTGTATTTGGTTGTCGCTTTCATCGTATCATTGTATTTCCTTAAACAAGTCAGCGGAAAAATGCGTTATCTCATCTATGCCGGGCTATGCTTATTTGGTACAACCATTTTGCTTACGTATTCAAGAGGAACGACGCTGACAATCATTGCTTTTTTGCTTGTTTATATTGTTGTAACCCGAAATTGGCGGCCTCTTATTCCACTTGCGATGGTAGCTGTCATTTCAGGAGTGCTGTTCTTTGGAGTTAACAAGGCGGCAGATCAATATTATACACACTTTATAGCAGGCAAGGCCGGGGCTGGGCATCAGCTGGATAATAAAGAAGGGGCCAAGAGATTTGAAAATGCCTTTTCCGATCAATCACTGGAGCAGAGTACCTCAAGCGGCCGCATTTACAGGGTGAAAAAGGCAATTGAAGTATTTAAAGACCATCCGGTCATCGGAACAGGATTTGCCACTTTTGGCGGAGCAGCCACGATCTCATATTCTTCCCCAATTTATAAGCATTACGGGATTAAAACTAATTTTTATTCGGATAACCAGTATATCCTTATTCTTGTAGAGACTGGAATATTGGGGATGCTCGCGATTTTCATGTTTGCTTATTATTTGCTTGTCACTACCTGGAAAAATAGAAAAACCATTTATTCACCATTACTGATCTACTTTTTCGTTGCTTTGCTGGTAGGCGGTACCGTTTATAATATTTTGGAAAATGATACGTTTATGATGATCTACTTTATTCTCTTAGGGATTGTTTTGGGCAAGACAAAGATAGATAAAAACTTGGCATAGAAAGAGGGAGAAACAAAAGAATGGCAATTTTAGTAACTGGTGGGGCAGGCTATATCGGCAGTCATACATGTGTGGAACTGTTGAATGCCGGCTATGAAATCATCGTCCTTGATAATTTTTCTAACAGTAAACTTGAAGCGGTAAAACGGATTAAAGAAATTACTGGAAAAGATTTTGAATTTTACGAGGCCGACCTGCTTAATCATGAAGAGCTTGATAAGGTATTTGCCAATCATTCGATTGAAGCGGTTATTCATTTTGCCGGTTTAAAGGCTGTCGGTGAGTCAGTAGCTATTCCTCTTCGTTACTATCATAATAATATCACCGGCACATTGATTCTTTGTGAAGTGATGAAGAAATACAATGTGAAGAATATCGTGTTCAGTTCATCTGCAACCGTTTATGGTATGCCGGAACAAGTTCCAATTTCCGAAGATTTTCCTTTAAGAGCAACCAATCCTTATGGGCGGACAAAACTGATGATTGAGGAAATCCTCCGGGATGTCTATATTTCCGATCAAGATTGGAGCATTGCCCTGCTTCGCTACTTCAATCCAATCGGTGCTCATGAAAGCGGCAGAATCGGGGAGGACCCGAACGGTATTCCGAACAACTTAATGCCATATATTACTCAAGTGGCTGTTGGCAAATTACCGGAGCTGCAGGTGTTTGGCAGTGATTATCCAACGGTTGACGGTACCGGTGTGCGAGATTACATACATGTCGTCGACCTTGCACTTGGCCATTTAAAGGCAGTAGAAAAAGTGATGGCTTCAAAAGGTGTGGAAGCATATAACTTAGGAACTGGAACGGGATATAGTGTATTAGAAATTGTCAAAGCTTTTGAAGCAGCATCAGGTGTAAAAATTCCTTATAAAATTGTAGAGAGAAGACCAGGGGATGTAGCGATTTGCTATGCAGAGCCATCTAAAGCCAAGATTGAACTTGGGTGGACGTCACAAAGAGGAATCGAAGATATGTGCCGAGACTCCTGGAGATGGCAGAAAAACAATCCACATGGGTACGAAACTCAAAATCAATAAATCATTGGCAAAAAGGCAGGAATTGATCATTCCTGCTTTTTTTATTGAATTGTATTTAATTTGTAATGTTAGGAAAGTGTTTTTTCGTCAAAATTCGTGGTATATTAGAAGAAATAATAGGTCAGTTTTGCTTATTTTAGGAGATCTCATGAAGAACAAAGTAACGGTCATCTCAAATATGTATCCAACAGAAAAATACAAAAGCTTTGGTATTTTTGTGAAGAATCAAGTAGAAGCATTGCGAAACAAAGGACTTTCCGTCGATGTGATTGCTATTGATAACCCAAATAAAGGCAAGTTGAATTTACTAAAGAAATATGGGAAGTGGAGTCTCACTTTTCTGATCCATTTGTTGTTTAAGGGAAAGCGGACTGCAGTTGTCCATGCCCATTACGTTTTTCCAAGCGGAATGCTGGCTAAATGGTATAAAAAGCTCTACGGTGCAAGAATGATTGTGACAGCCCATGGCGGAGATATTGATCAAATGGCAAAGAAGAGCCATCGGATTGCCCATATGACAAAATCGATCCTTAAAGAAGCGGATCATGTCATTGCTGTTGGGCAGGAATTGTATACAACACTTGAAACCGCGTTTAGTGTGCAGCATGAGAAATTATCCCTCATTAATATGGGGGTAAATTTGGAGGTGTTTAGACCGGTTGAAAAGACAGAAGCCCGCAGCCGATGTGGTATTCCCACGGGAAAAACTCCGCTCTTGTTTGTCGGTAATATCATTGAACAAAAAGGGCTCAATGAATTAGTCCAGGCATTCGCGCTGCTCAGGAGGAACCATCCTGAATATGACTTATACATAATTGGTTCCGATAAAGACTACGGTTACGTAAATAGGCTTAAAGCGCTGATTGATGAAAACGGGGTGACGGAAAGCATCCATTTTCTTGGGACGAAAAAACAGGAAGAGGTCGCTTTATGGATGGCGGCGGCAGAAGTATTTATCCTGCCATCACATATTGAGGGATTCGGACTTGTTGCCATTGAAGCGATGGCCTGCGGAACCCCTGTTGTCGGCACCAATGTAGGAGGGTTGAAATACCTCCTTCATAATGGAAACGGTGTACTTGTCGAATCGAAAAATCCATCATCATTAAGAGATGGCATCGAAATGATTTTAGCATCAGCAGAGATGAAACAGACTCTCATCATGAAAGGCTTGGAACTGGCGAAGGAAAATGACCAAAACATCATGATTGAACGCATCATCAGTCTGTATCATCTTCAAAGGGAAAGGAGCTAAAAGCCCTTTTATTCCTTTGTTGTGTCTTTTTTAAGACTATTAAATTGGAAAATATGGTATTTATGGTCGAAATGGAGTTATCAGTAATTTAATAGACAAGGAAAATCTATTTAAAATAATGTTTAGCTATGTTATAATCCACATGGTACTGATGGCTTTGATACAAAATGATTGTTAAATAGATAACTAACTTTTCAAAATACAATTTGTTAGAATGGGTTAGATATAAGGAGGATCATGATGATCTATTACACCTTGTTGATATGCTTTATTAGTTCTATACTGCTCACTCCTTTCGTTAAAAAACTGGCGTTCAAAGTTGGAG
This sequence comes from Neobacillus fumarioli NBRC 102428, assembly GCF_001591485.1. Lineage (GTDB taxonomy): Bacteria > Bacillota > Bacilli > Bacillales > Cytobacillaceae > Neobacillus > Neobacillus fumarioli. The sequence goes on along the minus strand of NZ_BCUZ01000095.1, from coordinate 990 downwards.
CGACGGATAAACCAAATCACCGAAAAGTTCACCAAAGAATCATGCCTCGTCTTGGCGGACTGGCAATTTACGCAAGTTTTATCATTGGCATGCTCATCCTTCAACCGGATAATCCGTATGGACCTTCCATTATCATTGGCAGTATCATTATCGTGATAACCGGGATCTTGGATGATATCTTTGAGCTGTCTGCAAAAATTAAATTTATTGCACAAATAGCAGCAGCCTCTCTTGTTGTTATTTGGGGCGGTGTTCATGTTCAGTTTGTTAACTTGCCATTTGGCGGGCAAATCGAATTTGGCTATTTAAGTATTCCGCTGACCATTATTTGGATTGTTGGAATTACCAATGCGATTAATCTGATTGATGGTTTGGACGGACTTGCTGCCGGAGTTTCATCTATTGCCTTAATTTCAATTTCCGGAATGGCGCTCATCATGGGCAACGGTTATGTAACTGCCATTGCATCTCTAGTGTTGGCAAGTACGCTGGGCTTCTTGTTTTACAATTTTCATCCGGCAAAAATCTTTATGGGTGATACGGGTGCTTTGTTTTTAGGGTACATGATTTCAGTGTTGTCACTATTAGGTTTTAAAAATGTCACGATGATTTCGCTTATTGTACCGATTATTATTCTTGGTGTGCCAATTTCTGATACATTCTTTGCGATTATCCGCAGAATTGTCCATAAAAAACCTTTATCAGCCCCTGATAAATCGCATTTGCATCATTGCCTGCTTCGCCTTGGCTTTACCCATCGCCAGACAGTGTTAATGATTTACGCAATGGCTGCATTCTTTGGACTGATGGCGATCATCTTCTCTCAAGCTAAGCTGATCGGTGGATTTTTCCTCATTCTAGTGTTACTGATCTTGATTGAATTAATTGCCGAAGCGGTTGGCTTAGTCGGTAAAAACTATCGTCCATTACTCAAAATGATGCGTGGTATTCTTTTTAGTACAGTACGGAATCGATAACAGGAAGGAGGGG
>NZ_BCUZ01000094.1 GCF_001591485.1 Neobacillus fumarioli NBRC 102428 | reverse complement strand
TATGCATCGGAGAATCCCTTTGCGAATGACCATGCTTTTTCGTAAGTTATTAACCTTTTTTTGCTGCGAAAGGGAACTTTTCACAAAATATGCAGGAGCCATTATTTAATTTTTTCTTTGTATAACTCAATCGACAGTCACTTCCTCATGGCTGCGGGCCAAGATCACCAAGCTAATTGTAATAATCGTGAAAGCAATAAAGGCTAACATTGGAATAGTGACAAATCCAAGCCAATTAAGGTAATCTTCCGAACACGGCACTCCGGTTTTACACATTTCAAACTGTTTTAAATAGGGAATTTTTTGAAGAAGCATGTGGTAGCCGGAAATCAGCATGCCGGTGATCGACAGCGGCAGCACATATGGGTAGATTCTTCTATCATTTTTGTAAAAAGCAATCCCCAAAACAATTGCGAGTGGATACATAAAAATCCGTTGATACCAACATAATGTGCATGGAATAAACTGCATGACTTCACTAAAATACAAGCTGCCGAGAGTTGCAATAACAGCGGCAATCCAAGCAACAAACAGCGATTTATTCATCCTATTTCCCCTTTGCCGCTTGATCAACCATATTTTTCAAATCATCCATTGTCTTGCCAGTAAACTCTTTTCCATTCACAAACAATGTCGGCGTGCCTGTCACTCCCAGTTTATCCACATAATCCATATCCTTTTTCCACGCGTCATATGACTTGTTGGCCTTAAAGTTGTTCACTACTTTGTCAACATCTGCCGGACTGGCGATTTCCTTTAATGTATTGGTTAAATATTCTTCTGTGAATACATCTTTTTTCTCATCATTAGGATTCTGCTTTTGATAAAGAAGATCATGAAATTTCCAAAAGGTATCATTTCCAAGCTCTTGATAGACCGATTCGGCAAATAGGGCGGCACGTTTTGAATCTTTATAAATAAAGGAGTCATTCATAAAGTAAAGCTTTGCCTTTCCCGTGTCAATCAGCTCTTTTTGAATCTCGGGTTTAACGGTTGCATTAAAGTTTTTACATAATGGACATTTATAATCGCCAAACTCGATAATCGAAACAGGGGCGGACTCTTTACCCAAGAACGGCTCATTTGAATAATTGATTTTGACGGATGGGGACGTGGTTTGTTCTTGTGGTTTGGAGTGATGACCGAGAAAGATAAATGCCAAGATACAAACAGCGACTAAGCCAATCATCCAAAAGGTGAATTTGGCAGAAGAATTCGTTTTCGAACTTTTTTTCTGATTTGCCATTCATTTCACTCCGTTTCAGGACTTTCCTAAGATAGTTTAAATATTACCGATCTTCAAAAAGATTGCAAATAAAAAATGCCATCTTGGTGGCATTTTTTATCTTAAAATTGTATACAAAGATAACTTAATGACCCAAACTCATAGCTTCGATAAATCACTTTCGGCTGCCCCGAACCGCTGCCTGCTGCAATCAATAACGGAACAAAATGCTCGGGTCGGGGAACAGCAAGCTTAGCATTTGGGGCCAACTTGTCATATTGAAAAAGACTGATGAAATCCTGCTTTTCCAATTGATCCATTAACCAATCATCAAACTGGACCGCCCAAAGTTCCGGTTCTGTCTGGTTCCAATTAACTGCCCGCAAATTATGGACCGTTACCCCGCTGCCAATGATCAGGATATCCTCGTCTGCCAGCTCTTGAATCGCCTTACCAATCCTATACTGTTTTTCAGGTTCCAGAAATGGATGGACCGAAATTTGCACCACGGGGATGTCAGCCTTTGGATACATTTTATAAAGAAGGGTCCAAGAACCGTGGTCAAGACCTCTCATAGTATCCAAATGGGCCGGAATTCCGGCATGCGCAAACAGCGTTTGGATTTTTTCAGCCAAACGGACAGAGCCTTTGGCCGGATATTTGATTTTGTAGAGCTCAGGTGGAAACCCGTAAAAGTCATAAATCGTTTCATACGTGCCGTCAATCGCAGAAATGGTAATCGTTTCTTTTTCCCAATGAGCGGTAAAAATGACAATCTCCTTTGGCTGGAGCTGACTTCCGAGTCTTGCTAAAAATTGAGTATATTCCGTATTTTCCAGAGCCAGCATTGGTGACCCATGTGCTAAAAATAAGGATGGCATCATATCTATTTGCTCCCTCGTTTGATAATTAAATCATACTATATTTTATCATGAAATCAAAATCCCTCCTCAAGGGGAATTTCCTACTGTTGTAACTTTCACTGCACCTCCAAACTAATGTTTTTGAAATTAGCCCCTGTGTCTTTGCTATGGTTTCCTGAAAACACGAAAAACCGTCCCTTATAATCTAGCTGTTAAGGGACGATTGTCTATTTATCATAGACTTCCTGTAAAATGCGATGAAATCTATCGATGTGAAACAATTAACTCACAATTACCGTTTATTTCAAACTCTCCCATTCCAACCGGGATGATGAAATGAGTTCCTTTCATTAGAGAGTACCGCTCACCATTATGAACAAGAGATCCCTCTCCGTTTATGACACTTATAAGCAAATATTGATCGTTAAAGGAAAATTTGGCCACTCCTTTAATGTCCCATTTATAAACAGAGAAGAATTCAGATTTTACAAATGTAGTTATTGTCATATTTTCGTAGATTTTAACGTCTGGAGCACTCTTTGTATCTTGATGAGGAACAGTCGTCACATCAATGGCTTTTGCCAAATGAAGTTCACGCGGAGTTCCCGATTCATCCCTGCGGTCATAATCATAGACGCGGTAAGTGGTGTCAGAGCTTTGCTGTGTCTCGAGGACAAGTGTTCCTTCACATAAGGCATGGATCGTGCCACTTGGAACATAGAAAAAGTCACCCGGTTTGATTTTTACCCGGCGAAGCAACTGACTCCAATTCCCTTCTTGCACTTGTTGAATCAATTCTTCTTTCGTAGCGGCATTATGGCCGAAAATCATGTCTGCATCTTCCTTGCAGTCAATGATATACCAGCACTCTGTCTTGCCAAGTTCACCTTTTTCATTGACTTTAGCATAAGCATCATCCGGATGCACCTGAACAGACAAATCCATATTGGCGTCCAGAATTTTTGTCAATAACGGAAACACTTCTTCCGTTGGATTTCCAAAAAGCTCGGGATGCTCCCTCCATAAGTTGTCCAACGTCATTCCAGCATATGGGCCATTTTCAATTATAGATGATCCATTGGGGTGGGCAGAGATCGCCCAACATTCTCCTGTTTTTTCACTTGGAATTTCATATCCGAACTTTTGCTGTAATGCAGTGCCGCCCCAAATGCGCTCTTTAAACACTGGTTTTAAAAATAATGGCTGTAACATAATTCCTCCAACTTTCGGTTTATTTCTGTTGCAACGCTTGATGCCCTAAAAGAAGGGAGCCTATAATACCTGCTCTCTCACCCAGCCCCGGGCTTACAATGTAGTCGGAAAGCTCCGGCAAAGATACATAACCGTTCAGAAGCTGTTTTAAATGCTTATAAATACAAGGAAATACTTGTTTTTGATTCATAACTCCGCCGCCCAGGATAATTTTTTTCGGAGATAGAATCAAAATATACTGCATTAGTGCTTGAGCAATATAATACCCCACCATGTCCCACACTTCGTCCCGGCCTTTTAAGTTAAAACCTTTCTCACCCCATCGTTCTTCGATCGCAGGGCCCGCTGCAAGTCCTTCCAGGCAATCATGATGATACGGGCATTTCCCTTCGTATTGATCATGTGGATGGCGGCGTACGATAATATGGCCCATTTCCGGATGTGACAGGCCTTGAAGCAGCTGTCCTTGAACAATGGCTCCTGCTCCAATTCCAGTACCTACCGTGATGTATAAACAGCTGTCCAAACCCTTTGCAGCCCCATGTGTAACTTCCCCAAGTGCCGCGGCATTTACATCCGTATTGAATCCAATCGGAACAGAAAAAGCATCTTTTATCGTCTGAACAAAAGGAAAGTCCCTCCATGCTATTTTAGGAGTTGAGGTAATCGATCCATACGTTGAACTTTCCAGGTTTACATCAATCGGACCAAAAGAACCTATTCCGATCGCTTCCAAATCATATTGTTTAAAGAACCGGATGACCTTCGCCATCGTTTCCTCCGGTACTGTGGTAGGGATCTTTATTTGCTCTATAATTTGACCTGACTCATCCCCAACGGCACAAACAAACTTGGTTCCGCCTGCTTCAATTGCCCCCAGCATACAAATTCCCTCCAATTATCGATTCATATTAATAGTTGTTACTTCAAATTTATCATATCTGTGGCGCGAGAATGAATATTCAAACGGGATGCCGTTATTTAAAAAGCCTATATGCTCCACTTCAAGAATCGGGTCATTCAATTCACATGCCAAATGTTCATAATCCAAGTCATCGGGCTTGCAAGCTCTTATAATTCTGTGGGATCCCGCTATCGTTAAAACAAGTTTGTTCATAATATAATCATAAATGGACCCATTGAGAATTTCATCGTTAATGCCTGGAATAATTGTTACTGGCATATAGGTTTTCTCTAATACATAAGGTTCTCCATCTACAATTCTTAACCTAATGATATAATAGACGGGAGTTTTTGAATCTATGGCTAAGTGCGCGCAAATATCCTCTGACGGAAATTGAACTTCAAATTTAATGATTTTACTTTTAACATTTTTATCTTTTAACAGGTTAGTCAACCCCATTGCTTCATTGGTTACGACATTAACCTTATTATTTTGAATGGCAGATTGAACAATAAATGTACCATGCCCTCGTTTGCGATAGAGAAGCCCCTCAGATACCAAAATGTCAAGCGCCCTTTTCATTGTCATTCTGCTGCAATTGAATTCTTTAGCCAAAGAAATTTCGTCAGGAATCGGCTGATCAATTGGGTATTTCCGCTCTATAATCCTCTTTCGAATCTCCAAACAAATGGATTCATACTTCGTCATACTGAACCACCTTGTAAAAAAAGATATACCATAGTAATAGTATACAAAAATATGGTCAAATTCACTTATTATTTTTTGAAAAAAGATGGCCAAACTCAGCCATCTGTTAAAATCCATTATTCAATGAAACTGATTTAAACCATTGCCCACTCTTTTTAATCGTCCGCTCTCCATCCTTATTTAGATTAATAGAGATCAGTCCATAGCGGTTTTTGTAAGAATTTGTCCAAGACCAGTTGTCCATAAACGTCCATAAGTGATACCCCTTTACATTGGAGCCTTCTTGAATAGCCTTGTGCACCCATTTTAAATGTTCATGAATGAATTCAATCCGATAATCGTCCTGAATGATTCCATTTTCATCACGAAACTTCTCTTCTCCTTCAACACCCATACCGTTTTCAGAAATGAAGCATTCGATGTTGCCATAATTGTCTCTCAGATTCTTCAGTATGTCATAAATCCCTTTTTCGTATATTTCCCAGCCACGGTGCGGATTCATTTTTCTTCCTGTCATAATATAGTAATCGAAATACCGTTCCGGTAAAAATGGAGCTTTCGGATTTGGCAGATTCTCTTTCGCTTTTACCCTTCTTGGCTGATAATAGTTTACACCCAAAAGATCAACGGTATTATTTTTAATAATTTCTAAGTCTCCTTCATTAATAACAGGCATAAACGCTTCTTCCTTCAAGATTTGAACAAGCTCCGCGGGGAACTCGCCTTTAACGGAAGGATCTAAAAAGGATCTATTAAAAAATGCATCAGCTAAGATTGCTGCTTTTACATCAGCTGGATGCTGGCTCCTGGGGTAAGAAGGAGTAAGATTTAAAATGATGCCAATTTTTCCATCTTGATGTAGCTCTTTATATACTTTAATTGCTTTTGCACTGGATAAAATAGTATGGTAGCCCACTTGAACAGCTTTGGCAAAATCAACTTCATTCGGATAATGGAAATCATAAAGATATCCACCCTCAACAGGAACAATCGGTTCATTATGCGTAAACCATTTCTTTACGCGGTCACCGAACAATTCAAAGCAGGTTTTTGCATAAGACACATAAGCGTCTACCACTTCTCGATTAACCCATCCACCCATTTTTTGAAGCTCCATTGGCATATCAAAATGGAATAAACAAACAAATGGCTCAATGCCATATTTAATCAATTCATTTATAACCTGGTTATAAAATAGAACCGCTTTTGGATTGACTTCCCCTTTTCCATTAGGGAACATTCTGGACCAGGAAATCGACATCCGGAATGAGTTATGTCCAATTTCTTTCATTAACTGAATATCTTCCTTATATTTATAATAAAATTGCGAGGTTTTTTGCGGACCTACACCATTGAAGAAACGGTTTGGCTCAATTTCATACCAATAATCCCAAATGTTTTTTCCTTTTCCATCTACATCTGCTGCCCCTTCTGTCTGTGTGGCCGAGGCCGCAGATCCCCACCAAAATCCTTCCGGGAAACGATACTGATTAGTTTCTGCGTTTAACATATGATTTCTCCTTTTCCTGTTTATCTAAAAAATGAAAGGCAAGGCGGTTTAGCAAATTTTCTAGCAGCTAATCCGGTATCCCCTGCCCCTTGTACATTCAATTGAAAAAACTTATGCAACATTTTCTGTTTCTGATTGTTCTTTCTTTACATTGACACGGTCAATAACTTTTAAGAATGGGAACCAAATGACAAATACAATTGCCATATTTACTAGCTGAATCAAACCACCTGCAAAAGAGTTCGTAGCCATCATTCCATTAATGAATACCGGAACAGTCCATGGCACTGTTACACCTGTAGGTCGTGGAACAATACCTGAAGCCATTGCAAAGTAGGTTACAAGCGTAACAACAATAGGTGATAGAATCCAAGGAACGATGATTAATGGATTCATAACAATCGGTAAACCGAAGATCACTGGTTCATTCACGTTAAAAATACCAGGTCCAATCGCAATCTTTCCAACTTGCTTCAATTGCTTACTCTTCATAAAGAATAAAATGGCCAGAACAACAGCTAATGTCATTCCAGTTCCGCCCATTCCCACTGTATATATATCTATAAATGTTTTAGAGATAATATGTGGGACCGGTTTCCCAGCCGTATAAGAATTTAAATTATCAATCATCAGTGTATTCCAAATCGGGTCCATGACTGAATTGATAATGATTTGGCCATGCAAACCAAAGAACCATAGTATTTGGATAAAGAATATGGCAATGATCGTAGGGATAATGCCGCCTCCCAAACCAACCAACGGTGCTTGGACAGCTTTATAAATAACATCGTGCATATTTGTTTTGAAAACTTGTGTAACAAACACATTGATTAATAAAAAGACAGTTAAGGTAATAAGTGCCGGAATTAGTGCCGCAAATGATTTTGCTACTGCCGGTGGCACTCCAGGCGGCATTTTGATCGTAATATTTTTCTGAACAATTTTTCGATAAATTTCCGCAGAAATAAAGGCGGTAATCATACCGAGGAACATCCCTTTGGCGCCAAGACGGTCTAATGGAATAACTCCCTGAATAGCTGCACCATGATCAGGCTGATAGACAAATGGGGTTAAAAGTAAAAATGAAACAAGTGCGATAGCTCCCCCAAATATACCTTCAACATCATAACTTTTCGATAAGTAGTAACCGATACCAAAGACAACAAAGACAGACATAATGCCCATTGTCGCAGACGAAGCAATTCCAAACATCGACTGGAACGATTTAATGGCACTGTCACTCATCATTTTATTTAAGAATGGCAGGTTTGTGAGGACAACGAAGATGGAACCAAAAATCGTAAGTGGAAACGAGAGCATGAACGCATCCCGTAAAACAGTTAAATAACGATTATTATTTAACTTACCTGCTATGGGAAGCAGGAATTCGCTCAGTTTTTCAAACAACGGATTCTCCTCCTTTTCCTGTTTTTGCGGTTTATATGTTTTTTTGTTTAAATAGTTCCAGCATTTCTTTCACTAATTCTTTCATGGTAAGCGTTGACATTAAATGATCCTCTGCATGCATAAGCAGCAAGGCAAATTCTACTTTTTCCCCGGAAGCCTCCTGCTGCACCATTTTAAAATGAATTTCATGCGCAACCTTTAAGTCATCTTCTGCCTGAACTAATAGATGATCTGCTTCTTCCACGTTACCTTCACGGTATTCTCTTAGAGACTGCATGACTTTGCTTCTTGCATTCCCGCTGTGAAGAATCATCATAAAATTAATTTGTTCACCATTGAGACTTTCCAAATCGATATTTTCCATTATTGATCCCCCATTAATTTAAGCGCTTGTTCATAGGCTTTTTTACCATCAGTCATACCGTAAGCCATCATATCGATAACATCTACTTTAATCCCATACTGATTTGCTTCTTTTTGTAATTCTCCTTTTAAAAAGCTCATTTGGGGCCCAATTAACACCACATCAGCATGTTTCAATTCCGCTTTAGCTTGATCTTGTCCAACTGCCCAGATTTTTGCTTCATCACCAATGGATGTAACATACTGCTCCATTTTTGTTACCAAAAGACTTGTTGACATTCCTGCGCTGCAAGCTAATAAAATTCGTTTCATTTTCATCAATCTCCTTATGATTTAAATATTTCATTACAAGATCAAAACGTTTTCAAAAACCGCTTACAATTATTATTATAATCATTTAAAAATAAATGTCTATACATTTTATAAAATAAAAATAAACATTCTTCAAAAAATTTCATTTTTAATGCAAGATAAAAAGAAATAATTGGAATGCAGAAGAAACAATGAGGTGGTTCCAAAAAGGTTAAATGGTGAAGTACGATATCAGCTACGTAATTAGAAGGGGCAGCCAATGAAGATGGAAATAGAAAGAATCATTAGTCAATCACTTGCAAAACAACAATAGATTTATAGTCAAGTGAGAAGGAAGGACTCTTAACTCCGTCCCCTCACCTATACATCCATTTTTTACAAAACCTGCGTAACCAAGCGATTGAATCTTTTAACAGCTGAAAAGATGTCAACATTTCAGGCGATCGGTGTACCATTTTTAACTGGTTCATCAGGTTTAAGAAGGATCACGTCTCCTTCTTCCGGAACACCGCCGAGTACCAGTACCTCTGATTTAAAGCCTGCGATCCGTCTTGGCGGGAAGTTTACGACTGCCACCACTTGTCTTCCGACTAATTGGTCCGGCTCATATCTGCGGGTAATCTGAGCCGAGGAATGTTTAACCCCAAGCTCACCAAAATCGATTTCTAATTTAATGGCAGGTTTACGCGCTTCCGGAAATGGTTCTGCTTTTATAATAGTGCCTATGCGAATATCCAATTTCAAAAAATCTTCAATCATTGCCACAAATAATCTCCCCCAATTTTTTACAGATATTCTTATTTTATGCTCTAATTTGATTCAAGTAAATCATCAATTAAGTTTACGTTTTATTTTTTATAAGCTGCGATAGTTGTTTAAGTCCATTTTCAAGATCTTCTAATGCTGCATAGGAATAGGATAAGCGAAGATGCTGTTGGTCATGAGGAAGATAGATGCTCCCCGGATTGAGCAGAATCCCTTCTTTAAGTGCGGCTTCAAATAATGTTCGTGTGGAGATATTTGCTTGTATTGTAACCAGATATAAAATCCCCCCTTTGGAACATTCCAACTCGCCAATTTCGCGAAATATTTCGTTAACAATTGTATCGTGTAATCCCTTCTATCTTTCAGTTCCGCCCTTACTTTTGTTAAATACTCCTCATACATTCCGCTTTTGATCCATTTATTCACAACATATTGCGATAGGGAACTTGACCCATAATCTGTTTGCATTTTAATATCAGCAAGGCGGTTAATGACCGCTTCCGGTCCGACCACCCAGCCGATTCGCAGCCCCGGACTTAGTGACTTGGACACACTTCCAATGTAAAGTACATTCCCTTGTTTATCATTTGCCTTCATTGGTTTTGGAGGGGGAGTGTCAAACCATAATTCGCCATACACATCATCCTCAATGATCGGAAGAGCTTCTTTTTTACAAACCTCTAATAATTGTTGCCTTCTTTTTTCTGACATTAAAGTACCTGTTGGATTATGGAATGAAGGATCGTATAAAGTAAAGCTCCCATCATGCTGTCGTTTTAATCGGCCGATGGCATCATGCTTAATCCCCTCTTGGTCTAATGGAATCCCAAATAAGTTCATACCCGCCGATTGAAATACATGGATGGAATTGAGGTATGATGGTGTTTCATGCAAGATAACAGATCCACGTTTCAATAAACCAATTGAAATCAACTGCAGTGCTTGAAGGGCTCCGGATACAATTAATATCGATTCGGGCGAAGCTTCAATGCCTTTTGTTGTTAAATAATAACTTAAGGTTTTCCTTAGATGAAGACTACCTTTCGGCTCTTCATAACCAAGAGGCAATGTATCTTCCATATCAAGCTGCAATACTTTTTCCATCTGCCTATTCGGTAACAAATCAGGGGAAAGTTCGCCAGTACCGAGCCGAATCATCATTGAATTGGCTTCTGCCTCATTAATTTTTTGGATCATGCTTTTATTTGGTTCATGAATGCCGGATCGCACATAGTTAATCCAATCAGGAGGCGGCGTTGAAGCAAGTAGAGTCCATGTGTTATTGATTACTCTTGTGCCACTCCCAACTTTTGATTGAATTAATCCATCTGCTGCTAATTCTTCAAGAGCGATGACAATTGTACTTCGATTGACCCCAAACTGTTTGGCTAAAGTCCTTTGCGGTGGAACCTTCGTCCCAACAGTCCATTCCCCATTTAAGATTTTCTTTTTCATATAATGAC
>NZ_BCUZ01000093.1 GCF_001591485.1 Neobacillus fumarioli NBRC 102428 | reverse complement strand
TTCTGTATTGCATAATTCCAAGGTGTGCCTCCCACAATAATCATAAGGAGGCTCACGCTTTGGATATTCGAATGAAATGGTACTGGCGGATTGGTTTTATACTGCTGATATTGGTTGCAATTTATGTATTTCTAAAAATGCGCTTTGTTTGGCTTCCGATAATAAAAGTGGTCGGCGTGATCATTTTACCTTTCTTCATCGCGGGATTTATTACTTATTTGCTGCATCCGGTTGTGGAAAAGCTCCATGAAAAAGGTCTTCACCGAGGATTTGCTATTATTCTTATTTATGTTCTTTTTTTTGGGGGAATCGGCTTTGCTTTATATAAAGGGATCCCTGCATTTATCGATCAAATGAAAGACCTTTCGGAAAATGCTCCGGTGTTTGCGCAAACATACCGCGACTGGATCAAAACCATTCAAGCCCATACACGGACATGGCCGGATGGACTGCAAGGAAAAATGAATGATGGAATCGATGCCTTTGAAAAAAAATTAGACTCGCTATTATCGCTTACGATTGATATATTAATGAAGTTCTTGAAATCTACGTTAGTCATTATCATCATTCCGTTTATCGCTTTTTATATGCTGAAGGATATTGATTTAGTGAAGCGAGCCATTTGGTATTTGGCGCCTAAACAATGGAGGAGGCAAGGTGCGCGGCTGTTAAGGGATATCGATGATTCGCTTGGAAGCTATATCCGCGGCCAAGTGCTGGTATGTGTGATTATCGGCGGTGCAGCCGCCTTACTGTTTTGGATTTTCCATTTGCGGTACCCATTGCTTTTAGGATTTATTGTCGGAATAACGGATGTAATTCCCTATTTTGGCGCAATTATCGGTGCCCTTCCGGCAGTCATTATCGCAGCGACTGTTTCGGTTAAATTAGTCATCATAACGATTGGGATCATTTTAGTTCTTCAGTTTCTAGAGGGAAATATTTTATCTCCTTATATCTTTGGCAGAAGTCTGCATATGCATCCGCTTTTGATCATGCTGGCGATTACAGCAGGCGGAGAAATTGGCGGAGTAATAGGGCTGATTATCGCTGTTCCTTCATTAGTAGTTCTTAAAGTAGCAGTAATCCATGCAAAACAATTAATGATCAGGGACAAACATTGACAAACCAGTGTGGAATAGCTATAATTCGGCATATAGTATAAAAAAGTCTGAAAATGTTGAAGGAACCAAGTATGTTATAGTCCATCTGACTCGTTTTGCGAGGGAAGAGAGGAGTTTCCGCGGCTGAAAGAAGCTCTAGATGAAGGATAACAGAAAGCTATTCCGGAATGCAGCTAATCCCTGCCGTGTGGCTAGCGTTATGGGCTTATTGAGAGATGAATACGTATTTTTGTATTCATAATCAGGGTGGTACCGCGAGATCAGCTCTCGTCCCTGTTTTGGGGATGAGAGCTTTTTATATGCTTTTTTTAGAAAAAGAAGGAGGTTCATCTTATGAAAAATTTAACTGGTTCACAAATTCGTGCGATGTTTTTACAGTTTTTTAAAGAAAAAGGGCATGCAATTGAACCAAGTGCTTCGCTCGTTCCGCATGATGATCCATCACTGTTATGGATTAACAGCGGTGTCGCTACATTAAAAAAATACTTTGATGGCCGTGTTGTACCGGATAATCCACGGATTACCAACGCGCAAAAATCGATCCGTACCAATGATATTGAAAACGTAGGAAAAACTGCGCGCCACCATACGTTTTTTGAAATGCTCGGCAATTTCTCAATTGGTGATTATTTTAAAAAAGAAGCGATTGAATGGGCTTGGGAGTTTTTAACTGATAAAAAATGGATTGGCTGGGACCCTGAATTGTTATCGGTCACCATCCATCCGGAAGACACTGAAGCATATGATATCTGGCATATCACGATTGGCATTCCTGAGGAACGGATTATCCGTCTAGAAGGAAATTTCTGGGATATCGGAGAAGGCCCGAGCGGTCCTAATACAGAAATCTTCTATGACCGCGGACCGGAATATGGGGATGACCCAAATGACCCTGAATTATATCCAGGCGGGGAAAATGAACGTTATTTGGAAGTTTGGAACCTAGTATTTTCACAATTTAACCACAATCCGGATGGCAGCTATACACCGCTTCCTAAGAAAAATATTGATACCGGGATGGGATTGGAACGGATGGCTTCGGTTGTACAAAACGTTCCGACAAATTTTGATACAGATTTATTTTTGCCGATTATTCGAGCAACAGAGGGGATTTCTGGAAAAAGATATGGAGCAGATCAAGAACTTGACGTTTCGTTCAAAGTTATTGCTGACCATATCCGGACGGTTGCTTTTGCGATCGGAGATGGGGCACTGCCTTCAAACGAAGGACGTGGCTATGTGTTAAGACGGTTGCTGCGCCGGGCAGTTCGCTATGCGAAACAAATTGATATTAATCGCCCGTTTATGTATGAGCTTGTCCCTGTTGTCGGCGAAATCATGTATGATTTTTATCCTGAAGTAAAGGATAAACAAGAATTCATTCAAAAGGTGATTAAAAATGAGGAAGAACGTTTCCATGAAACTCTTCATGAAGGCTTATCCATTTTAGCCAGTGTCATCAAGAAAGAGAAAGAAAACGGCAACGATACCATTCATGGAGCAGATGTATTCCGTCTTTACGATACATATGGCTTCCCGGTTGAGCTAACCGAGGAATACGCCGGCGATGCTGGTATGAAAATTGACCTTAAAGGTTTTGAGGATGAAATGGAAGAACAGCGCGAGCGGGCACGTAGAGCACGGCATGATGAAAATTCCATGCATGTTCAAGGTGGCGTTCTTCGCGATTTGACTGTCAAGAGCGAATTTGTTGGCTACGGCGAGCTTGTTATCAATTCTTCCGTCCTTGCGATCATTCAAAGCGGTGAGCTTGTTAGCGAGGCCCAAACCGGGCAGGAAGTTCAGCTTATTCTCGATAGGACACCGTTTTATGCAGAAAGCGGCGGGCAAATTGCTGACCGCGGTGTGATTGAAGGAGAAGGCGCAGTTATGACAGTAAAAGATGTTCAAAAAGCACCAAACGGTCAAAATCTTCATACGGTTGTCATTGAAACGGGAACATTGAAAATAGGCGAGAAGGTTACTGCTAAAGTCGATGCGGAAAATCGCGTGAAGATTACAAGAAACCATACGGCAACCCACCTGCTTCACCGTGCCTTAAAAGATGTACTTGGCGAACATGTAAACCAGGCCGGGTCATTAGTCGAGCCGGAGCGGCTCCGCTTTGACTTTTCCCATTTTGGCCAAATAAAGCCTGAGGAACTTGAGCAGGTTGAAAAAATCGTCAATGAAAAAATCTGGAACAGCCTGGAAGTGGACATCAGCCAAAAACCGATTGCTGAAGCAAAAGCAATGGGGGCTATGGCCCTATTCGGCGAAAAATACGGTGACATCGTCCGGGTTGTAAAAGTAGGAGATTACAGTCTTGAGCTGTGCGGCGGCTGTCATGTACCGAATACAGCTGTTATCGGTTTATTTAAAATTGTTTCTGAAAGCGGCATTGGGGCCGGTACAAGACGGATTGAAGCGGTTACGGGGGAGTCAGCTTACAAGCTTTTGAATGAGCAGGTTGGCATGTTAAAGGATGCAGCAGATAAACTCAAAACAACGCCAAAAGAAGTTGTCACAAGGATCGACAGTATCCTGGCTGAAATGAAGCATCTCGAACGGGAAAATGAATCCCTTGCTGCCAAGCTTGGAAATATTGAAGCAGGAAATCTTGTATCGAAAGCTGTGGACATTGAAGGAGTAACAGTATTAGCTGCAAAAGTACAAGCAGCCGATATGAACAACCTTAGAAATATGGCCGACGACCTGAAGCAAAAGCTAGGCTCAGCTGTTATTGTTCTCGGAAGTATAAATGAAGGCAGAGTAAACTTAATTGCTGCTGTCACAAAAGACTTGATTGAAAAAGGCTATCACGCGGGCAAGTTAATTAAAGAAGTTGCCACAAAATGCGGCGGAGGCGGCGGCGGCCGTCCAGATATGGCGCAGGCGGGCGGCAAAGATCCAGCAAAACTAGATTCCGCGCTTGCATTTGTTTCAGATTGGGTAAAATCTGTTTTGTAAATAGGACAAACTAGTGTAAAATGAAGGTAACAAATGCAAATCTCTCCTCTTGCAGAATGTGGGGTGCGTGAAATGAGCTCATTTGACAAAACGATGCGATTTCATTTTCCTGAAGATCCTTATGAACATAATGTCAACGAAGTATTACTGCAAGTTTATGAGGCTTTAAAGGAAAAGGGCTATAATCCCATCAATCAAATCGTCGGTTACCTTCTATCCGGAGATCCTGCCTATATTCCAAGGCATCGGGATGCACGAAATATTATTCGTAAGCTTGAACGCGATGAAATTATCGAAGAGCTGGTGAAATCCTATCTGAAAAAACAGCGAGAGGGTTAAGGAATGCGGATATTAGGTTTGGATGTAGGCTCGAAAACGGTCGGCATCGCCTTGAGTGATGAGCTGGGGTGGACGGCACAGGGCCTGAAAACAATCAACATCAACGAAGAAAAGAATCAATTTGGTTTTGCAGATATTGGACAAATTATAAAGGAATATCAAGTCAGCGAAGTGGTTGTCGGGCTGCCAAAGAATATGAACGGCACGATTGGTCCTCGCGGTGAAGCAAGCCAATATTACGCTTCGGAAATTGAACGAAGATTTTCCGTGCGGACGGTGTTATGGGACGAACGCCTTACCACAATGGCCGCTGAACGTGTATTGCTGGAAGCAGATATGAGTCGAAAAAAGCGCAAAAAAGTGATTGATAAAATGGCAGCTGTGATGATACTGCAAGGTTATCTTGACAGTAAAAAATAATGAGGTGAACAAATGGCACACGAACATAAATCGAACCATGAAGAAGAAGAGCGTTATATCACTCTGATCAATGAAAATGGGGACGAAGAATTATTCGAAATCCTGTTAACATTTGATTCAGATGAATTTGAACGATCCTACGTATTGTTCTATCCAGTCGGAGAATCCGAGGATGGAGATGAAGAGGGAATCGTACATGCATATGCCTATATTCCAACCGAAGATGGCGGCTTAGGAGAGTTACTGCCAGTCGAAACAGACGAAGAATGGGAAATGATAGAAGAAGTATTTAATACATTTGTGGAAGAAGAAGAATCCGAATAAGGACAAAAACCAGCTTTTTTAGAAAAGCTGGTTTTTTTTTTCGGCAAATTCTTTGAGAAATTGACATTTTTCTTTTTATATTGGTAAAGTTAAATTATTATTCACATGCCTTGAAGAAGGAGGAGTGGTGTTGACAAGAGATAAAAAAGATATTATTCGGCAAAAATTGCTGGAACAGCAAAGTGAAGCAAGGATGGTTAGAAAGATCGTCTTTATCGTATCGATAGCAGTGCTGGTATTGATTCTTCTGATCGGCGGGGGAAGCTACTTTTATGTTAATTCCGCCTTAAAACCCGTGAATCCAAAAAGTAAACTTGAGAAAAAAGTAAATATTCCAATTGGTTCATCCGTATCGGAAATTGCCTTAACACTGCAGAAAAACGGGATCATAAAAAGTGCTATAGTATTTAAATATTATGTCAAGCTTAAAAATGTAGGCGGGTTTAAAGCAGGTGAGTATGTTCTCAGCCCCTCCATGGATGTCCCTGGAATTATCAGCCGCTTGAAAACAGGCAAGATTCTCCCGACGCCAAGTGTCAAAATAACGATTCCTGAAGGAACACAGTTGACGGAAATAGCTGACATCATGGCAAAAGCTATGAAACAGAAAGATGCAGTTATCATCAATCAATTAAATGACCGCCAATTTATCAAAACACTGATGGCCAAATATCCGGATTTATTGACAAATGAAATACTTAATAAATCTGTGAAATATCCGCTTGAAGGCTATTTATTTCCAGCTACCTATTCTTTTTACAAACCAAACCCTTCAGTAGATGAAATGGTTGATGTCATGCTTGACAAGACACGAAGTGTCTTAAATGAGTATCAAAATGAAATGAAACAAAAAAAGCTATCTGTTCATGAATTATTAACAATGGCATCGCTTGTAGAAGAGGAAGCGACAGGGAGAACGGATCGAAATAAGATTGCCAGTGTTTTTTATAATCGAATCCAGAAGGGGATGCCGCTGCAAACAGACCCGACTGTGCTTTATGCTGAAGGAAAGCATAAGGAGAAAGTGTACTATAAAGATTTGCAAGTGAATTCTCCATTTAATACGTACCTGCATCCAGGCCTACCTCCTGGACCTATTGCCAATGCGGGTATTTCCTCGATTGAAGCAGCATTAAATCCGGCCAAAACTGATTATTACTATTTTTTGGCGACGCCTTCAGGCAGCATTATTTTTACAAAAACACTTGCGGAACATAATCAAGAAAAAGCTAAGTATATTTCCAATAAATAACCAGCGGAACAAAGAGGGAAAAATTCGCATTCGCACTTTGTTTGTGGTAAAATAGTCAGGTGCTTAAAAACTCGACTCGCCAATCGGCGAGTTTTCATATGTCTAAAGAGTATAATTTTGGCAAAAATGCATTTAAAGGAGTGGCGCAGCTTGTTGGATCAGAAGCTGCTTTCTTATATTGAAGAACTAATTCCACAGAGAGATCCGCTTGTTGCGGAAATGGAGGAATATGCAGCTATTCATCATGTTCCTATTATGGAGTTGACAGGTATCGAGGCAATGCTGCAATTGCTAAGAGTTCACCGGCCAGCCAATATTCTCGAGATTGGAACAGCTATTGGCTATTCTGCGCTAAGAATGGCCATGACCCTGCCAGATGCCCGGATTGTTACCATTGAGCGAAACGATGAGCGTTATGTATCTGCTTGTGAATTTATTTCCCGGTCAAACCATCAGGAGCAAATTGTTTTGCTGCAAGGTGATGCGTTAGAATTAGAGGATACGGTCAGCAGTTTTGCCCCATTTGATGCCATTTTTATTGACGCTGCCAAAGGTCAATATCAAAAGTTCTTCTCGATTTATTCCAAACATTTGAATGGGGACGGAATGATTATTACGGATAATGTCTTGTTTAAAGGTCTTGTTGCCGAAGAGGAGATTGATTCAAAAAGAACGCGGAATCTTGTCAGAAAGATTGCTGATTTTAACCGCTGGTTAATGAATCATCCGGACTATGATACGGTTATTCTCCCTGTAGGCGATGGGGTTGCCATTAGCAAAAAAAGAGGTGAAAGCAAATGAAAAAAACGGAACTGCTCGTAACACCGATTTCGATTGACGATATACTGCCTTTAGCAGAAGCAGGTGCAGATGCTTTTGTTATCGGTGAACAGAGGTATGGACTAAGGCTTGCCGGTGAATTTAACCGTAAAGATGTCAAGAAGGCGATCGAACTTGCTCATTCAAAAGGGAAAAAAGTTTATGTGGCCATGAATGCGATCTTTCACAATGATAAGGTTGATGAACTGGGCGATTATCTCCGCTTTTTGGTCGAAGCAGGTGCAGATGCTGTTATTTTCGGGGATCCAGCAGTATTGATGGCTGCCCGGGAATCAGCACCAGAAATGAAGCTGCATTGGAGTACGGAAACAACGGGAACAAACTGGTATACCTGTAATTATTGGGGCCGAAAAGGGGCGAAAAGAGCGGTTCTTGCCCGCGAAATCAATATGGATGCCATCGTTGAGATTGTAGAGAAGGCAGAAGTGGAAATCGAAGTTCAGGTTCATGGGATGAGCTGTATGTTCCAATCAAAGCGCTCCTTACTTGGAAACTATTTTGAATACCAGGGTAAAGTGATGGAGATAGAAAACCGCAAGACCAAAAAGAATATGTTCTTGCATGATAAAGAGCGCGGCAATAAATATCCGATTTTTGAAGACGAAAACGGCACCCATATTATGAGCCCAAATGATATCTGTATCATTGATGAGCTCGCGGATATGCTGGAAGCAGGCGTCGATTCGTTTAAAATCGATGGAATCTTAAAAAGTCCAGAGTATATTCTTGCTGTTACAAAGGCATATCGTAAGGCAATTGACTTATATTACGAAAATCCGGATCTCTATGAGGATCAAAAGGATGGGCTTCTTGCATCCATCGAAGAAATTCAGCCGGCCAATCGTCCATTGGATACAGGATTCTTCTTCAAAGAAACGGTTTATTAATAAAAAAGTATTGTTGAATCATTTTTTTACAAGGGAGGGGTTCTTAGCATGAATACAGTTAAAGATAAAATTTCTGAGATTGTTAACGGAAAGCGTGTCATTGTGAAAAAGCCGGAACTCCTAGCACCGGCAGGCAATCTTGAAAAATTGAAAATTGCTGTACAATACGGGGCTGATGCTGTATTTATCGGCGGCCAGGAATACGGCCTCCGTTCCAATGCGGATAACTTCACCCTCGAAGAAATTAAAGAAGGGGTAGAGTTCGCGAAACAATACGGGGCAAAAATTTACGTAACTACGAATATCTATGCCCACAATGAAAATATTCCCGGCCTCGAAGAATATATGTACGGCTTAAAAGAAGCGGGAATCGCCGGAATTATTGTTGCTGATCCGCTGATTATCGAAACATGCCGCCGGATTGCGCCGGAAATTGAAGTTCACTTAAGTACTCAGCAATCTTTGGCAAACTGGAAGGCCGTTCAATTCTGGAAAGAAGAAGGGCTGGATCGCGTCGTATTGGCTCGTGAAACAAGTGCCGAAGAGATT
This sequence comes from Neobacillus fumarioli NBRC 102428, assembly GCF_001591485.1. Taxonomy (GTDB): domain Bacteria; phylum Bacillota; class Bacilli; order Bacillales; family Cytobacillaceae; genus Neobacillus; species Neobacillus fumarioli. The sequence continues at coordinate 2,073 of NZ_BCUZ01000093.1, read as the reverse complement.
AGAGAAGTGAAAGAAAAAGTGGATATCGAAATCGAAACCTTTATCCATGGGGCGATGTGTATTGCTTATTCGGGACGCTGCACCTTAAGCAACCATATGACAGCACGGGACTCAAACCGCGGCGGCTGCTGCCAATCATGCCGCTGGGATTATGACCTTTACGAGATTGAAGGCGGCAATGAAGTCCCTCTTTATAGTGATCAAGATGCCCCGTTTGCCATGAGCCCGAAAGACTTAAATCTAATTCAATCGATTCCAAAGATGATCGAGCTCGGTATTGACAGTTTAAAAATTGAAGGCCGGATGAAATCGATTCATTATATTGCGACAGTTGTCAGCGTATATCGCAAGGTAATCGATGCTTATTGCGCGGACCCGGATCATTTTGTCATTAAGCGCGAGTGGCTGGAAGAACTCGATAAATGCGCCAATCGGGAAACGGCTCCAGCGTTTTTCGAAGGAATTCCGGGGTATAAAGAGCAAATGTTTGGTAATCATAGCAAAAAGACCAAGTATGAATTTGTAGGGCTTGTACTTGATTACAATGAGGATGAACAAATGGTCACCCTACAACAGCGGAACCATTTCAAACCGGGAGACGAAGTGGAATTCTTCGGACCAGAAATCCAAAACTTTACTCACGTCATTGATAAAATTTGGGACGAAAAGGGGAACGAGCTGGATGCGGCAAGGCATCCACTGCAAATTGTACGGTTTAAATTGGACAAACCGGTTTACCCTAACAACATGATGCGGAAGGAGAACTAGCATGATGCCTAAACCGGTTGTAATTGGTGTGGCCGGCGGCTCGGGCTCAGGGAAAACAAGTGTCACCAAAGCCATCTATGAGAGTTTTAAAGGCCATTCCATTTTAATTCTTGAGCAGGATTTCTATTATAGGGATCAAAGTCATTTGCCATTTGAAGAGCGATTAAAGACAAATTATGACCACCCGCTTGCGTTCGACAATGATTTGCTGATTGAGCATATTAAGAAGCTGCTTCAGTATCAGCCAATTGAAAAACCTGTCTATGATTATTCCATTCATACCCGATCGGACGAGGTAATCCATGTCGAACCAAAAGATGTCATTATTTTAGAAGGAATTCTCGTTCTTGAGGATGAACGCCTCCGCAATTTAATGGATATCAAACTGTTTGTAGATACCGACGCCGATTTAAGAATTATCCGCCGGCTGACCCGGGATATTAAAGAACGGGGCAGGACCTTCGAGTCGGTGATTGATCAGTATACAAATGTTGTGCGGCCCATGCATAATCAGTTCGTGGAGCCAACAAAGCGTTACGCTGATGTCATTATTCCAGAAGGCGGGCAGAATCATGTTGCCATCGATTTGATGGTGACAAAAATTCAAACAATTCTTGAACAAAAAGCGTTTTTATGAAACAATAGCAAAAGAATCTATTTTTAAAATGCTTCATTTACCTGCGCGTTCTAAATTTGGGACGCGCAGGATATATATTGTGCCGCTGGCACAATATTTACATAAAAACACAACACAATTTCTAATGGGGGATTGTGAAGACTAGAAGGAGTGAGGGTTTTGGCTGCAGAAAAAGAATTTCCAATGACGCAGGCAGGAAAAGAAAAACTTGAGCAGGAGCTCGAGTACTTAAAAACAGTTAAACGGAAAGAAGTTGTAGAAAGGATAAAGATTGCCAGAAGTTTCGGCGACTTATCTGAAAACTCCGAGTATGATTCTGCTAAAGAAGAACAAGCTTTTGTAGAAGGTAGAATTACAACTCTTGAGAATATGATTCGCAATGCGAAAATTATCAGCGAAGACGAACTAGCCGGCGATACTGTTACATTAGGCCGTTCTGTTACTTTTGTAGAACTTCCTGATGGTGAAGAAGAAACTTACACGATCGTCGGCAGTGCCGAAGCTGACCCGTTTGAAGGCAAGATTTCCAATGACTCACCGATCGCCAAGAGCCTGCTAGGAAAAAAAGTCGGTGACGAAGTGGCTGTGCAAACACCTGGCGGCGAAATGAATGTAAGAATCGTTAGCATTAAGTAAAAACTGGACATTTTTGTTTAAAAAGGAAGGGG
>NZ_BCUZ01000092.1 GCF_001591485.1 Neobacillus fumarioli NBRC 102428 | reverse complement strand
ATTCAATAATATTATTATATTTCTAAATCAACACTTCTCACGATCAATACATTTCCTGCAACAATCCTTGACAATTACTTAAAATCGGCATATATTTACCTAGGTAATTAATTTGTATCCGGAGTGACCTTTTTATGCCAGACCATCAATTACTTCATACTCTGCATCAACTTTCACGCCATCTTACCAATAAACTCAACGAAGCATTAAAACCGATGGGATTGTACGGTTCACAGTGGTCCGTGATTTTTGTTTTAAAAAAGAAAGGCTCTTTAACCCAAAAAGAGCTTTGCGACTATTTATTTGTTGAGGCGCCGCCGATGACACGCACGATTCAGCGACTTGTGAAACAAGGCTATGTCATTCAGGTGCCCGGACGGGATAAACGTGAAAAGTACGTTCAATTAACGGAAAAAGCATTAACTGAATACCCAAAATGGGAGCAGGCGGTAACGGAAATGAATCAATCCGTATTAAAATCCCTTCCGGAAACCTTACAAAAAGAACTATTTAAAATACAAAACACGTGGCTCGAGCAGCTTCTAAAAGGAGAGGATTAAATGGAGAACCCAAAATTGTGGACGAAAGACTTTATCAGCATCTCGTTAAGTAACTTTTTCGTCTTTTTTACTTTTTATATTTTGCTTGTCACACTTCCTTCTTTACGCAATAGATGATTTACATAGCAGTGCGTCCGAGGCCGGATTGATGTCAACTATCTTCCTCTTGTCAGCCATTATTTCCCGGCCGATTGCCGGACAGTGGATGGAACGGGCCGGGCATAAAAAAATGTTATTAATCGCCGTGATGCTATTTGCGGGTGCCTCTATCTTTTACTTTTTTCCAAGACAATTACCGGCTTCTTGTTCATCCGCCTGTTACACGGTGTTGGATTTGGAATGGCAACGACTGCTATAGGGACCATTGTTGCTGACATCATTCCCGCTTCACGCCGGGGAGAAGGCATGGGATACTTTGTATTATCAACGAATATGGCGATGGTGTTAGGCCCGTTTGCCGGGTTAATGGCAATACAAAAATGGGGCCCGCATATGTTATTCACTCTTGCTATCATCGTGGCGATGGGTTCCTTGATTACCGGTTTGAGTGTCAAAGTGAACAGACAACAGCCAATTCAGGTGGAAGTGCGTTCTTCCTTTTCATTCCGCAGCCTAATTGAACCATCGGCGGTTCCAATCTCGACGGTCGGCAGTTTCTTGGCGATCGTTTATTCATCCTTGTTATCATTTGTATCGATTTATGCAGCACAAATTCACCTGGCTAGCGTTTCAAGTATATTCTTTGTCGTATATGCGGTTGTATTGTTAATTTCACGACCTTTTACGGGAAAATGGATTGATCAATACGGTCCTAACGTTATTACCTATCCATGTATTCTGCTTTTTGCGATCGGGATGTTTATATTAAGTCAAGCTGGCGGCGCTATTATGTTTCTGGTATCTGCCGGATTAATCGGTTTAGGCTGGGGAACCCTCTTCCCTACTTTCCAAACTATTGCCATCCAGGATGCAGAACCTAGAAAAAGAGGCATCGCTACAGCTACCTTTTTATCCATCTACGATACAGGAATAGCAATGGGATCATTGATTGTCGGAATAATCGCTGCAAAAATGGACTATAGTTCCCTATATTTTCTATTTTCTTTCTATGTGCTGATCGGTTTAGTGCTCTTTTACTTCCTTTACACAAGAAAACGGAAAGCTCCTGCGAAACAGGGGGAACAATTAAGCATCGAAAAATAACAGAAGGCTTGAGGACCATCCTGTATCCTCAGGCTTTTTTTTTAGTATATAATAAAATAAAGGAGTGAAAAGTTTATGGCAAAATCAAAAGCAAAAAAACTGCGAGAAAAGCTTGTCCGCGAAGGAAAAATGAACCCTGAATTAAAACGCAGCCCCTTTGTTTTTAGCGACATGCGCACCAGAATAACGAAATCAAAGAAAGATCATTTATACCAGTTTAAACATAAGAACCATTCATCCTGGGACGGGAATGATGGTTCTTTTATATTTCACGTCCTATTTCACTTCAATGGTTAAATTAGCTGTCAGTGTTTCGCCGGATGAAACCATCACCAATTCCTCTTTCCGATTCAGTTCACCCGTAAGCGCCATCCATGGCTCAACACAGACAAATTCCTGATCTTTTTCCGTCCATAAGACAATATATTTAAACTGATCGCTGTAAGATAATGTAATTTGTTTCTTTCGGTCCGGCAGTTCAAATGAAATATACTTTTTGCGGGCATCTAAAAGAGCGAAAGATTCTTTCTGACCCGTTAAATCCAATGATCCTTGAATTTCTTTTACTTTCATATCATTATAGTCGATATACGTTTTCGCATCGGTTTCGTAGGTTAAATCCTTAACCGATGTTCGAAAATATGGATGGAATCCGGGATACATCGGCATAGCTGCATCCGAAAGATTTCGATACTGCTGTTCAATGAGTAGATTTTGGTTTGTTACACGATATGTAAACACTAATTCAAAATCAAACGGGTATTCTTTTCTCGTTTCAGGATTGCTCTCCAGCCGGATGGTAATTGCCGCTTCATTTTCCTCTTGTTCCGTGTCAATGACCCCCCAAGGCTGATTTCTTGCTACCCCGTGGTTTTTCATTCTAAAGGTTTGCCCGTTCCACACATACTCCCCGCCATCAAGCTGACCGGAAATCGGAAACAGAATCGGAATCCCACCTCGGATATTTTTTCCGGGATCATATAAGGTTTCCTTGTTCAGAAAAAGAATTTCTTCTCCTCCAACTCCATAGCCGATAATAATTCCGCCCCGTTCCGGCACCACCCTTAGCCATGAACCGGCTTCCTTGTCGATGAGCTCATACACATCCAATTGGTGTTCTTTTGCAATATTTAGCTGGTACATTTCTTTCCCTCCATCATTCTTGGTTTTCTCGAATTTGTTTCTCATGGATGGCGATAGTTTTTTCAATAAAATCAATAATCAGCAATAACTCTTCTTCCGTATACTGTGCGCAAAGCTCTGCCATATCCATGCTGATTGAGGCATAATGCTCTTTAATTTCATTATGTCTTTCCTTAACGGGAACAATGATGACGCGGCGCCTGTCATTTGGGTCCTTTTCCCTCCTGACAAATCCGGCCTGCTCCAGCCGATCGATTAAAGCGGTAACCGAACCAGTACTCAAGCCGGTTATTTTCCCCAATTCTCCAGCAGTTAACGGGCCCGTCTCATTTAGTATGTCCGCAGTTTTAAAATCTGTAAGCACAACGCCAAGCGAATGGGCGGTTTTTTGTTGAAATAGAACCATCCTTGCGCTCAACTTACGGAGGCTCCTGATTAAATCCTTCAAGCGTTCAGGATGATTGGATAATGTCATTGACAGATTTCATCCTTCCTTTTAAAATGAATTTATCTTGATCATCAAGATAATTTTTCTCCATCATTCTAATTTATTTCGATTTATTAATCAATGGGGAAGGAGATAGGGGAGTTAGCAAATTTAATAATAAGGGAGAGGTTTTATGATTAAAAAAGATACAAATCTTAAGCCGGTTGTTGCTGGGCTCTTGCTTGGCATCCTCATGGCGGCCATGGATAATACGATTGTTGCGACAGCGATGCCCACCATCATTTCCGACCTTGGAGATTTTGATAAATACATTTGGGTAACCTCTGCTTATATGGTAGCCGTTATGGCAGGAATGCCGATATTCGGCAAGTTATCCGATATGTATGGCCGAAAACGTTTTTTTATGTTTGGCTTAATTGTTTTCTTGCTCGGTTCGATCCTTTGCGGTATTGCTCACAGCATTGTTCAGCTTAGTATTTATCGGGCGATTCAGGGAATTGGCGGCGGCGCCCTAATGCCAATCGCGTTTACGATTGTGTTTGATATTTTTCCGCCGGAAAATCGCGGTAAAATGACCGGACTCTTAGGGGCGGTCTTTGGTGCATCCAGCATTCTTGGGCCTTTATTGGGTGCCTACATTACAGATTATATTAGCTGGCACTGGATTTTCTATGTCAACGTGCCGATTGGAATTGTCTCGATCTTTCTTATTGTTACGTTCTATCATGAATCGATGCAGCATTCCAAGCAAAAAATCGACTGGTGGGGAGCCATTACTCTTGTTATTGCGGTTGTCAGTCTTATGTTTGCCCTTGAGCTTGGCGGCAAACAGTACGATTGGAATTCGGTGCAAATTATCAGCTTGTTTGTAAGCTTCTTTGTCTTTTTTGCCGTATTTTTCTTTGTCGAATTAAAGGCAGCGGAGCCGATTTTACCGCTTTGGCTGTTCAAACGACGGCTGTTTGCCGCTTCGCAAATTCTGGCCTTTTTATATGGAGCAACATTTATCATTCTAACCGTATTTATTCCGATTTTTGTTCAGGCTGTATATGGCGGGACGGCCAAAAATTCCGGGTTAATTTTAACCCCGATGATGCTTGGATCTGTCGCCGGAAGCTCCATAGGCGGAATATTCATGACGAAAACTTCTTACCGCAACTTGATGTTTGTTTCGGTTATATCCTATATATTAGGAATGGTTTTACTCGGCAGCATGACGGTTGACACTTCTCGCTGGCTTCTAACACTCTATATGATTCTTGTCGGATTTGGGGTCGGATTTTCCTTCTCGCTCCTGCCAACAGCATCGCTTCATAATTTAGAACCGCAATTCCGCGGAACGGCCAATTCAACGAACTCTTTTTTAAGGTCGTTTGGCATGACACTTGGGGTAACTATTTTCGGAACGATTCAAAGTAATCTGTTCACGGATAAGTTGAAAGATGCTTTTAAAGGAATGCCTGCTGCCGGCCATTTTAAAATGGGCAACCCGCAACAGATCTTTGAGGCCGATCAGCGTTCCAAAATTCCAAGTTTTATATTAGACAAAATTATTCACGCCATGTCGGATTCCATTACCCATACATTTTTACTTACGCTGATTCCAATTGCATTCATTGTAATTACGATCTTCTTTATGGGTAAAGCAAGAATTACTACACAAAGGAAAGCTCCTGTAAAAGGATAAAATGAAGCACTGGACCGCTTTTCGGTCCAGTGCTTTTTACTTGAAAAATTGCGCTAATCGTAGTAAGTACAAATCGTACAGCTTCTTTCTTAAACCTCCAGATCTCTGCCTTCTTCAACGATATGGAACAAAAGATGAGCCAAATGATGAATCGGACCGTATTCTTCCTCTTCTTCTTCATCAATTTCGTCGCTGAACTCCAGATCATTTAAATACAATGCGATGAATTCGTAAAAGTCACTTAACTGGAAGGCGTAGCAGGCGGATGGTTCCTCATTGTCCTCTTCATATTGCAACACCATATAGGAAACGGTTCCGTTAATATCTTCGGCATCGAAAAAGACGAAAAAGCCGATATTGGTGTCCAGCTCAAATAAATGTCTCGTGCCACCCGCTGTTGCTTTCTCGAAATCTTCCTGGTTTAACTTTTGAACCTGCATTGTATCGACATGATCTTCTTGATGAAAACTAACTACAAATGATTTCATCCTTATCCTCCTCTATAACCTCACATGCTAATAGTATTACCCACTTTGCGATAATCATTTCGAAAATTGAAAAAATCCCTGAAATAACAGGGATTAAAAATATTTCTTTTTCCAAAAAATTGTCGCGGTAACAGCCGATAAAATTCCACAAAGTAACAGAGTAATTAAAAAAGCGTGCGGGCTATGTTGGAATGGCAAATTGACATTCATTCCGTACAGGCTGAATACCATGGTTGGAAACGAAAGAATGATGGTGATGGAAGTTAGAAATTTCATCACGATGTTTAGATTATTCGAAATGATCGAGGCAAAACCGTTCATCATCCCCGTCAAAATGGTATGATACGTTTCCGCCATTTCGATTGCCTGTGTTTTTTCAATAATGACGTCTTCTAATAAATCTTTGTCTTCTTCATACATTTTTAAATAATTAAAACGCAGGATTTTATCAAGAACCACTTTGTTCGATTTCAATGAGGTGGTAAAGTAGATCAAACTTTTTTCTAAAGCAAGAAAGGAATACAGTTCTTTATTTTTTAACGATTCATGGACTTGCCGTTCAATATCGTTTGTTTTCTTGTTAATTTGTTTCAAGTACCGAAGATAAAAAGAAGATATAACAAATAATAGCTGAAGTGCAAAGCGTGTCTTTTTAAAAGTAAAAAATTCTTTTACCCGGTTTCTGCGAAATTCCTCAATAATCGGTGAATCTTTCAAGGAAACAGTGATCATATTTTCCTTTGTTTGAATAATCCCGATCGGAATGGTTTCATAGACTTCAAGTCCTGATTCATCCTGAACAACATAAGGAAAATCAACGATAATATAGACCCTGCCATCGTCCCGTTCAATCCTAGGCCGCTCTTCATCGTCCAAGGCATCTTTAATAATATCGATATCAATGCCGGCATCATTCGATACTCTAGCGATTTCCTCTGGTGTAGGGTCATAGATATTGACCCAGCAGCCTTTTGAAATGGTATCGACTTTTTCTAAAACCCTTGTTTCTGTACTTTTATATATCTCTAACATGCCAATCCTCCTCACTCTCTTCAAATGAGGAAGTTAATTACCTTCATGGAAGTTGATATTTGTGAAACTCCCTATAAAAGTCTGATTAACTTCCCCGTAACTGCCGGGGTCCGGATCTATGGAATAACTCAAAAATATCAACTCCCTCTGTATGTTTTTTGTCCAACTCCTATCATAACCGAAATTCGCTAAGTTCCAAACAGTTTTTTAATCATAATAAGGATTAAAGTGAATTAACACTTCGTCAATATTGTCATGATGGTCCATGAGCCTTGTTTTAATAGACTTTGCCAAATCATGGCCTTGCTTAATCGTTTTGGCATGATCAATGGCAATTCGTAAATCGACGATGACATAATGGCCGTGTTCTCTTGCCCGGATACGGTCAATCCGCTTTACATCAGGAAATTGCTGGATGATTGTCATATATTCCTGAAGTGTCTCTGTGTTAATGTTGCGCTCCAATAAAATGTCGAAAGCCTCCGCCAACATTTCTTTTGCGATTTTAAAAATTAAATATGCAACAAAAATACTGGCGATTTTATCACCATAAAAAAGAGGGGTGATGGAAAATTGCTCCCCGATAATAGAAACGAGAACCCCGATCGCAGCTGCAATGGATGCGACAATATCCGCTCTATGATCAAAAGCAATGGCTTCAATTGCCTTACTGTTATTCTTTTTGGCTGTTGCAAGAGAACTTCTGTATAAAATCATTTTTGCAATAAAAGAAAAAACAGCGACCCACATCGCCAACATGCTGGGTGATTCCACTGGATGGAAAAAACCGCTGACTCCCTCATATATAACGTAAATCGATACTTCAAATAGTAAGATCCCCACAATGCCGGAGACGATGACCTCTGCTTTCCCATGCCCATAGGGATGTTCCAGGTCGGCAGGTTTGTTGGAGATTTTGATGACCAAAACGACGAGCAGTGAGGCACATACATCTGCGGCGGAATGGATTCCATCCGCAAATACAGCATCACTATGGCCAAACCAGCCGATGATAATTTTCCCTAATGTGAGAATTATGTTACTGACTAAACTAATCCAGGCTACTTTTTTCGCCAATGTTTCTCTTAATTCCATGAAACCACCCTTAAAAATTCCTCTAGAAATCATAGCAAAAGCAGCCTATATTGGTCTAGAGGAAAAAGCTAAATTTTTCCGTTATAGCGCTCCTCTTCTTCCTCTTTTATCATTTCCATTTCCTCAAGCACAGATATTTTATTAATTTGATCATGGAGAAAATAAAAGGCTTGATCCAACTCCTCACGAGATGGAAAGGTATCTTTTTGATTCATCTGCAACATTCCCTTCAAAGTTTTATTTTGACAAGAGTAAACCCTAGTAAAAACGAAAAAAATACCGTTGTATTGAATACAAATGGAGGGATCACATGTTTAAAAAGAAAGTTAACCCTAAAAAAGAAGTTGCCGGAAGTTTTTATCACCCTAGTTATTATCATGAGGAAGATACATTGTCACAAGGACTGGCCACAACCCATGAGCAAGTAAGTGATGTCTATTCCGAAGGAGAAATTGGTGCCTCCAAGAATGAATGAACCGTCAGAAAACAGCTTTCTTTATGAAAGCTGTTTTCTTGTGGTCACTTATCATCATCAACATATGGATCATTTTCATAGGCCAGCAGGTCACCAAACGTTGTCATGATTCCTTCTTCGTCAAGTGCCTGTTCATAACGCTCATGCTGCGGATTCGGGTAGACGGTAATATTCTTCCCATACATATCATTGCCGACAAAATTTTCAAAGTTTTCCACATAGCCAATATTTTCATCTGATTCAATATAAATGTCCTGATAATCATTTTGCGGGAACGCCAAATCAGAAGGCGTTTCGGAAGTTCCCCATTCAGCAACTGCCTGCCATGAGTCTTCAGCATCAAAAGCCACATTCTCATCCTTCTCATCCATATCGAATTTCCCCCAAGGCGGCATTAATACCCATTCTTCAACTGGGCGTTCATGGGATTCAACCTTATCCGGACTATGTTCGATACAATACGTTGTGTTCGGCAATGCCTGCAATCGTTCCAATGGAATTTCTTTGCCGCATATTTCGCATCGTCCATATGTTCCATTTTCCATCGCTTCTAAGGCTTGATTGATATTCTTCAGCTCTAACTCATAATGCTCCTTTAAGGCTATATCCTTTTCACGTTCATAAAGATCCGACCCTTCGTCTGCTGGATGATTATCATAACTCGATAACTCCCCCATCGACTCATGGTAAAACCCGCGTTCTAATTGAAAATGTTCATTTTGCGTCAGATAGTTCTCCAATTCTTCTTTATCATTTAAAAGCTGCAAACGCAGCTCAGCAAGCTGCTCAGTTGATAGCATTGTATTAACCCCTTTGGTTTCGATTTTTTATTATTTTCGATAGATAAGCGGCCGATTATGTAATAAAAAAATAATTCCATTCCGCGGTTTCTGAATAAGAAAAGGGTCAGCGTATATCTTAACATTATACTGAAATGAAATGAGGGAATTCTGTGGTAAATGAAAACTTTTACAACTTTAAGCGCACGCAGCACAAAAGCTCCTATTTGGGAAATGAACGCAGGCCAAGAAACGCTGTAAATGATAAGGCATACAACAATCCATCCGATACAGATAAATCTCCTGGGGCAACAGGGTTCAACCGTTAAGGAGAAGTTTCATGAGACGTTCAAAGGCAGAGGAACATAACAAATTGAAATGGTGGCAGCTTTCTTTATTTGGAGTCGGTTGTACAATTGGAACAGGCTTCTTCCTTGGCTCGAGCTTGGCCATCAAGATGACAGGGCCTTCCATTTTAATCGATTTTGTTATTGCAGCTATTGGCACCTATTTTGTATTTGATGCCCTTTCGAAAATGACAGCACTAGAGCCACTTGAGGGAGGGTTTCGCTCTTATGCGAAAAAAGCGTTTGGCCGCTGGGCCGGTTTCTCAAGTGGCTGGACTTATTGGTGCTCTGAGGTGCTGATTGCGGGAAGCCAAATGACGGCGCTCGCAATTTTTTCACGATTTTGGTTTCCAAAGGTGCCGCTATGGCTGTTTGCAGCAGGATATGCCATATTAGGATTAGCGGTTATTGTAATTGGTGTTGGTGTATTGAATAAGTTAGAAAACATCCTGGCTGTATTAAAAATCGCCGCTATTTTCATGTTTGTGATGATTGCTCTCTTGGCGATATTTGGGGTCATTGATGGCAGCAGAGCCATTGAGTATCCAAACAGCCGTAAGGACTTTTTTCCGAATGGAATGACCGGGCTGTGGTCAGCTGTTATTTTTGCCTTTTATGCATTTGGCGGTATTGAAATCTTGGGCTTAATGGCGACCAAATTGCAAGACCCGAAAGAAGCGCCAAAAGCAGGAAGAGTCATGCTGTTTCTGCTAGTGTTCATCTATGTTCTTTCCATCGGACTTGCAGTTATGTTGGTGTCTTGGCATCAATTTAATGAGAAAGAAAGCCCGTTTGTTATTGCCTTGGATGCTTATCATCTTTCATTTGTTCCGCATGTTTTTAACGGTGCTTTAATTATTGCCGGTTTTTCGACCATGACTGCCTCCCTTTATGGAGTGACCAGCATTCTCGTTACACTTAGCGAGGAAGGGGATGCACCGCACAAGTTTTCAAAGAAAGGAAAGCTGAAGATTCCGCTTTCTACCCTGCTTCTCACAATGCTTGGCATTGCCGCTTCGGTCGTTACTGCCCTTTTAATGCCAGGCCACATTTACGAGTATATTACGACTGCCGCCGGGTTAATGCTTTTATATAATTGGATTTTTATTCTTGCTTCGTCCGGAAAAATTCTGAAGCCGGGTATTGGCGGCAAAATGAAATATTCTCTTGGAGCAGTGCTGATATTGATCGCCGTCAGCGGAACACTGTTCCACCGCTCAAGCAGGCCTGGCTTTTTTATCAGCTTGGCATTTATCGGGATTATTGGTGCAGTGACCGTGTTAATGAATCTGAAATGGAAGAAGAATGAGAAAAAAATGTGGAAGCCTTGGCCGACAGGGTAGGTGGATTATTGGCGGGGCGGCCTATCTATGCCGCTCCGGGGTATTATGTTTAAATCAATTAGGAGTTCTTGACTTATGCCAAGCGACCGTTCTTATTTCCCATCCGTTCTTGTACCTACTTCAAGTACTAATACCCTTGTTTGGAGCATGAAGACTCTTTCTTTTTGACTGATTCACGGGCCAATACCCT
>NZ_BCUZ01000091.1 GCF_001591485.1 Neobacillus fumarioli NBRC 102428 | reverse complement strand
GATAAAAGGTTTTTCCCCTATACCACACTTATTCAATTAACCCGGTATCCTCTATCTTCACATCTGTCCGAACATTAAATGTAATGGTTGGATATAAGCGTTTCCATTCCCACCAATCGTTTTTATGAAAACTATGCGCGCGAAAGCGTAAGCCAAAGCCTAGTGGGTCCACATTTGCTTTTTGGAATTTTACTAATAACCTCTTAATAGTGCTGCCGAATTCTTTCTCAGCTGCCTTCTCATAGCTTGAAAGTTGTTCGTTATAAACCCCAAAACTTACAGCCTCTTCAAGTATACCTGTTATTTTGCAATTTACCTGAATATAAGGCTTTCGCCCATTTGGTTGCACGATTTTAAACTTTTGATGCACGGACTTTGTATCAATCACAACTTCTTGGTTGTGATATACTTTTAATGCACTTTTTGGCTCCGTTACTAAAAAGAAATTTAAAATCATCGTCTCTACTGGGTTTAACGTTAACTTTAAGCGTTTTTTATCAAACACGCCTACCGTATTGATCACAATTAAGTCCTTCTGGGCTTCGAGAATCGGTAAGTAAGGATCCAACCCCTTCTCCGTGATTCTTTTTTTAAAATCATACAAAAACTCCGAATTAATAAATGGTGTTTCAGAGCCCTCTTTCCCAAGCGCCAAAAACAGGGCATCTCCCGGAAAATGCTCGGATTTGGGCCTGACTTTCATGACCTCTAATGCAGTTGGTTTTCCAATCCCTACCCAGGCGATTTCCTGTATATCCCTTCTTCTAACAAACCAGAAATAAATACCGGGAGGCAGTTCTCTATCTACTAATTTCTTTCCAAATAAAATCGCTTTTGTGTGACTAAAATCAATTTCCCGATCTACCTTCGTTTTAATAATGCGGATCGCTTCTGATATAGTATCAGCTTCTTGTGTTATGATAATCGATTTTGACGGCTCCTCCCTTGAACTGGACGGAATGGCGAATTTAAGACTGATATTGTACTTTTTAAGGCTGTCTTTTGACTCATCAATTCCAATAGCAACAACAAAGAAACGTTTATCAATATCTTTAAAACCACATCCTCCAAGCGCCAAAAATCCAGCACATATACAAAATATCCAAAAACCTTTCAGGAAAAGTCTCATGCTGGTTTCCTCCTTGTCAAATACATCGTCAAGGCTATAACAAACACTTCAGCGCCCAATCTAACCACCATAAAAACTCCTGCAATTTTAAAAAGTGCAATGGTATCTAAGAACAGAATGGCAGGGATGGTTCCAGCCATAAAAATTCCGACAATGATCCATTTCTTCAGTGTACTCTTTTTCTCATTCATTCCACTTATCAATTCATAGCCAACATGCCAATGAACAACTACACTCATCAGCGTAATACTTATGTATAGCATTAAAAACAGGAAAATCGCTCGCTCAATTGGACTGTAAACAAGTCTTAAGGAGTCTGCTGTTGCAATCCAAGGGTATAAAAATGCATGCGAACCATCGATTCCGTTTATACCAATTGGAATAAAGTAGGAAGTGAATAGATTGAAAACTCCTAAAAGAATAACAGCCGCAAAGTTCCAAAATTTTAATTTCTCTTTAAATAATCGATTGAAGATAATCAAATTGGTATAGCCGCAAAAAACAAATGATGCTGTAGCGATCGTTGTCAAACTAGGCCATTCAAACACATGGGTACATGCTTCCAAAATAGAATCCCAGCTCATGTAATCATCCGTAAATGCTTTATAAATCATGAAAAAGATAAACGGGCTATTCATAAATAGGATAATTTCTAATAGATACATGACCCTTAGAGTTGGAAGCTCAATGGTTATACAAAGAACCACTAAATAAATCATCAAAATCATCCATTTTGGTGCTTCAGGATTAATGAAACGTTCCAAAATATCAATAAAACCAACTAAGGTCATTGCACCTGCTACATACCAAAAAACAGGTAACATGATTAGAACTGTATATTTCAGCCATTTGGGTGCTACCAGATCTAATATTTCCGGGAGACCTTTGTTTGGGAACCTTTCCAATGCTTTACTTAGCAGAAATGAAAAACCTGTACCGATAGGAACAGCAATAATCAAGGACATTACTGCTCCGTGAAACCTGGCGTCAATGAGGATTTTCGGAACAAATATAATGGCACTCGCCATCATATTTAAGAGCATTAAATACATAAAATACCGGTTCATACAGCCTCCTCCCAGTTTGCCTATTTATTTTACGGTTTACTCTGGATCAATGTAAGGAAAGGCTCACCGAAACTGTCGAGCCGGACTAAATAGGCAATAATCATAAGAAACCCAAGGACACAGCCAGCTAATCCAAAAAAGGTGGATGTCACCAAGACGAAGTACTTCATCACCCGAATGGTGATACTGAAGGAATTAATCGGAATAACAAAGTTCGAAATGGCAACAGCCGAAACAATAATAATCATGATGTTACTAACCAGTCCGGCCTCTGTTGCTGCTTGTCCTAATATCAAACCGCCGACGGTTGTCGCTGTCGGACCTATTGCTTTTGGCAGGCGGATACTTGCTTCCGTCAGCATTTCCATCATGATCAACATGAACAGCACTTCAAAAAAAGATGGGTAAGGTACCCCCGCCCGGCTTCCGGCAATCGATAATGCCAGCTGCACCCGGAACAATTCCGGATTATAGCTCGTTACCGCAACATACAGGCCAGGAAGCACAATACTTACAACAAATCCTAAATAACGTAAAACTTTAAGACAATTCACGGTCCAATACGTTTCATAGATGTCTTCCATTGAAGACATGAAATCCTTCATGACTGTCGGCAATATCACAGCAAATGGAGAACCATGAACCAAAACAATGATTTTGCCAGTTGCTAAATTCACTGCCACCCGGTCTGGTCTCTCGGTCACAAGCATAACGGGCAACAGAGCACGGTTGCTGTTTTTGATAATGTCTAGAAGCTGCTCGCCTGTTTGAAACATCTGTACATCTATAGATGAAAGAAATTGTTTAATTCTACTTAATGTGTCCGGATCGGCAAACTTCCGATCATGAAGAACCATTACTTTTGTTTTGGATATCGTGCCAACGGACATGGACTCTACGCTTAATTCGGCACTTGGATAACGCTGGCGGATCAGTCCGAGGTTGACCGAAAGACTTTCACTAAATCCCGATTGAGGTCCTTGAACAGTTGTTTCAACTGTCGTATCCAAGACTTGTTTGTTATGATCCACCTTATTATCAAATAAAAAAATGTTCTCCTGATAAAACAAAATCGCCACACCATGCAATAACTCATCTAATGTTTGAGATTCACTTTCAAAAGTTTTTATTTGGGGATTCGATTGAAGATAGGTTAAAAACTGGGCAGGGGTCTCGATTTCAAAAAAAGGTTTAATCAATTTATCATAAAAAACAGATTCATCACTGATGGTTTTGATATAAAGGACTTCTAGATATTTTTCCTTTGTATGGAGATTCTTGTAAACAACATCCTCCGCCTCTTGAAGACGATTTATCAAATTCATTTTAATTGTTTCCATCATGGTTGCTGACATATTTTTAACCCTCTCACAAGCTTTGTTCTTATAATTTCCCAAAAAGATTGGTATTTTATTCTAGATTCTTTCAGACTTGTCCTTCTCAGGTTAAGGTATAAGTTTTTCGAGAATGTTGTTTTTACATATCTTCTACTTGAAAAGATTCGCCAAATATGCTGCAAATCATCATACAGGAAAAATAGGTTTCTACTGCAATTTTTCAATTAATAATAGAAGTTTTTATTGTACTTAGCGGTATAATTGTTGTATTGTTTTTGGTGGTACGAACTCTGAAATCAAACGGCAGAAAAATGGGAAAAAGTGGATTCGAGGAAATATGCAAAATAAAAAGCCATATAAGGGTATGACCAAGATTTTATGAGGAGATTTTATGATTAGAACAATTGCCATCACAAAAAATCACGAACTTAAATTGGATGTTGAAATTTCCAAGGTAGTTAAAGGAGATTTTCAATGGTACTGGATTGATTTCAATCAGCCAACCGATGAAGAATGTGAGTTTCTACGCTCCCCCTTATCCTTCCATCCATTGGCAATTGAGGATTGTATGCATTTTTTACAAAGGCCAAAACTTGTTTATTATCAAGATTATACATTTTTGGTTACGCAAGCGATTAGCCAAGACACGATGTCAAGAGAAGAAATCGATTTTTTCTTAAGTGAACATTACATTGTTACATTCCATCAAAAACCATCATATGAAATTAATGATGTGTGGAACCGGTTAGCTCAAGGTGAATCAATTCAAAGTTTGGACCCGTCCCATGTGATTTATTTAATCATTGATAAAATGGTTGACAATTATTTTCCACCTGTATATCAAATTGAAGACCGGCTGAATGAGATTGATGAAAATTCCAAAGGAAGACCAATGGATGTTTTGCTTGATGATTTATTCTATACAAGGCACCAGCTGCTCTCCTTAAGACATACCATCAATCCGATGCGTGATCTTATTTACAGAATCTTAAATTCCCAGCGGATGACAGAGATGCAGGGTAAAATGGTTTACTTTTCCAACATCCATGACCATTTGCTCAAATTAACCGAAATGATTGAGGCAGCCCGCGAACTCACAACGGATATTCGTGACAGCTACATTTCCATCAATTCCTATCAAACCAACCATGTTATGAAAGTGTTGACAGTTATCACGACGATCTTTATGCCAATCACATTCATTGCAGGATTATATGGAATGAATTTCCAAAATATGCCCGAGTTACACTGGAAATATGGATACATTGCCTGCCTTCTTGTTATGTTCATCGTCACCTTAGGATTGTGTTGGTGGTTTAAGAAAAAAGGATGGTTTAAATAAATTTTTATTGAAAAAAATGATAAGCTTTTGGTATTTTGGTAACAGTGTAAATTATAAATTAATACTATTTTTTGTGTTTTATTGCTATTTCTGAACACAAAAGAACAATTAATGATCTAATGATTAAATTTATAATAGAGAGAGACATTATGAAGGCCTAAAACCCGAAGAAAGGGGAACGCAGTGTGACATACCCAAATACGGAAGAAACCATTAACTTAATTAAAAAGCTTGTGTCCATACCCAGCCCTTCAGGGAATACAAATGAAGTCATTAACTTTGTGGAAAAGTATCTTGCCGAGCTGCAAATTGAAACTATGAGAAACCGAAAAGGCGGATTAATTGCAACCCTTGAAGGAACCGATACGACCAAACGTCGAATGCTGACGGCGCATGTCGATACACTTGGAGCAATGGTGAAGGAAATTAAAGCAAATGGCCGGCTAAAAATCGATTTGATTGGCGGATTTAAATTCAACTCCATTGAAGGGGAATATTGTCAAATTGAAACCGCAAAAGGCAAAAAATACACCGGAACGATTCTAATGCATCAAACATCTGTCCATGTGTATAAAGATGCCGGAAAAGCAGAACGAAATCAGGACAATATGGAAATTCGCATCGATGAAAGAGTACATAACGCTGAAGAAGTTCGCGCACTCGGAATTGAGGTTGGCGACTTTGTTTTCTTTGATCCAAGAGTCGAAGTGACACCAAGCGGTTACATTAAATCCCGCCATTTGGATGATAAAGCCAGTGTTGCAATCCTTCTACAATTAATAAAGCAGCTCAAAACGGAACATATTACTTTGCCATTTACGACACACTTTTTAATTTCCAACAACGAAGAAATTGGCTATGGCGGAAATTCCAATATCACTCCGGAAACGGTAGAATACTTGGCCGTTGATATGGGGGCAATGGGTGACGGGCAGTCAACAGATGAATATACAGTATCGATTTGTGCCAAGGATGCAAGCGGTCCATATCACTATGGACTTCGCAAACATTTGGTACAGCTCGCAGAAGCAAATAAGATTGACTACAAACTGGATATTTATCCGTACTATGGTTCAGATGCTTCTGCAGCGATCCGCGCAGGCCATGATATTGTTCACGGCCTGATTGGTCCGGGAATTGATTCTTCCCATGCCTTTGAACGGACACATCAATCATCGATTGAAAATACAGCAAAGCTTTTGTATCACTATGTGCAATCTGAATTAGTATTGTGATATCTCAGGAATCTTATCTTTCATATAAATACAAATACAAGATAAGGCCGAGTGTGCAGCACTTGGTCTTCTTTACCGCATTTTTTATAGATTAAACAGTCATTTTTTATTTTTTTCTCATCATAATTTTATTGCAACAATACGGAAACTGAATTATGATAAATTAGGCCTACCTAAGGAAGAATAATTAGAGAATCGAAACCTTGCCTAATCACAATTATAAAATGATCGTTATCATTTTAGTCATCTTTTACGGGGGTTAAACCACCATGTATGATAAACTTAAACAATTGATCACTAACCAAACAGTCAAATGGTTTGGACGATTTGCCTATTATTTGCTCATCCTCCTCTTATTATTATTTATGTATGGATTTAACGACGCAAGTGCCGGCACTTATATTTACAATGATTTCTAAAAGGAGGAAGCCGATTCATGAAGTTACTTAATACGATTAAAGAGTTTGCGCATCTTAATCCAAACGCGAAAGCGTATATCTCTCCTGCTGAAGAAGTCACTTACGCGGAACTTTGGGAGCGGTCAGAGCGGATGGCTGACTACCTTCTAAAGCAAAACTTAAAAAAGCAATCGCCAATTTTGGTTTACGGACACATGGAGCCAGCGATGATCATCTCTTTTTTAGGATGTGTGAAAGCTGGACATCCTTATATTCCTGTTGATATTTCGATTCCAATTGAACGAATAGTCAAGATTATCGACAGTGCCCAAACAGAATTGGTTATAAACAACTCAGAAAAACCACTTGTCATAAATCAAACGACGGTAAAAGTCGCAGATTATGAAGATGTCTTGGCTCAGCAAGGAATTGAAGAGCCAATAACCCCTTCCAATTGGGTTCGTGATGATGATAACTTTTATATTATTTTTACATCAGGAAGTACTGGCAATCCAAAGGGAGTTCAAATTTCCGCCAACAATTTACAAAGTTTTGTTAATTGGATGACTGAAGACTTTCCAATTAACGGCGGGCTTCGCTTTTTAAATCAGGCTCCATACTCCTTTGATTTATCTGTAATGGACATCTATCCTGCTCTTGCCACCGGTGGATGTATTTTTGCCATAACAAAAGAAATGATTGCCAGACCAAAACTGCTGTTTGAAGCATTGGCAAAATCTAATACGCAAGTATGGACTTCGACACCATCGTTTGCCCAAATGTGTTTAATGGACCCATCATTTAATCAAGAGCTGCTTGCTGAATTATCCGTATTTTTATTTTGTGGGGAAATTTTGCCTGTATCAGTTTGCCGGCAATTGATGGAACGATTCCCGAAAGCGAAAATATACAACACGTACGGTCCTACCGAAGCAACAGTTGCGATCACTTCGATTGAAGTAACAGCAGAACTTCTGGACAAACATCAAACTCTCCCTATCGGCAGGCCGAAACGTGACACCCGCATCTTACTGTTAGATGAAAATGGTGCTGAGGTTTCATCAGGAGAAAAAGGAGAAATGATTATTGTTGGCCCTGGAGTAAGTAAAGGCTATTTAGGTCAAAAGGAGTTAACGGAAAAAGCCTTTTTCCAATATTCCAACGAACAGGCATACCGAACTGGCGATGCCGGTTATTGCGACGAGGACGGCCTGCTATTTTATAAAGGAAGAATTGATTTTCAAATCAAACTGCATGGCTATCGGATGGAACTAGAAGAAATTGAATATCATATTGCCAAATCACAATACGTAAAATCAGCCGTTGTAATTCCAGTATATCAAGATGAGAAAATTGAATATTTATTGGCGGCGATTGTTCCTAATCAACATGGATTTGAAAAGGAATATCAGTTAACAAGTGCAATCAAAAAAGAATTGGGCGAGCTGATACCTGCATACATGATTCCAAGAAAGTTCACCTACCATGATGAACTACCAATTACGGCAAATGGAAAATTGGATCGAAAAAAAATTAAGGAATTGGTATTACAATGACACCATATGGCTCATTTACATTCTTTATCATCATTGCCATTCTTTTGACTCCAACCATTATACTCGGGTTAATGGGGAAAAGATTTCATACTTACAATATGGTTGTTACGATTTTAGCCCTTTGTTTAATTTTCTCATCTACTCATCGACAGGCGCTGGCTTTAATCATCTTCACAGTATGGCAGGTCATATTAATTAAGGTCTACATAGCCTATCGAAAAAAGGCCAATAGTACCGTCGTTTTCTATCTTGCAGTCATTGCATCAATTCTGCCTTTGGCTGTTTCAAAATTATTGCCGTATATTGTAACTACAAACTTAGTCGGTTTTCTTGGCATTTCTTATTTAACTTTTAAAGGTACACAAATTGTAATGGAAACAAGGGATGGACTGATCAAACAGGACCTTCCCCTCCATCGATTGCTCTATTTTATTTTATTCTTCCCAACCATATCGTCAGGTCCAATCGATCGTTACCGTCGGTTTGACAAGGATATGGATACCGAAATATCGGGAGAACAATATAAACACTTCCTATACCAAGGGATTAATAAAATTTTTCTAGGCTTTTTGTATAAATACATTATCGGTTATGCAATTAATCATTATTTTATTGCAGAGCTGGGATATATTACGCATAGTCACTTCCAAATGAATCTTTACTATATGTATGGTTATAGCATGTATCTCTTTTTTGACTTTGCCGGCTATAGTAATTTTGCGATAGGCGTTAGTTATCTGATGGGAATTAAATCACCGGAAAACTTTAATAAGCCATTCATCAGTCGGAATATTAAAGATTTCTGGAATCGCTGGCATATTACGCTTTCTTTTTGGTTTAGAGACTATGTGTTTATGCGGTTTGTGTTTACGGTAACAAAGAAGAAATGGATTAAAAACCGCAATGTCACCTCAAATCTTGGTTATATTGTATTGTTTTTATTAATGGGTCTATGGCATGGATTAGAGATCCAATACATTTTATATGGAGCATACCAAGCGTTCCTAATGGTTGCATATAATACATTTGAACGTTTTAACAAAAAACACAAATGGTGGCCGCAAAACAAATTTACACATGTGTTATCGGTCATTATTACCTTCCATTTTGTATGCTTTGGTTTTTATATTTTCTCAGGATATTTTATTAAAGGAGTATGAATACAATGGATTTTAAACAGGAAGTTATCAATTTATTAGTAGAAATTTGTCAAGATGATGTTGTAAAGGAAAATCCGGATATTGATTTATTTGAATCCGGCTTATTGGATTCTTTTGGTACAGTTGAATTGCTTGTTCAGGTTGAAGATCGCTTCGGTATTACCGTTCCAATAACAGAATTCGATCGCGACACTTGGAATACTCCTAATAATATTGCCATGCAGCTGGCGGATCGGAAATGAAAAAAGCTATATTCTCACCCCTGATCGCAGCCGTTCTGGTTGTCATTATTGTATTTACAATACCAAACCAGTGGATTGAGAGTATGATTCCCAAGCAAAGAGTTGCTCAGGCTGCGACAGAATTAAATCCAGTAATGTTTCAGGGTAAATATATTCAGCAACAAATGTTGGATGATCAGCATTATTTACCTATGTATGGGTCAAGTGAACTTTCAAGACTTGATAAGTTCCATCCTTCCAACTATTTTCAGGAAACCGGGGCTCCATTTACCCCATTTCTTGTTGGCCGTGGGGGAACGGAATCACTCATCCATTTTTTAAATTTCTCTGAACATATTGATCAACTTAAAGGACGAAAAATCGTATTTATTATCTCCCCTCAATGGTTTCAACGAACTGGAACTGATGAATCACATTTTGTTCCGAACTATTCTTCCTTGCAGGGATACGATCTCGCCTTTAACAAAAATGTTGATCCCAAAGTTAAGAAAATGGCGATCAAACGGCTGTTAAGATTTACGCCAGTTAAAAAAGATCCAATGTTATCGACATTATATAAAGCTGAAATTCATCATGATCCTTGGACACAAGGAAAAGCAATGATTGTTCGTCCATTTGCTTTAATTTATCGCAATATGCTTACGAAAAAAGATTTATATTATTCATTGGCTGGCGGCTCTCCAAGCAGCCGGGAAATTAGCAGTGTTGTCAGAAATAAGTCTTGGAATGAATTGGAAAATCTAGCTAACCAAGAAGGAGCAAGATTATCAACCAATAACCGCTTTTACGTCAGCAACTATCAGTATAATAAGATGAGAAAATCGGTTCCTTTCCTCAAAGGGAAAAAGAGACATATGACATACGGAAAAGGCCTGGAATACCATGATTTTCAATTGGTTCTTGACGTTTTAAAAGAATCAGGTGCCAAACCATTATTCATTTCTATTCCTTGTAATGGATTCTGGTATGATTATACAGGATTTCCAAAAGAAGGACGCGCTGCCTATTACAATCGAATTCGAAACCAAGTTTTGAAAATGGGATTTCCAATTGCCGATTTCTCAAAACACGAGTATGATCCTTACTTCTTAAAAGATACCATCCACATCGGCTGGAAAGGCTGGGTATACACCGACCGGGCTATAAAAGATTTTTATAACGGAGTTAAAAATCCGAAAGACGAAATCATTTGGCCGACTAACCTATAAAGATTTTTATTTGTTCAGACATAACTAGAACAATGGTGGACAAAAGGTTATAATAAAGAGGAAGTTAAAATTAACCTTTTTGGTTAGGAGATGGTATCATGCTATCAAATATTGGCTTTCCTGGGTTAATCTTAATCTTGATTGTTGCATTGATTATCTTTGGGCCAAACAAATTACCGGAAATCGGACGTGCTGCAGGCAAATCCATCCGGGAATTCAAAAAGGCAACCGAAGGAATTGCTGATGATATTAAAGAAGAAATAAAAGCGGATGTAAAAGAAGCAAAAGAAGAATCCATCCAATTGAAAAAGTAAAAAAAACCGGGTTTTACCCGGTTT
>NZ_BCUZ01000090.1 GCF_001591485.1 Neobacillus fumarioli NBRC 102428 | reverse complement strand
GGGGCTAGGCTGCTTGCGCTGGACAATTTTCGAAGTCAAAAAATTTATGCTTTCTTATTAAAAGGAACGGCTCCAATTTTCTAGCTACTAAGGGTATGCAGGCTTCCCTTTCATAAGAAAATAGACGAGCATTTATACAGTGTTTTTGTTATAGTTACTATGTGTTGAGCAAACATTACTCTTATAAGGGGGATTTTACATGACTGAAAATATTGCAGGTATGATTGACCATACATTATTAAAAGCAGATGCGACAAAGGATGAAATTGTAAAGTTAGTCGAAGAAGCAAAGGAACACTCATTTGCCTCTGTATGTATCAACCCGGTATGGGTAAAAACGGCTGCCGAATTACTGGCTGATACCCCAAATGTAAAGGTTTGTACCGTGATCGGCTTCCCGCTCGGAGCCAGTACACCTGAAACGAAAGCATTCGAAACGAAAAATGCCATTGAAAACGGAGCAACAGAAGTGGATATGGTCATTAATATCGGTGCGCTGAAAAGCAAGGATGACGAATTAGTAGAGAGAGATATCCGCGCTGTTGTCGAAGCGGCAAAAGGAAAAGCATTAGTGAAAGTCATTATTGAAACTTGTTTGTTAACAGATGAGGAAAAGGTAAGAGCCTGCGAACTATCAGTTAAGGCAGGAGCAGATTATGTGAAGACTTCTACAGGATTTTCAACCGGCGGAGCAACGGTTGAAGATATCCGCTTAATGCGAAAGACAGTCGGCCCTGATATCGGCGTTAAAGCATCAGGCGGTGTTCGCAGCCGTGAAGATGCATTGGCAATGATTGAAGCAGGAGCAACTCGAATTGGAGCAAGCTCAGGAGTGAAAATCATCAAAGGTGAACAAGTTACTGGAAATTACTAAAAACAAGAGGCTTTTCGAGATCCGAAAAGCCTCTTGTTTTTTTAAAAAATAAGATTTAATGCGAAATACAATATACTTGCAATTAAAGCCGTAATTGGCAGGGTGATCACCCATGTAATTACCATCCGCTGTGCGGTATCCCATTTGACGCCTTTCAGACGGTGGGAAGCACCGACGCCGAGGATCCCCGAGGAAATGACATGGGTGGTACTGACAGGTAAATGAATGTAGGTAGCGCCGAAAATAATCCCCGCTCCTGTCAAATCTGCTGCAACACCGTTAATTGGCCGGATTTTCATGATCTTGCCGCCGACTGTTTTTATAATCTTCCAGCCTCCGACCGAGGTGCCAAGCCCCATCGCCAGCGCACAGGAAACTTGTACCCAAAATGGCACTTCAGCATTATGAGGCAACATTTTATTTGCAATCAATGCCATCGTAATAATCCCCATCGATTTTTGCGCATCGTTTGTTCCGTGGGAATAGGACTGCAAAGCTGCGGTTGCTATTTGAATGTACCGGAAATTTCGATTCGTCTTTGCCAAATTAAAATTTTTGAAGACCACTTTAAAAATACTATACAAAATATATCCGACAATAAAAGCTAAGATAGGAGAAAGAATAAGTCCTTCAATAATTTTGATAAAACCATGGTAATTAAGAGAATAAAACCCTTCCGCAGCAATGGCTGCCCCGGCAATTGACCCAATTAAAGCATGTGAAGAACTGCTTGGGATTCCGAAATACCAAGTGATTAAATTCCAGGCAATTGCCGAAATAAGGGCTGCAAGAATGACGACAGAGCCATTGTGCAGAGAAAACGGATCGACAATATCCTTTGATATCGTTTTTGCTACGCCCGTAAATGTCAATGCGCCAATAAAATTCATGACAGCTGCTAACAAAATAGCTTGACGAGGCCTAAGGGCTTTGGTTGAAACAGAAGTGGCAATCGCATTTGCGGTATCGTGGAACCCATTAATAAAATCAAACCCAAGTGCGAAAATAACAATTAAAATGGTAAGGATAAATACTAGGCTCATTTTTAAACTCCTTAGGCATTTTTCATAATAATGGTTTCAAGCGTATTAGCCACCGTTTGGCAATTATCCGCAACATTTTCGAGATTTTCATAAATTTCTTTATATTGGATAATACGAATCGGATCTTTTTCAACCGTAAAAAGATTTTTTATCGAGTGTCGTAAAATATTGTCGCATTGTGATTCATAGTCCTTAATTTTAATGGCATGCTCGCGGATTTGCGGCAGCTTTTTATTCGACATTAGTCCGATAGCTTTTTCAATTTCATATACACTGTTTTCAATTGCAGCAACAAATTGCCGCATAAAATCATCAGCCTGTGTGATGGAATACATTTCAAACAGGGCAGAAGTTGCTTCAAGTCCGTCAAGAATATCATCCATACTCATCGCCAGCTGTAAGATGTCTTCCCTTTCAATTGGCGTAATGAAAGCATCATTCAGCGCTGTAATTACTTCATGAACGTACGTATCTCCCTTAGATTCATATGCCTTCATTTTTTCAGAGAAAATTTTCAAATCACTTATATCTTTTAATTTGTATTCGGAAAAAAAGACAGCACTTTCCTTTAAATTATTGGAAATATTGTTAAGCAAAATGGAAAATTTATCAGATTTCTTAAAAACCATATGAAATGACCTCCAAATTAAAATAAACCAACAGAATTTATTTTAGCGAAAAAAGCACACATCATGTTGAAAATTATCGATAAATTTACAAAAACTTAATATTAGAATTTTCTGAATTATTATCTTTCTATCCTCTTTTTAACTATGCACCTTCTGCTGCTGATTTATGTATTGCTAAAACGTTGAAATGCATTTGCCTTACGCGCTTATTTTTTTTGAGTATAAAAAAGCAAAACAGGGCATTTTAAAGGTACAGGCATAAGTTTTGATTGCCTGAGGCTAGAGAAGCTTATGGATTTTGAATGAAAAAGGAGTGTTCTGTAATGAGCTTTATTTGGTCATTAATTGTTGGCGGTATAATCGGATGGTTAGCCAGTCTAATCGTTGGAAGAGATATTCCTGGCGGCATTATTGGTAACATTATTGCAGGATTTGTTGGTGCATGGCTTGGAACATTGGTGCTCGGAAATTGGGGACCGCATGTAGCGAACTTCGCGATCATTCCAGCCATTATTGGTTCCGCTGTACTCGCCCTCATTGTCGGATTCATTATGCGGGCATTTAGAAAAGCAAGTTAATATTATGGACAAAAACCTCCCATTATGGGGGTTTTTTATTGCCCTTTACAACAAAAGTATACTTTTATAAAATAAAGTAAAATATAATAATGGTTTATACGGGTGGAGTCTGTCAGCACAGGCTCTTTTTTGCGTTTTTTACCATTTTTAGGAGAGGGGTTGAACTTTTGTCACACCAAGCAATTATAGCTCTTAATATATTTCTTATCACCTATGCCTTTATTGTCACGGAAAAACTGCACCGAACGATTATTGCCATGATCGGTTCCATTCTAATGGTTTTGTTTGGAGTTGTGGATCAAGAAAAGGCTCTTCATCATATTGATTTCAATACGATCGGGCTATTAACCGGAATGATGATTATTGTCGCCATTACCGCTGAGACGGGATTATTCAAGTTTATTGCCATCTGGGCGGCAAAAAAAGTGAAAGGCTGCCCGATCAAAATTCTGCTTGTCTTAGGTGTCATTACTGCATTGGGTTCAGCCTTTTTAGATAATGTCACGACCGTCTTGCTCATGGTACCCGTCACCTTTAGCCTTACAAGGCAATTACGAGTAGATCCTGTTCCGTACCTAATGACCGAAGTGATAGCCTCCAATATTGGCGGAGCTTCTACCCTGATTGGTGATCCGCCGAATATTATGATTGGAAGTGCGGTTAAAGAACTTACCTTTATGGCATTTATTCAAAATCTTACCTCCATCTCGTTTTTTATTTTAATTGTTAATATTGGAATTTTAGTGTTCATTTATCGAAAACAGCTTCACACTACTACAGAATTAAAAGCAAACTTGATGGTTCTGGACGAAAAGAAAGAAATAACAGATAAATTATTATTAATCAAATCAATGGTTGCACTTGGTTTAACCATTATAGGATTTTTCCTGCATGAAGCTTTTCATTTGGAATCCGCCACCATTGCATTAGCGGGGGCATTTTTATTATTGCTATTAACAGGGGAAAAGCATTTGGACAACGCTTTTGCCAAAGTAGAATGGCTGACGCTTTTCTTTTTTATCGGACTATTTGTGCTTGTATCCGGCTTAATTGAAACTGGCATTATTTCCATGTTAGCGGATTATTCCATTCATCTAACAAAAGGTAATACGGTCTCCACCTCGATTTTAATACTGTGGGTCAGCGCCCTTGCTTCGGCTTTCATCGACAATATTCCCTTTGTTGCAACGATGATTCCGATGATCAAGGATATGGGCGAACTGGGCATTCAAAACTTGGAGCCGTTATGGTGGAGCCTCTCACTGGGAGCATGTCTTGGCGGGAATGGTACATTGATTGGGGCGAGTGCGAATGTGATTGTAGCAGGTTTGGCGGCAAAAGAAGGCTATAAGATTAAATTTGGAAAGTTTTTCATCATTGCTTTCCCGCTCATGATTCTTTCGATCATGATCAGTACAGTTTATATTTACTTGCGGTATTTACAATGAGTTATGCTAAAATAATGATAGAATTCGCAATATAGAAAGGAAATTTTTTCATGAACCAAAGCTGCTTGGGAAAAATTCGTTCCTATTATGCAAGATTTAGTGAAAAGGAAAAGAAAATTGCCGATTATATTTTAAATCATCCAGATAAAATCATTCACAGCACGATCAATGAAGTATCAGAAGACTTAAATGTCGCAGATGCAACGGTTTTTCGTTTTTGTAAACGGATTGGCTTTAAAGGGTATCAGGCAATGAAAATTGCCCTAGCTTCGGAAATTATTGAACCAATTCAGCAAATTCATGAGGAAATCAGCGACCAAGACAGTGAAAAGGTCATTACCGAGAAAGTGTTTCGCTCCAATATCAGGACATTGGAAAATACGCTGCAAATACTGGGAGATCATGCATTGGAAAAAGCAATTGACATGCTGCTTCAAGCTGACAGAGTGAATATATTTGGGACCGGGGGTTCTGCCGTCATCGCGATGGATGCGTTTCACAAATTGATCCGCACAGGAATTAAAGTTTTTTCCTTCCTGGACTCCCATTTCCAATTAATGGCCGCTTCCCAGTTGACGAAAAACGATGTAGCGTTAGTCATTTCTCATTCTGGTACAAATAAAGATACGATTAATATTTTGAACACCGCCATTGGACAAGGTGCTAAAACAATTGGAATTACCAGCTTTCCGAAGTCGCCAATCGGGCAAAAGGTGGACGTAGCACTGTTTACGAGTTCGGAAGAAACAGAATACCGCTCCGAAGCATTGGCATCGAGAATTGCCCAATTAAGTCTGATTGATGCCCTTTATGTCAATCTCATGATTCAAAATCAAGCAAACGCCAAACCGGCCCTTGAGAGAATTCGACAAGCCATTTCCACCACAAAAATGTAACCGCTCCTCATATTAAAAAATGTATGAAATCACTGACTGAGATGAACATTAAGAAAAAGGGGGACCACGATGAAAACGCAAAATACGAAAAACACTAAATTAAGCTATGAATCAGATGGAAAAATGGGCAAACAGAAGCTAAACACAAATAAAAAAGAGCAAGTCGAATTTTTTAACACCACCCAAGATAGTGAATAATAATCGAAATGTTTAAGGAGCTGTCATATTCAGCTCCTTTTTTTCATACGTTGTATAGAAAGAATTTTGTGAAATTTTGTTGTAAGTTGTTGAAATAACTTGTAAACTTTTGCTAAATAATTATTTTTTTCGGATGGTGATGCGAATGGAAATAACAGAACACCTTTTTCTAAATCTCTCCATTTTATTCATTCTATTCTTGCTTGGCTTTATTATTTTTGAAAAGTATAAAAAATGGGTCATGTCCAAACGAATGATGACCATATTTCTGATCATCATGTTATGGTTCTGTATCCAGTTCTCTTATCATCCAGTGCCCTTTGCTAGATATGATTTAAGGATCATTCCTTTAGTGATTGGCGGGGTTTATCTTGGAGTCGGCCCCATCCTGGTCATTGTTTTAATCCTTCTAAGAAGCTTGTATGGGCTGGATACTGGGTTTTATTTAGCGATTCTATTGTTTGTTCCTTTTGGAATCGCAGTTTGGCGTTTATATCCTTGGTTTTGGACACAGGCTCCTTCCAAACGTATCCTTATTTCCGTTTGTCTGGGTGCTGTTTTAGGTATGTGTACGGCATTGGGGATAGGCTTTTCTCATTCCTATATCCTAGACGCATTCCTTGCCTACCTGATCCTTCCGGCACTTGGAATCGGGATGACCTCTTATTGTATTGAATTTATCCTAAGGAATGTCGAAATGCAGCAACAACTCCTCAAAACGGAAAAACTAAAGGCAGTAGAGCAAATGGGAGCTGCCATATCTCATGAGATTCGCAACCCGCTTACCGCAGCAAGCGGATTTGTTCATCTGCTTTGTGATGACCAATTGCCAAGGCATAAGAGAAAAGAATATTTAGCCATCGTGAAAGAAGAACTTTCTTCT
Organism: Neobacillus fumarioli NBRC 102428; assembly: GCF_001591485.1. GTDB lineage: Bacteria > Bacillota > Bacilli > Bacillales > Cytobacillaceae > Neobacillus > Neobacillus fumarioli. Next base: position 4,481 of record NZ_BCUZ01000090.1, on the reverse strand, counting down.
GCAGAAAGAGTCATTAAAGATTATTTAACTTTTGCCAAACCATCGATTGAGCAGTTTGAAGAGTTAAATGTTAAGCAAGAGATGCGGCAAATTATTAATATTGTCCAGCCGCTGGCGAATCAGAATTCAGTAGAAATAACCACTGATTTTTCTGTCATCGGTTTTATCAAAGGAGACCGCCAAAAGTTTCACCAGTGCTTTGTGAATGTCCTGAAAAATGCCATTGAAGCCATGCCAAATGGGGGCCGTTTATCGGTCGAAACGGAATTTATGCAAAATTTTGTAACCATTACGATTGCGGATACTGGAATCGGCATGACAAAGGAACAATTAGAAAGGCTAGGAGAACCTTTCTATTCTACAAAGGGCAAAAATGGAACAGGTCTCGGAATGATGGTCGTACATAGCATCACCCGTGCCATGCACGGAACCATTTCGGTTGAAAGTGAACTTGGGATTGGAACAACCTTTCAATTTAAATTTCCATCCTTCACAACACTAGAGACAAAAAACCGGCGGTAAATGGGACGGTCCGCCGGTTTTTTTGCTGTATTATTTCTGAATAAACATTTGCGCCCAATGTTTTCCTGTTGGTTCGAATCCAACCCCAATATTTGTGTAATTGCGGTTGAGGATGTTTGCACGGTGCCCTGGGCTATTCATCCAGGCCGTTACCACTTCCTGCGGTGTCGGCTGCCCCTCGGCAATATTTTCACCGGCAGAACGATAATTAACCCCAAAGTCCCTCATCATATCAAATGGGGAACCATAGGTTGGGCTGGTATGTGAAAAATAATGATGTTGCTCCATGTCAATTACTTTTCTTTGTGCCACACTGCTCAGTTGTGAATCCGCTTTTAACGGCGGAAGTCCGTTTTGCCGCCGCTGGGCATTCGTTAAGTCAATCACCTGCTGAACATATTGACTGACTGTACCGGTAACAGCTGTATTACTAGGGGTCTGCCCCGGCTGTACTGGTGCTTGAGTTTGTCTCGGTGCTGCTTGCGGTGCCAATTGGGTGCGGCCAGGAACCGGCTGAGATTGTTGCGGCAATGTCTGAATTCCAGGCTGGGGTTGCTGTGGTCCTTGCATCCAGCCAGAAGGTCCTTGCTGCAGCCATTGCTCAAATGTTTGGAATGGGTTTCCCCCTTGAGGTGCATTGCCATCTCCTGAAGAAATCGGTACATACTGATATTTCGCATCTTGTATTAACACAGCACGTGTATGCGGGTATTGATTACTGTCCAAAGATGTTTGCGCAGCTGAAATAAAAACAGCCGGCCTTCTTGGTCGATTTTTTTCTGTAAACAGATTATCATCAACATCTACTGGCCGACTCATGTCATTGGTGGTCAAAGGGCGATTCCGGTCGAGTGGCGGGCGTCCGTCCGAAATCCTATCCATTCTGTCGCCAGTTCTATTCGCAATATCTTGTTTTTCGGGATTGGCACAGGCTGCAAGTCCTATGCTTAAAGCAGCTGTTACAAGCAAGCTTGTCGGTTTTTTTAGCTTCATGAAACTTCCGGTATTCTTTTCCATCGGCAATACCTCCTTTTGAAAACAATTGTCCCGCTTTTTTATTTTCGTTTGTTTCAAAAGAAGTATGAATGGGAATAACCGGCTATATTAACGTTTCATATGGACCATAAATTTATAACGGTCTGCACGATACACAGATTTCACAAGTTCAACAGGGGTGCCATCTTTCAAATAACTGTTTTGCTGAATCAGCATGACCGGCGCTCCAATGTTAATCTTTAAAAGATTCGCATCCTTTTGGCTGGCAATAGATGATTCAATGACTTGCGTGGCACTGTCAATTTTCAAATGTAATTCTTCCTCAATATAGGAGTAAATGGATTGATTGACAATCTGTTCAGTCAGTCCTTTGACGAGCTTAACAGGCAGATAACTTGTTTCCAATGCCATCGGGACACCGTCTGCAAGCCGAATTCTCTCGATTTCATAAACGGGGTCTGATTCATCGATCGAAAGCTGCTCGGCAATCGGTGCCGCTGACGGATGCATTTCAAATCGAATCAGCTCACTTGATGGCTCTAAGCCTCTTGCTTTCATATCTTCAGAAAAGCTTGTTACTCCTTGAAGAAGCTGCTCAATTTTTCGTTCTGCCACAAAGGTACCTTTTCCTTGCATTCGATATAAATATCCTTCATTTACCAGCTTGGTAAAAGCTTGCCTGACTGTCATTCGGCTAATTTGATATTTCTCTGCAAACTCCCTTTCCGGGGGCAGAGCATCTCCTGGTTTTAATTCGCCCTTTTCAATCAGTGCTTTGATTTGTTCCCCCAGTTGGTAATAAATAGGGATAGGGGAATTTTTGTTAATCATTCTCCTCTAACACCTTTCCAATCAATCTTTGCAAAGAACAGGGCAGGTCTTTGTGGTGGTTCTTGTTAATCCAGCTCCAGGGCCTTGGTCAGCCCCTCGGGGCTGACCAAGGCCCTTACACTTTTCTTAGGATGAGTGAACCTTTAGGCCTGCCACTACTGCTTTATCTGCAATAATTGTAACACATTGGTGTTTTTTCAGCACTGATGCAGGGAAATTTTCCGAAACAGGGCCGTTTATCAGCTGATGCATCGCTTCATTTTTCTTCTCTCCTGAAACTAACAGCAAGATTTCTTTACTTTTCATAATCGTTGCGATTCCCATTGTAATCGCCTTGGTCGGCACCTCTTCCATATTGTTAAAAAATCTGGCATTTGCTTTGATCGTTGAAGGGGTTAAATCCACAACATGGGTTTGGGATTCAAACGAGCTCCCCGGTTCATTAAACCCGATATGTCCATTCTGGCCAATTCCGAGAATCTGAAGATCGACCCCATGATGTTTGGCCAGCAGTTCTTCATAGCGATGGCATTCCGCCTCTATATCACTGGCATCTCCCTGGGGAATATGAGTGTTTTTCATATTGATATCAATATGATTGAACAGCTGTTCGTTCATAAAATAACGGTAGCTGTTTTTATTGTTGCCGGAAAGGCCGATGTACTCATCTAAATTAAAGGTTGTTACACCACTATAGGATGTGCCATTGTTTCGGTGGTCAGCGATTAGATTTTGATAAGTTCCAACCGGAGTTCCACCAGTTGCCAACCCGAGCTTGATGTTTGGATTTTGCAGTATTTTTTCAATCATATATTCAGCCGCTTTTTGGCTCATTTCCTGGTAGTCTTTTACTTCGATGATTTTCATTTACATTTCCTCCTTTGAAAAAGCGATTGCACCGCGGCAGATGGTCATAACGACATTCATTTGTTCATCAAGAATGACGATATCCGCGTCTTTGTCCTTCGTGATGCTGCCTTTCCGATCATAAATCTTTAACTGCTTGGCCGGGTTGGCTGCAGCCATTTCAATCGCATCTCTTAATGAACATCCGGTATAAGCCATGATATTTTTCAATCCATCGCCTAATCTTAAAATACTTCCAGCCAGCGTTCCATCTGCAAGGACAGCTTTTCCATCTTCCACCTTTACATCTTGCCCGCCAAGGTCATAGTGGCCGTTTTTCAAACACTTGGCCCGCATAGCATCTGTGATTAAAATTAAGCCATCCCTTTGCTTTTGTTGATAGGCAAGCTTGACCATGGCCGGATGGACATGGATCCCATCCACAATAAGCTCGGCTTTTAATTCATCGTGCAAAAGGACAGCACCGACAACCCCAGGTTCACGATGATGCAGCACCCTCATTTGGTTAAATAAATGAGTTACATGGCTTGCTCCAGCATCAACGGCCATATTTACCTGTTCAAAAGTAGCATCTGTATGTCCGATAGAAGCTACGATGCCATTCTCTTTTAAATAGCGGATCATTTCCAAGGCCCCTGGCATCTCCGGTGCCAGTGTGACCAGTTTAATCATTCCATTCGCTAATCGTTGCCATTCTTGGAATTGGGCAAGATTCGGTTCGATAATATGTTGAACAGGCTGAGCTCCCGCTTTATCAGGATTGATAAACGGCCCCTCAAGATGAATCCCGATCACTTCCGCCTGTCCTTGTTCAGGCTGTTCCAAGATATATTGGCCGGCATTTTCCACTGCCCGTTCAATGAATTCAGCTTCTTGTGTAATGGTTGTCGCTAAAAAGCTTGTGGTGCCCTCTTTAGGCAAAGCAGCGGCCATTGTATCCAGTGCCTCTTTTGTTGCATCCATTGTATCGGCTCCCGCGGCACCGTGAATATGGACATCTAAAAATCCTGGAACAGCATGAAAATCAGAAGAAACCTTAATTATTTCAAAATCCCCTTCATTCATAAGATCTTTCAGGTTACCTATTTCTGTTATTTTCTGGTTCCTTATTTTGATATACCCATTTTCGATTGTTTCATTTTCCGTATAAATACGCATGCCCTTAAGTAAAATAGGCTTATCCTTCTTCACCATCTGCATACTTCCTTTCCCTTTCTATACTTTATCTTATCATCTTTAACATCTAGTTGTCTATACCAATTCAA
>NZ_BCUZ01000089.1 GCF_001591485.1 Neobacillus fumarioli NBRC 102428 | reverse complement strand
GGTATTCCTATGCACGGCTGAACGTCACTGCCTTGATCTTTGCTGGATCTATCCCCTTTTCCTCTATCAAATAGCCAACCCGTATGATGATCGTGGTCGTTTTTCCCGATCCAGGCGATGCCAGCAAAAGTAGAGGTCATTCTGTCTGAAATTCAGCTTTCCTCTGGACCTCATTTAAGGAAACACCTAATTCACGTCTCTTGCGTACAAAGAAATCTTCCTTTACCTTCATTCCGACTTTCCCTTTCATTTAACCGTTCAATTCGAATACTCCCATTAAATCATCGTGCCAAATGGAAATGGAAAAAGAGGAGTCAAAGTTAACCCCTCTTCTATACCCTGCTCTCTGTAATTACAGCTCAATCATTTTCAATAGGTTACGTTCTACAGCAATTTTCACAACTTTTTCCTTGATTATTCTTACAATTCCTTTCGATCTGTATCCCAAGCATTCGCCTTCTGCAATCAAGTCCCCGATTTCCTTAAAGAAGCTGATGATTTGGATAACATCTTCATTATTTGTGACATTTAGTTCGGACAACAACCTGATTTCCTTTTGAATTGCTGATATCGCTTCTGCCGTAAGTGGATATTCGAAATCCGTAAAGTTGTCCAAATATCGTGCTAAAGAAAATGCCATTTGTAACGCTTTCCCAAGGAATTGCCCTTCCCAAAACTCTCCCAGATCATCACTTGTGAAAACCAACGGTGCTCGATCTACAGTAAGTTTGAAACTGTCACGGAACTGTTCTTTGGACGGAATCATTTTTCTCATTTTCGCATTCCATTCTTCTTCACTGCATTTCATTGCATCGCAGTACAAAGAAATAAAATCTTGTACCATTTTATCGTATTGATCAACCAGCTCATCTCTCAATCGGTTGAATTCCAGTTCATACTTTTTACATTCGATGAGAAAATCTTCGTACATGTTAACCGTCATATTAACAACACTGCGGGCAATGATCTCTTCACTTTCCTCATCGTCTGGAGATTCGACTGCCCCTCTTCTTTCAAAAAAAATAACCGAGGTCAAGAAAGAGAAAGGCTCTAATCCCTTGTCTTTTCCCGATTTTCCCTGCGTTTACGGGACTTGCGTCCCTCCCGCTTCTAATAAAAAGAACCGAGGAAAACAGGAGAGAATACCTGAATCTCGCTCGGCTCTTAGGCAAACATATTAAGCTACAAGTTTTATTAAGGCAAGAGCCACTTTTTTTACCCGTTATCTGATTCTTAGTTCCATTCTCATTCTTTAATCCTGTCCCCTATTCCCAGTGCAAACTAACTGATTTTTTCGCATTCTCACCATGAAATCCCCTACTATGTATGAGAATAAAAAACCCTGTCATTTCCCCCTTCACTCACCCAACACGCCGCCAGCTCAATTAGAACAAGGCTTGAGAGGCATTTTTGAGTACCATATGGTGATAATAATGCTTGTCCTTTTTCATGTGAAAAATCGGGTAAAAGCAGGGTAAATTGTGAACAAAACGAGATAATAATGTTTGTCGTTTTATAGGGTCAAGTTTGAGGCAATATAGGATGAAATAATCAGGTTGAAGCTTGAGGAGAAGCCCGAACATCCCCTACCCCTCAAGTCTTCAATCTCCTTGCTACGCCTGTATTTTCCTCATTAAATTATTCGCCCAATCCCCTACTATTCCTTCTCTTTCGTCATAATGAAAAAGGATCGGAGATCCATCGGGAAAACCCAACGGATTTCCAATCCTTGGTGAGTTTGAGGACAATGTTTTGCGATTCAAGACAATGTTTTGCTCATTGCCCAAAGTTTTTTATGCTTCAACAACAATAAAAACCCAACCAATTTTCTTACTCCACCGTCACCGATTTAGCCAGATTGCGCGGCTTATCGACGTCGCAACCGCGGTGAAGAGCTGCGTAGTAAGCAATTAATTGTAATGGTATGACAGAGATAAGTGGTGTTAGTAATTCATGAACATCCGGGATGACGAAGCTGTCTTCGTCCATGTTTAGTCCTTTCATCGAGATGATGCAAGGGTTGGCGCCACGGGCGACGACTTCTTTTACATTGCCGCGGATGCTTAGGTTGACACTTTCTTGAGTGGCTAAGGCAATCACCGGGGTGCCTTCTTCGATTAAGGCAATGGTTCCGTGCTTTAATTCTCCGCCGGCAAAGCCTTCTGCCTGGATATAAGAAATTTCCTTCAGTTTAAGAGCACCTTCCAAGCCGACATAAAAATCGATACCGCGGCCAATGAAGAAACAGTTGCGCGTCAGTGACAAAAAGCCTCTGGAGATTTCTTCAATCAGTTCTTTTGAATCGCAAAGAACTTCCATGGCATTGGCTACTAAGCCAAGCTCCTTCACGAGATCAAAACCAATGTCCAATCCGTGGCTTTTTGCTGTTACTTCTGCCAAAATGGCTAGCACAGCAAGCTGAGCGGTATAAGCCTTTGTAGAGGCAACGGCGATTTCAGGACCGGCATGTAAAAGCAATGTATAGTCCGCCTCACGGGAAAGTGTTGAGCCAGGGACATTCGTAATGGTTAATGCCGGATGCCCCATTTCTTTTACCTGTACAAGAACAGCACGGCTATCAGCTGTTTCACCGCTTTGGGAAATAAAGATAAACAGCGGCTTTTCAGAAAGCATCGGCATGTTGTAGCCGAACTCACTGGAGATGTGAACTTCAACCGGAATTTTCGCCATTTTTTCAATGAACTGCTTACCGACAAGTCCGGCATGATAAGACGTACCTGCTGCAATAATATAAATGCGGTCAGATGCTTTCATGGCCTCAATGATGTCACGGTCGATCGTCAGTTCACCCTGCTCATTTTGATACTGTTGAATGATTTTTCGCATTACCAGCGGCTGTTCATCAATTTCTTTCAACATATAATGCGGATAGGTGCCTTTTTCGATATCACTGGCATCCAGTTCTGCTGTATAAGGTGCACGTTCAACGGTGTCACCATTTAAATTTTGAATTACGACTTTATGTCTGGAAACAACAACAATTTCTTTGTCCATTAACTCGACAAACTGGTCTGTTACTTGAAGCATGGCCATAGCATCACTGGCAATCACATTAAAGCCTTTTCCCAAACCTACCAGAAGCGGGCTTTTATTTTTCGCAACATAGATGGTTTCGCTGTCACGAGTATCCAATAGTGCCAGTGCATAAGAACCATGGAGCAGTTTCAATGTTTTACGGAAGGCTTCCAATACCTCTAAACCTTCATTCACGAATTTTTCTACTAGCTGAACAATCACTTCTGTGTCCGTTTCACTCTTAAACGTTACATCTGCTAAATAGTCGCGCTTTAACAGATCATAGTTCTCAATCACACCATTATGCACAAGTGTAAACCGACCAGATGTGCTCTGATGAGGGTGAGAATTTACTCTACTTGGGACCCCGTGAGTTGCCCAGCGGGTGTGACCAATTCCAGCCGTGGCAAAAACTGAATCATCCACGATCTCGCGTAAATCTGCAATCCGTCCTTTTTCTTTAAAAACATGAACTCCGTCTTCATTGGAGAGAGCAATACCGGCAGAGTCGTAGCCTCGATATTCCAGCTTTTCTAAACCTTTTAATAAAATTTCTTTCGATTCTTGATTTCCAATATATCCAACAATTCCGCACATTTTTTTGTTCCTCCCTAATTTCAGGGGGCAAGCGAACCCAGGAGGCAAACTTGCCCCCTTATCTCTGTTTTATTAGGGTATCTGTCTATACCCTGTATGCGCATTTCCTTCTCTTTGTGCACCAAGTCGCCTTGGTGTTTTAAAGAAGAAATTCCGGTTGTGCGCTGCAGCCGGGAGGTATCCGCCGAAACCTTCGATAAACCTCCTCCTCGTCAACTAACCAACCCCACTGTTGATTAGTTCAGGCGCTTTCCATAATAAAAAATATACTGCCCACCTTCCTCATTAAAATTGGTTTCTATGCTTTGAGAAAATTTATAACAAAGCACATTAATCTTACAAGATTGTAAGATGTCCGTCAACTAATTAGTGGGGAAAAATCAAACAAAACTTTCCTACCTTCATAGGATATGCCAAACATAGAAAATTGTTCAATAAATGATGCTAACCCCCAACACTGTATAAAGCGTTGGGGGTTATATACCTTAGTTTATTCTTTCAATCCCATTTCTTCTTGGACCACTGCAGCAATACGGTCCACATAGCTATCACAAAGCTCTTCTGTTGCCGCCTCGGCCATTACGCGGACAAGTGGTTCCGTTCCGGAAGGGCGGACAAGAATCCGTCCGTTTCCTGCCATCTCTGCTTCCACCTGTTCGATTACTTCTTTCACTTTCTGATTATCGGTTACATGATACTTGTCAGTAACCTTTACATTGACAAGCTTTTGCGGGAATTTTTTCATCTCACCTGCGAGTTCTGAGAGTGGTTTTTTCGTTGCTTTCATAATATTGACTAACTGCAAGCCTGTTAATAATCCGTCCCCTGTCGTGTTATAGTCTAAAAAGATAATATGACCCGATTGTTCACCGCCCAGATTGTAGCCGTTCTTTTTCATTTCTTCCACTACATAACGGTCGCCGACGGCCGTTGGGACACTGTGGATTCCATGCTGTTCAAGCGCCTTATAGAAACCAAGGTTGCTCATTACAGTCGAAACAATCGTATTGTGTTTTAGACGGCCATGCTCTTTCATATATTTGCCGCAAATATAGAGAATTTGGTCTCCGTCGACAATGTTCCCCTTTTCGTCAATCGCTATCAAGCGGTCACCGTCCCCGTCAAAGGCAAGGCCGACATCAGCTCCCTTTTCCTTAACCAGCTCAGCCAAACTTTCAGGATGGGTAGAGCCAACACCTTCGTTAATATTTAAACCATTTGGGGTATTACCCATTGTGAACAATTCGGCCTCCAAATCAGCAAACAAGTGCGTAGCCAAAGAAGAAGTTGCACCGTGTGCACAGTCCAGCGCAATATGCAGTCCGGAAAAATCCTCTTCTACCGTATTTTTCAAATACTGCAGATATTTCTGTCCACCTTCAAAATAATCCATTACAAGGCCAAGATCGGCACCAATCGGACGTGGCAGCTTATCCTCTGCTAGATCCATCAATCCTTCAATTTCAAGCTCCTGCTCGTCAGACAGCTTGAAACCGTCGGGGCCAAAGAATTTAATCCCATTGTCGGCTACAGGATTATGTGAGGCAGAAATCATCACACCGGCCTGTGCTCCTAAAGCTTTTGTCAGATAGGCTACACCTGGGGTAGAAATAACGCCAAGACGCATCACCTCTGCTCCAATCGACAGCAAACCGGCAACTAGCGCTCCTTCCAACATATGGCCTGAAATACGGGTATCACGACCAATTAAAACTTTAGGCCGTGCTTTATCTTTTGTTAAAACATATCCGCCAAATCGGCCTAATTTAAAAGCCAATTCCGGTGTTAATTCGCTATTTGCTATTCCCCTTACACCATCGGTACCGAAATATTTTCCCATGAAAATCCGCTCCTTCAACATATATTGCTGGATATTATGCATTTTTTGTTATTGTAATAGCTGCTTTTGATTTGTCTGGCCTCCAATTCACACCAGAAGGGCCGTTGATTTGAATATCTACATCATGGCTTCCTGGGCCAAGATTCGACAAATCCACATAGGCGCTAAAATCTCCAGGCTCCATCTTGTCCAGAACTGTACTGGGGCCATCCACTATTAAATTAATCATCTGATTTGCCGGATCAGTGATTGCCGCCGTTTCATCAGGGGACAGACCCTTCATTTTTATTGGAACATCGGAAATGGTTTTCTCCTCTTGCTGCTGGATTGTAACCTCCGCTTGTTGATTAGCAGTTCCTCCTTGCTGCTTTGTAACCGTCACGGTTGCTTTTACTAATTGCGGCGTAACTTTTGTAATTCCATTTGAAATAATAACCGGCAGCGTCAGTGTCGTATTGTCTGTAATCTTGCTAACATCAACTTCCACTCGCGTACTATTTGTATTTTTTAAAACATCATCACTTCCGTAAATAACCGCCTGTTTCGTATCGAGACTAATCGATGATATGGTTACACCTGATGGCGGTGTTCCTTTCTGCACGATATTTATAGGGACCGTCTTAGCGGTTGATTTGATTGGAATAGTCACTTTAACTGTTGCAGGCTGTACCTCCACTGCTAATTTATTTAAGTCTTTATCAAGAACCTGAACCCGGGCCTCTCTTGAAACAGTATCTTTCAAGGGCTTATTATCCTCAATCACTGCTTTCACATAAGCAATTCGGTCAATCTCACTTTTTGCACCGGTAACCTTAACCTTTCTTGGTTCAATTACAGGCTGCCCTACCGCATAGCCATCTGCTATTTGATCGGCATTAAAATCCGCATTCACCTTAAACTCTTTTGTAATTTTTTCTTGAACCGTCACATAGACAGTAGCAGGTTTTATCGTAGCTTTTATGCGGTCAGATAAATCTTTCACCTGTAGTTTTACTTTCTGCCTTCCTACTTTGGCATTTGTTAAATCTACATAAACCTCAAAGTTTCTTAAAGCTTTTGCGGTCTGAACATGTGTAATGGGCCCTTTTAACGTCATATCAACCGTGTTTGGGATCCCGGTTACAACCAAATTCTTTGTATCATAGTAGGCCTTAACCGGAATGTCGGTGATTGTCGCGGTCGATTCTCCTCCCGGTACATAAACATCTGTATATTTGTTCGTCGTATGCGATACAGAAGAATACAGAAGAAGGGCCAGAACTAAAGACAGAATTTTGACAAACCATGGGTTATCCATCCATTTATCCATTATTTTTTCCCCTCCAGTTCCAACGAGCTGAAGAAGCGTGCCTTGATCTGTAGTTCGTGACTAACTCGCTTGTAAGTAATTGTTTAAATTCCTCTGTACTTAAATCCCGATGAAGTTTTCCATTCTTCGTCATGGAGATGCCGCCCGTTTCTTCCGAGACGACAACCGTTACACTATCCGTTACTTCACTAATTCCCAATGCCGCCCTGTGCCTTGTGCCTAGTTCCTTTGAAATAAACGGACTTTCCGACAGCGGGAGATAGCATGCTGCGGCCGCTACGTTATTTTTCTGGATAATCACGGCACCATCGTGAAGCGGCGTATTTGGGATGAAAATATTAATTAACAGTTCCGAGGAAATTTGAGAATTTAACGCAATACCCGTTTCTATGTAATCGCTCATACCCGTTTCCCTCTCGATGGAAATAAGAGCTCCAATCCTTCGCTTTGCCATATATTCTGTGGCTTTCACAATGGCTTCCACGGTTCGCTCTTGCCCATTTTCAATTGAACTGGTACCTCTTGAAAAGAAGCGCCCCCGGCCCAATTGCTCCAAGGCTCTTCGAAGTTCCGGCTGGAAAATAATAATAATAGCTAGAAATCCGTACGTAATTAACTGCTGCATAATCCAGCTCATGGTCGTTAACCCTAAGAAATCACTTAGAATCCTGACAACAAGAATCACCAGAATTCCTTTTAATAGCTGGACAGCCTTCGTTCCTTTAATTATATTAATGAGTTTATAAATGACAAACCAAACAAGGAGAATATCAACAGCGCTTGATATATACTTCCAAAAAGACCAATCGGCAAACGGCATAGTTTTTCCTCCGTAATTTTGCTAAAAACAAATAGAAATCACAACTGAATCATTATAACATAAAATGAGCTTGACCTTATTATATGTTGCTATTTAATTTAAAACTCACTTTATGAAAATATTAGGAGGACGATTTATTCTTTTTCCAAAAAAAAATCACTCATAACGAATGATTTTTTTGTTAATGATTCAAAATATCCACAGCCTCTTTAGCGGTATGTTTCATATAATACCAAATCCAATCGAACACCTCATTGATTTCGTCAATTTCTCCTGTTACATGTCCTGCAGAAGCCAAGTATTTTTCCCCATTGATTACCGTCACATTTCCTTGCACTTCTCCTTCGATTTTTAATGTTCCGTTTCGGACAATGACATCGCCTTTCACCACTTGTCCTTTTGGAACGATAACCGTATCATTTTTGACCACAAGATTTTTCTGTTTTGAAACGGAAAATTCCCTATCCTGATTCCACGCTGAAACCAAACTTCCCATCATTAAAATAAAAAATAACGATGCTGCTGAAAGTAACGGGTGTTTTTTTAACCAACGCTTCATCCAAATCTTCTTTTTTTCCTTAGGGAGCCGGGCTAATACATTGGCTGTAAAATCTGGAGGTGTTTGCATTTGGGAGATGCTTTTTACAAAAATTATTGTTTTCTTTAATTCGTAAAAAATCGTTTCACACTCTTTACAGTTTTGGAGGTGTTCTTTAAGTATTTGTTCCTTATCAAGGTCGATTTCTTCGTCTAAATACTCATGCATTAACTCAATGATGTGGTCTGGACACATGAATCGCTTCACCTCTTATCACACATAGCGTAGTTGCTGTCTCAAAGCTTCACGTCCACGATGAATTCTGGTCTTAACCGTCCCGATTGGAAGGCCAAGAATTTCGCTTATTTCATTCAGGGACAAGCCTTCCATATATTTCAATATGATAGCTGATCGGTATTTTTCAGGCAGTTTTAAGATTTCCTTGTGTACGGCATCCTGCAATTCTAAAGTTTCTAGCTCAGTCTCTGGCAACGGTGTTTCAGAGGGTAATTGCGAATATAATGTCAGCCCTTCCGTTCCCGCTACTTCCGCATCTAAGTAATGATCTGGCTTTTTCTTTCGAATCCGGTCAATACATAAATTGGTGGCAATCCGAAAAAGCCAGGTTGAAAATTTTAATTCCTGATTAAAGGTATGGATATTTGTATAGGCTCGGATAAATGCTTCCTGTGCAATATCCTCAGCCTCGTGCCGGTTCCCCAGCATTCTGTAACATAACTGATAGACACTGTTTTTATAAATATCGACAATTTCCCCGAACGCTTCCTGATCGCCTTTAATGACTTGCTTGATTCTCTTTTTTATAATATCTTCCATTAAGTTATCTCAGCTCCATTGCCTAAATACGAATACGAGCAATTCGTAAAAAGGTTTCACTTTGCTTTAAAAAAACTGGCTATCAGAATAATTTTAACAAATTTCCATTCTTAGTAGTTAGTTAGATTTATCCAGCTTATTCCCTATAAAAAGAAAACCAGCTGCATATATTGTAGCAGCTGGTTTTCTTTTTATAATAATTTTTCTCCAAATAAGGAACCCATAAGGCCAACAGCAACTGAGGCAGTTTTATTCTTTTCATCAAGAATTGGATTTACTTCAACAAATTCTGCAGAAGTGATAATCCCCGCTTCCTCAAGCATTTCCATTGCCAAGTGGCTTTCCCGGTAGCTAATTCCACCCATTACAGGTGTTCCAACTCCTGGTGCTTCACTTGGGTCTAATCCATCCAAGTCAAGTGAAAGATGTACTCCATCCGTTCTATCTTTTAGATAGGTAATGGTTTCTTCCATGACTTTTGCCATGCCCAGTCGGTCTATTTCATGCATGGTGTAAACTTTAATGCCTTTTTCTTTAATTAATTCTTTTTCACCGTCATCTAAAGCTCTAGCTCCAATGATTACGATATTTTCCGGCTTAACCTTTGGAGCATATCCTCCGATATCCGTTAACTTTGGATGACCGATCCCCATGCTGACAGCCAGAGGCATGCCGTGAATATTACCAGAAGGACTGGTTTCTGCCGTATTTAAATCACCATGTGCATCATACCAAATTACACCAAGATTTTCATAATGCTTAGCCAGCCCAGCCAACGTTCCAATTGCTATGCTGTGGTCTCCTCCAAGGACAAGCGGGAATGCACCAGATTGAACGGCTTCATCCACTTTTTCAGCAAGCAATATATTTTTTTCAGCAACTAAATCTAGATTTCTAAGATTGGATTCCTCATCAATCGAGACTTCAGGCCGTCCAATCGGAATGTCCCCTAAATCATGAATTTCCGAAAATAAAGGCTTAAGACGTTCATTTATTCCAGCGTAGCGAATGGCACTGGGCCCCATGTCAACACCGCGTCTTCTCTGACCTAAGTCCATCGGCATTCCAATAATAGAAAGTTTTTTGTTCATAATCCATTCTCCTTTATATTCGTCATCCCTTTTATTTTAACCGCTTACACCAAGATGACTCAACTCGACAAAATTATGAATATATATGCGAAGAATTGGTAAAGCAATGGTTATGCAAACTTTTTTGGCCACTCTGCATTTTGGTTCTATATCGAAAATTAGAAAACTCGTCGATTGGCGAGCCCGCATAAGGCTTAGTTGCACTTATACCTAACAGGAATACTTTCCTATGGGCTAAGAAAAGCGCAAACGCCCTGGTCAGCCAAGTTAGATGTTCTTCGGCATTTAAATTTTTGTTTTTTGGTGCCTTTAGTTTTTGTCTCGAGTGACTGTACTTGGCCAAAAGAAATGAATTTTTTCTATTTCCAGATCATAGCGCACACTCCCATAGACCAAGAGCATACTTTTTTCCCAACTTGGACCATGAATCAATGATCTCATGGACCGGAAGCTCTCGTTTTCCCCCTGTTCAGTCCATCAATCTTGTTCTTATGGACTAATAGCATACTTTTCCTTGTCTTAGGAAGAGCTCAGATACCTTATCAAAGTGAACCGTACGCCATTTAATTGATAATTTCTTTGACAATAAAAAAACCTTAAATCACGCTCTGATTTAAGGCAAGTTTAATTATGGAGCCTAGCGGGATCGAACCGCTGGCCTCCTGCGTGCAAAGCAGGCGCTCTCCCAGCTGAGCTAAGGCCCCAATTGGAGCGGAAGACGGGATTTGAACCCGCGACCCCCACCTTGGCAAGGTGGTGTTCTACCACTGAACTACTTCCGCAAGTTACAATATAAAATTTTTATGAGCCATGAAGGACTCGAACCTTCGACCCTCTGATTAAAAGTCAGATGCTCTACCGACTGAGCTAATGGCTCATTGGCTGGGCTAGCAGGATTCGAACCTACGAATGACGGAGTCAAAGTCCGTTGCCTTACCGCTTGGCTATAGCCCAATAATTCATAACAATATAAGTATGTCCAAAAATCAAATAAAATA
>NZ_BCUZ01000088.1 GCF_001591485.1 Neobacillus fumarioli NBRC 102428 | reverse complement strand
CCCCATTTTAAAATTTTTTTATCGAAAATCAAAAAAAGCATCGTAAATAAGGTAAAAAAATGCCGTCAGAAGACAGCATTTTTTTATCAAACTTTGACTTGGTTCAATTTAGCCATTTCCGATGCTACGTGCAAGGTCAGATCTACGACACGAGTAGAGTATCCCCATTCATTATCATACCAAGCGAGCACTTTGACTTTTCTTGTTCCCATTACCATCGTGGAAAGGCCATCAATGATTGCAGAATGCGAGTTGGTATTAAAATCAATTGATACTAACGGTTCCATTGTCACATCCAAAATTCCTTTTAATGAACCTCTAGACGCTTCCATGAACGCCTGATTAATTTCATCAACGGTGACATCTTGCTTTAAATCTACTACTAAATCGACAAGTGAAACATTAGGAGTCGGAACGCGAAGAGCCATTCCATGCAGTTTGCCCTTAAGCTTGGGCAAAACAAGTGATAATGCTTTTGCCGCTCCAGTTGTTGTCGGAATAATAGATTGTCCGCATGCACGTGCCCGCCGTAAATCTTTATGCGGATTATCAATATTTTTTTGGTCATTTGTATAAGAATGAACGGTCGTCATTAATCCGCTTTCAATTCCAAACTTATCATCCAATACTTTTGCTACCGGTGCAAGGCAATTGGTTGTACAAGATGCATTAGAAATGATGTCATGCTGTTCAATATTCAGCATCTCTTCATTTACTCCCATTACGATCGTTACATCTTCATTTTTGCCAGGTGCTGTTAAAATGACTTTTTTCGCGCCCGCTGCTAAATGCAGTGCTGCTTTTTCTCTAGAGTTAAATTTCCCAGTGGCTTCAATGACAATATCAATCTCCATCTCTTTCCAAGGAAGCTCTTCCGGGTTGCGGTTATTTAAGAGCTTAATGCGCTTTCCGTTCACAAGTAGCTCATCGTCTAAAGGAATTACTTCCTCTGGAAAAACTCCATGTATTGTATCATATTTAATTAAATGTGCTAATGTTTCTGCTGGGTAGCTGGCATTGATTGCAGCAACCTCCAGTTTATTCTCAAGGATCGCTTGTCTGAAAACCATCCTTCCGATTCTACCAAATCCGTTAATTGCCAATCTCGCCTTCATATTGCGGCCCCTTCCATTAATGTTATACTTTTTAGTTTGTTTTCATGGTATTAGTATAACATATTTAAAATCAATTGTGATAAATAAAAAGCGGATTGTTTAAAGTTTTATTTTTCAGAAAAATACTGTAAACAAAAAAGGAAGGAAACTCCTTCCTGCATTAATCTTTATGGATGCCCCAGCCGGCTAATATCTCTAGGAGCTGTTTTTTGGTATCTTCGATCGGACCATTATTATTAATCACAGCATCCGCTAATTTTACCTTTTCCTCCAGAGGCATTTGGGAATGGATCCGTGCTTGTGCATCTTCCAATGAAAGTTGATTCCGATTCATTAACCTTGTTACCTGCGTATTGCTGTCAACATATACAAGGATAGTTTTATCCACCATAAAGGTCAGTCCGCTTTCAAATAATAATGGTATATCAAGAACCATCACGGCTTCTTTGTTCTGCTTTGCAGTTTCAATTGCTGTAAACATTCTTTTCCTGACTTCTGGATGGACGATTTTGTTTAATATCTGTCTTTTTTCTTCTTGATAAAAAATAATTCCGCCTAATTTTTGCCTGTCAATGTCGCCATTTTCTAATAAAATGTCCTTTCCAAATTCCTCAATGATTTTAAAATAAGCAGGTTCACCTATTTCAACGGCCCTTCGTGATTCTACATCTGCATCGATCACGGTAATCCCCATGGCCTTGAACATATTCGATACCGTACTCTTTCCACTGGCAATCCCGCCAGTCAATCCAATGATTAATGTCATATTTTATTCCTCTCTGGCATTATAATTTAAAGACTCCGATTAGAGTCTTTGACAATTTGGGCAAAAAAAAGAAGACCGGTTGTCAATTTTTATATTTTCAATGTCACCTCCACATTCAGGGCAAATCTTTTTATTGTACATTTTGTGTAATTCTTGAAATGTACCTTTTTTTCCTTCTGAATTAACATAATCCCTAATGGACGAACCACCTAACCTTATAGCCAGCTCAAAGGTTTCCTTTATATGCTTTAACAACTCCAACAATTTATCGTCGGGAATTTCTCCTACGAGCGTCAATGGATGGATCTTTGCCATAAATAGACATTCTGCAGCATAAATATTGCCCACCCCTTGAATAGTAGCAGGCTGCATGATCACTGTTTTAATTGATTTGTTAACATTTTGTTTTTTTCTCATGTTTTCTAGAAATCGTATATCTGCATCTGGGTCCGATGGATCAGGACCCACATTTTGAACAGGCTTATATAAAAGGTATTCATCTTCTGTTAATGCTCCAACCCATCCAAATCTCCGCTGATCTGAGTAAACAAGCAGCGTACCATTGTTTAAAGTAAATATTATATGAACATGATTTCTATAATGATCAGGTATCTGGTCGAATGAAGTGATCGTAAAAAAACCGCCCGTCATTCCTAAATGTGACAACATATATATAATGGAAGCATCTTTTTGCTCACAATGAAAAACCAAATACTTACCTCTTCTCTCAAGTCTTCGAAAAGCCGCTCCTTCTAATCGCTTAGTAAGTACAAAAACGTCCTGTCTGCCTTTCCCTTTTAGGGGGATGGTGATTTTGGGCTTGAAAACTTCAATATGAATAATTTCTTTATTTAATATTTTGGGTTCTAAAGTATTCAATACTTGCTGGACTTCAGGACCTTCTGGCATGTCACTCATCCCTCCTTATTACATACTCCTGAACAAGAGCCTTAACTTTTCCTTTTATCATACCACTTATTAAATTCACTTATCTAGAGCTTTACCCTTTGGAGACGCAAAGCATTTAATACTACCGATACGGAACTAAAAGCCATAGCGGCACCTGCTATCCACGGAGCTAGGAATCCCATTGCAGCAATCGGGATCCCGATACAATTATAAGCCAGAGCCCAAAACAGGTTTTGCTTGATATTCCGAATCATTTTCTTACTTATTAAAACGGCATCTGCTATTGTATTTAAATCCCCTTTCATTAACGTGATATCAGCTGCTTCCATTGCTATATCCGTTCCTGTACCCAAAGCTATTCCTATATCGGCAACAGCCAGAGCTGGTGCATCATTCATCCCATCACCGACCATGGCTACTTTTCTGCCTTCTTTTTGAAGTTTTTTGACTTCTTCTGCTTTTCCCTCTGGAAGAACTTCAGCAATTACATGGTCGATTCCAACCTGCTTGGCAATAGACTCAGCTGTTCGTGAATTATCTCCTGTTATCATGATGACGTTTAGATTTAACTCGTTTAGACGGCAAACGGCTTCTGTTGATGTCTCTTTAATGGTATCCGCTACTGCTAAAATACCTGCATATGTTCCATCTATGCTTACAAGCATTGCTGTCTTGCCGTTCAATTCAAGGGATTCCATGTCTGCTAATGCTTGTGTTACATCTATATTTTCATTGTTCATGAGTCTCTGGGTACCTATAAGAACTTGTTTATTTTCTACAATCGCCTTGACTCCGTAACCTGGAATGGCTGCGAATTCTTGAACCTCTTTCAGTGGAATATTTTTATTCTTAACTCCTTGCACGATTGCTTGTGCTAATGGATGTTCAGATTTGTTCTCAGCAGAAGCTATGAAGGACAGGAAATCTTTCTTATCCATATTTCCGTATACAATCACATCGGTTAACTCAGGAAGCCCTTTAGTTATAGTACCAGTTTTATCTAAGATGACCGTGTCTATTTTATGAGTTCTTTCAAGGTGTTCTCCTCCTTTAAAGAGAATCCCGTACTCAGCAGCTCTCCCTGAACCAGTCATAATGGATGTAGGAGTGGCTAAACCTAAAGCACACGGACACGCTATAACGAGAACAGCAATTAATTTTTCAAGGGCATTAGCGAACTCTCCCGGACTAATCCATATCAACCAAATCAAGAAAGTGACAACAGCAATCCCTATTACAATCGGAACAAAGATACTAGAGATTTGGTCTGCCAGTCGTTGAATCGGTGCCTTTGAACCTTGAGCTTCTTCCACTACTTTAATAATTTGAGCCAACACGGAATCTCGCCCCACTCTAGTTGCCTTGACTTTTAAAAAGCCATTTTTATTAATAGTAGCCCCAATTACAGAATCCCCCACGGTCTTATCCACCGGGACACTTTCACCAGTTAGCATGGATTCATCTAATGATGATTGCCCCTCCAGGATTTCACCGTCAACTGGTACTTTTTCACCTGGCTTGATGATAACCATGTCACCTTCAACAACTTCTTCAAGTGGTATTTCTTTCTCCATTCCATCTCGAATGACAATAGCTGTTTTCGCTTGTAAACCCATTAGTTTTTTTATAGCTTCCGATGAGCGTCCTTTTGCCTTGGCTTCAAATAGCTTACCTAAGAGGATCAAGGTAATCAAAATCGAACTTGTTTCAAAATACAAATCAACCATTTGTCTATGGGCACCAATTGTTTTTAAGGTCTCATAGAGACTATAATAATAAGCAGCCGATGTTCCCAAAGCAACCAGAACATCCATGTTTGCGCTCTTATTTCTTAATGCTTTATAAGCCCCCGCATAAAACTGCTTCCCAATTATAAATTGGACGGGAGTGGCAAAAACCAATTGCACCCAAGGGTTCATTAAAATCTTTGGAAGATAAATAAAAGACGTAAATGAAAAATGACTTACCATTGCCCATAATAACGGAAAAGACAGGATCGCTGAAACAATAAACTTCCCTTGTTGTTTTTTTATTTCTTTTTCACGGCGGTTCGTACCATTTTCCGCTTCCGAAATGATTCCATATCCTAACGTTTCTACACGCTTTATAATGTCTTGCATACTAATCAAAGATGGATTATATTCTATAGTTGCCCTTTCCAAAGCTAAATTAACAGTCGCATCGTTAACCCCTTGAAGTTTATTTAACCCCTTTTCAATCCTATTGGCACAGGCAGCACAAGTCATTCCTGTAATTTGAAAATTTGTTTCCTTTCGTTCCTTGCTCATCTAAATCACCTCTCTTATACAGGTAGGGGGTATATATTTTATCGAAAATAACGCGCCTGAAAAGCACGTTATTTTTTCACTATTCAACATCGTAGCCTTGTTCATCGATGGTTTCTTTGATTTTGCTTAATGAAACTTCCGATGGATTAAATTCTACAAGGACATTTCCTTCTTTTAAATGAACTTTGACTGTTTTCACACCTTCTAATTTACCTACGCTTCCTTCAACTGCATTCACACAATGATTACATGACATGCCATTCACTTTTAACGTTACCTTTTCCATTTATAATGCTCCTTTTATTTTTTTAATAATCTTTCAATCGTTAACATTACCTCGTCTAGCACTTCTGTATCGCCTTCATTAATTCGTTCCAATACACAAGTCTTTAAATGCCCTTCCAGAAGAATCTTTGCCACACTGTTTAAAGCAGACTGTGTAGCAGCAATTTGGTTAATAACATCATCGCAATAAGTGTCTTTTTCAATTAATCCTTTGATCCCTCGAATTTGACCTTCGATTCGGTTTAATCGAGTAATCAAATTTTTCTTAACTTTATCCGAATGATGACTTTTCCTTTCCTCAGGATGGCAGCAATCATGATTTATGTTTTCATCCATTCTATCGCCTCCGTAATCTCATTATACTATACCCCCCTTTAGTATGTCAAATTTTTTTTAAAAAATTTATATTAAACAAAGGTTAGCCCCAATAATATTTCCGAAAGCTTCATAATTATTGAAGTAACCTTTGTTAGGGTCTTATAAAAGATAGGCTATGGACGCCCCTTTCTTGCACTACTTCGCATCAAACCAAGTGGGTCCGTATGAGTAATCGACTTTTAACGGCACTGACAGTTCGATACAATTTTCCATTACTAGCGGTATTAATGTTTTTAGTATTTCCACTTCCTCTTCAGGTGCCTCAAAAATTAATTCATCGTGTACTTGCAAGAGCATCCGTGTTTTTAATCCTTTATCATGCAAGGCTTCATCCATATCAATCATCGCTTTTTTAATGATATCGGCAGCACTTCCCTGAATCGGTGTATTCATTGCTGTTCTTTCCGCAAAGCTTCTAAGATTAAAATTACGGCTGGTGATTTCCGGAATATATCTTCTTCTATGCAGCAGTGTTGTGACATACCCTTTCTGTTTAGCAAAATGAACAATTTCTTCCATATAATCCTTAACACCAGGATAACTGTTCAAATACCGTTCAATAAACTGTCCCGCTTCCTTTCTAGTAATCCCTAAATTTTGAGAAAGTCCGTAATCACTGATTCCATACACGATCCCAAAGTTCACCGCTTTGGCCTGACGTCTCATGTCGGCAGTTACATCATCCTTATCGACATGAAATACTTCCATCGCCGTTTTCGTATGAATATCCATGTCATCTTTAAATGCTTGTATAAGCTTTGTATCTCCGGAAATGTGGGCAAGTACACGGAGTTCGATCTGTGAATAATCCGCCGAAAAAATCACCCACCCAGGTTCTGACGGCACAAATGCCTGCCTAATTTTGCGGCCTTCTTCAAGCCGGATCGGGATATTTTGCAGGTTCGGATCAATCGAACTTAATCGGCCTGTTGCTGTCAATGTTTGCTGGAATCTTGTATGAACCTTATCTTGTTTAGGATCAATGACTTTCAACAAACCTTCGATATAAGTAGATTGCAGCTTGGCTAATTGTCTGTAGAGAAGAATATGCTCAATGATTTCGTGCTGACCGGAAAGCTTCTCCAATACATCAGCCGAAGTGGAATGACCAGTCTTTGTTTTCTTCATGACCGGTAAATTTAATTTTTCAAATAAAATTATGCCCAACTGCTTTGGCGAATTAATATTAAATTTTTCTCCTGCCAATTCGCAAATCTTTTCTTCGATTTCCAAGAGCCGTTCATTGAGTTCTCGTCCCATTGCCTGCAGACGCTTACGTTCTACCTTAATTCCGTACCATTCCATATCGGCCAAGATCAGTGATAACGGCATCTCCAGTTTTTTAAATAACTCATGTTGTTCATTTGACATTAATTGATCTTCTAACAGGTCTTTTAGTTGGGACATTGCCAAAGCTTTTCGGACTAAATGTTCTGCCAGAGATTGCTGGTCAGGAACCTTGCGTTTAGCCCCTTTCCCATAAAACGCTTCATCAGATTGCAGGGATGGGAGTTCATATTTCTTGGCCATTGCCGCAAGATCTTCTAATGTATCTGATGGATTAATCAGATAAGAGGCCATCAAAACATCAAAATAGGCTCCTTTTAAATGAATAGCATGTCTTCTTAAAGAAACCTCTGACCGTTTAACATCATAAACGGTTTTCTTTTTTGTTTCATCCTCCGCCCAATTCTTAAATGCTTCTGAATGTAATGCTTGTTCAGCCGGCAAAAAGAAACATCCCTTTTCATTGACAACGGAAAAGCCAATAATGTCGGCAAGATGATAATTATCATCGAGCAGTTCTACATAAAAATAATTTTCATCTGCAAATACATCTTCCGTGATTTCTTCAGGAATCTCATATTCGACTTGTTCGAGTTTTGCCTGTTCCTCTTTGTCGGCACCTTCACCCAGTTTTTCCAACAATGAAGAAAAACCTAATTCCTTAAATAAGGGAACAACTTTTTCTTTTGAAAAACCTTTATAAGAAATGTCCGTTAATTTTACTTCAATCGGTGCATGTCTTTCAATAGTGGCCAGCTTTTTGCTCATAAGTGCCTGATCTTTAAATTCCTCAAGCTTTTCCTTTAATTTATTTCCGCTTACTTGGTCTATAGAATTCAGCAAATTTTCAAGCGTGGAAAATTCCTTTAACAGCTTAATTGCCGTCTTCTCACCTACACCAGGCACACCTGGAATATTATCTGAAGAATCTCCCATCAGTCCTTTCATATCAATGATTTGCTCTGGAGTTAAGCCGTATTTTTCATTGATATGTTCAGGGGTGTATTCTTCAATATCCGTGATTCCTTTCTTAGTAATTCCAACAGTGGTATGTGGCGAGGAGAGCTGGGTTAAATCTTTATCACCAGAAATGACCCTTACCTCATAACCATCTTTTTCAGCCTGTAGTGAAAGAGTCCCAATAATATCGTCTGCTTCGTAATTCTCCAGCTCATGTCTGGCAATGCCGTACGCATCAAGCAATTCGCGAATGAACGGGAATTGCTCAGACAGCTCCGGCGGTGTTTTTTGCCTTCCACCCTTGTATTCTTCGAACGTTTTATGGCGGAAGGTTGTTTTTCCAGCATCAAATGCTACCAGTATGTGAGTGGGTTGTTCCTCCTCTAGGATTTTCATCAGCATCATGGTAAAACCATATACAGCATTCGTGTGAATGCCTTTTTCATTATTTAAAAGTGGGAGGGCAAAAAAAGCCCGGTAAGCAATACTATTCCCGTCGATCAGTACCAGTTTTTTTCTTTCCATTTATCTCACCATCCAAATATTTCTGGTTAATTTTTTGCAATTCAATAATAAATTCACTCCCTTGCCCAACTTCACTTATCACCCTAATATGACCATGATGTGCCTCTACTAAATGTTTCACGATCGCCAGTCCAAGTCCGGTACCGCCTGAATTTCTGCTTCTTGCCCGATCCACGCGGTAAAACCGTTCAAATATCCGGGGAATTTCCTCTCTCTCAATCCCCACCCCAGTATCTTTTACATGCACCCGTACCATTTCGCCATGGTCAACAAGGAACACGGTTACCTTGCCATGTTCAGGTGTATAGGAAATTGCATTGCCGATTACATTAAGAAATATTTGTTTCAGCCGGTCAACATCTCCATTTATCGTTAGGCTTTCTTTATGATGGAATTCAAGACGAATGTGCTTTGCCTGAGCTTTTCCGCTTAAAAGGGTAATGACATTCTCCAGTAATTCCGTTAAATTCAATTCCTGCATATTTAATGCGAAACCAGGCTGCTCTATTTTCGACAGTTCTAACAAATCATGAATAAGAGATTGCAGGCGCTCACTTTCTTTTAAAATTATCGAAAGGAAATCTACCAGTGTTTCTTTATTGTTCATAGCCCCGTCAAGAAGCGTTTCGGTAAATCCTTTGATCGATGTGACGGGAGTTTTTAGCTCATGGGAAACATTGGCAACAAAGTCTTTACGCATTTGCTCGAGTTTTTTCAGTTCGGTGATATCATGAAAAACAAGTAATACACCCTTCCAGACGTGGTTTGTACCAATAATCGGAATACCGTAAACAACAAAATATCTTTTTTCAATCAAGATCGGTATCTCTAATTGTTTGCTGGCTTTTTGTTCTGTCCGGAAGACTTCTGCCACAAGCTGGCAAATTTCTTGGTGTTCAATCACTTCATAATACTGTTTATTGATACAATCCACCGGATCCACCTGAAAAATATCAATATATCCTTTATTAATCAGATTAATGCTCCCGTGGCTGTCAATCAGAAGCAGCCCCGCCCCCATATTTTCTATTAAAGCTCTTAAACGGTCCCGCTGCATCTCCTGCGCTTTTACAAGCTCTTGCAGATTCTCCGCCAGTATGTTGATAGAAGCAGCCAGCATTTCGGTCTCATCTAATGTGGCAGCCGGTATCCTTGCCCAGTAATTCCCCTTCGCCAGTTCCATCGCCACATTTGTTGCGGCTTCAATAGGTTTGGTGTACCTTGCAGTAATTCTTATTCCCAGATAAATAATGACGATCAAAGCAATTCCAAGGCTGATCGAAAGAATCAACCAGATTTGTCCGTATGCTTGTTTTACTTCATTTGTTTTTGTACTAAGAAAGATGTAACCTTCCGTTTGGCCGTTTTTAATAATAGGTTTCCAATAATAATGCAGGTCAAAACCATCGCCTTCTTCTAGTCTGTCTTGCGCTTTTGGGCCAATTTTGATTGCTTCGTGGATCACTTTATCAAGATTCCCTGTGTCTTTATTGGAAGGCCCCTTGCTGTCGTACAAAATCTTTCCGTTCGGATTAGTAATCGTCATTCTGACATCTAACATCCCGCTGATCTTTAAAATCTCTTGTTTATTAAAGGCGGATACTCCACCGATTTCCTGAATATAAATGTTTACAAGGTTTCTTTCGAGTTTTAGGCGCTCGTTAAAGGATTGCAAATAATAACTTTTAAATAACTGCCCCAGTAAAATCCCGAGGCCGACCAAGACAGAAATAATTAAGGTAATCAGGGCAATCAAGAGCCTCGAGCGAAATTCTGTCATTCTATTTTAGGTTCCTCCAATTTATAGCCTAATCCGCGAACGGTTTTAATATAGGCCGGCTTTTTGGTTTCTTCTTCAATTTTTTCGCGTAAATGGGAAATATGCACATCCACAATTCTAGTATCGCCCGCAAAATCATAATTCCACACTGCACTTAATAATTGATCGCGTGTTAAAACACGCCCTTTATTTTGTGATAAATAAAGAAGCAATTCAAATTCCTTTAAGGTTAAATCAAGTCGATTCCCCTTAAAATAGGCTTCATATTTTTCAGGATAGATGGTCAAGTTGCCAATTTGGATATTCGTGCTGACATCCTCGACTTCTTCAACTGTATTCGACTGTATTTGCGCTCTTCGAAGGATCGCTTTTACACGAGCTATGACTTCTCTCGGGCTAAACGGCTTCACCATATAGTCGTCTGCACCTAATTCAAGTCCCAATATTTTGTCAAGCTCATCATCTTTTGCCGTTAACATGATAATCGGCGTCATGATGCGTTCCTGCCTAAGCTGCTTGCAAACTTCCATTCCATCCAGCTTTGGCAGCATCAAATCTAACACAATAATATCCGGTGCCTCCAATTCAGCTAACCGTTTCCCTTCTTCACCGTCCATAGCGGTTATGACCATAAAACCAGCCTGCTCCAAATTATATTTTAACAGCGTCACAATCGATGACTCATCATCAACAACAAGTACCTTATTCTTCATAAAAACCCCCACATGATTGATACCTTCATTATATATATAAGAAACACAGATAATCTAGTTTTTAGGATGTCAAAGTAGTACGTTAAAAAAACAAAAAAAGGGGCTG
>NZ_BCUZ01000087.1 GCF_001591485.1 Neobacillus fumarioli NBRC 102428 | reverse complement strand
CAATACACCTCACTACACCAGACTATTCGCCCAAAAGCGAGAATGTTCAAATCACCTTTTTCAAATGCCTACATAAGATACCTATATCAACTATGGCCTAAGAGAAAAAGGGAAGCGCCCTGGTCAGAAGGAATGGTTATGATGTTTTCAACCCAGGTAACGGTCATTTCAAGGAAGCCAGAAAGTCAAAATGACTTCCTTGTCCAAATATCCGATCGATTATTTACTCAATTACAAATGAAGATTAACAAGAATGTAAAAGTAGCGATTGGCCGATCCGTTGTCTTTGCAAACATTCAAGTCATCGATCGAAAAGCTAACGAGATTCATATCCCGGAAAATATGTTAGCGAGCCTGTCGCTCCCGATGAAAACTCGTAAATTGCAAGTCATTTACCAGGCCGATCAACACCTTCTTCAACTTGGTCCTATCATAGGTTTGCTGACAGATTTTTCAACCGATACAGAGAGCGGGGAACCGTATTTTCGTTCCATCCATCAGTTTTGTGAGGAACTGCATGAAGGAATTATCAAGACTGGCGGATTTTTTTACGTATTTTCCCATAACCATTTCCCAAAGAAAGGCTATTACTTTGACAGCGGCAAATGGACCTGTGCTGAGCTGCCTTTACCAGATGTCATCTATAACCGAATTCATTCACGAAAGCTGGAACAGGGCGATGACTTTAAGAAATTTCGTGAACAACTGGATACCCTTATGATTCCGATCTTTAATGACCGTTTCCTATCCAAATGGGAAGTGTATGAAAAGATTCATCAAGAAGGGCCTTTCCTATTCAATATCCCCGAAACAAGAATTCTTACAAAAGACAATTTGGCAGAAATGATCCAAAAATATGAAACTGTCTTTTTAAAACCAATTAACGGCAGCCTAGGAAGAAACATTATCAAATTAATTAAGCTTGAAGAAAACCAATATGACTTTCAAACCTCTTTCAGCCTGCCGACAGAAAAGGAGAATCAGGTTTTAACCTTAGACGATTTTTACCGTCGGATTAAACCGCTGCTGCAAAATCGTATTTATCTTGTCCAGCAGGGAATCTCCTTCGTCCCATATGATTCCCGCGCCATGGATTTTAGGGTACTATGCCATAAAAATCGCTTTGTTAAATGGGAAGTAACTTCAATTGTTGCTCGAGTGGCTGCAGAGGGCATGATTGTTTCCAATTTGGCAAAAGGAGGAACGATCATGAGACCTTTAAAGGCATTAAGCGCTATTTTTGGCCGAGGGAGGGCTTCTCAAATCTATTCACAGATGCGCATGCTTGCTCTAGGAGCTGCAGATATGGTCGCATCCCGAGCCTCCGGAATTACTGGAGAGCTGGGGATTGACATAGGGATTGACATGCAAGGCAAGCCATGGCTGATTGAAGTCAACTCAAAGCCATCCAAGGATTTTGAAGAACATCTTGGAAAAATCAGGCCATCGGCAAAAGCGATTATTCAGTTTTGTACGAAATTAGCGTTTGATTCTATTTTGGAAAGGAAGTTTGACTAAATTGTTGGCATTTGGAATTATGAGTTTAACGTTGGAAAGTGAGTTAAGTTATTTTACCGAGATCGCCATGCTTGCGGAGTCTTGTGGGATGGAAGTCTTCCGATTTATACCATCACATATTAATCCCCATTCCCTTCATGTCAAAGGAAAAAAATTTGATTCCAAGCGAAAAGCTTGGGTCAGTGCGGAATTTCCCATTCCATCCATTTTATATGACCGCTGTTTCTATGGGGAGGATGAACATTCAAAGCAATGCCTGCCGATTGTTTCATGGTTAAAAAATCAAAAGGATATTACGTTTCTAGGGTATGGGCTTCCTAACAAGCTTGAACTTTATCATGTACTAAAAAACACGCCACTCTCCCCCTACTTGCCGCCAACACAGCATGTCCAAGATGCAAAAACGGTTATAAAAGAATTGGCACAAAAGAAAAAAGTAATCTTAAAACCCATTGGTGGAGCACATGGATATGGGATCTATTCCCTTAAGAAAAACGATAAAACCTTTCTTGTTAAAACAGAAAAACAAAAACAGATGGTGTCGAGAATTTTTCCTAATGAAGCAAAGCTTCATAAATGGCTGGAATCCCTCATTACGAAGCGGCAATATCTTATCCAGCCCTATCTTGAATTAGTAACCAATGAGCTCGAACCATTTGATATACGTATGCTTTTACAGAAAGACGAGTTTGGAAACTGGGGTGAGCTTGGCCGGGGAATTCGGGTTGGAAATTCCGGGGGGATTTTATCCAATTTAAGTGCAGGGGGAACTTGTAAACCTTTTTCAGAATGGATCTCCAAACTTCCCAAGACTAAGGCGGAATATATCACGGAAGAGTTGGACTACATTCTTTCCGAACTCCCCCATTTATTGGAGAATGCCTTTCTGCCGTTGTTCGAGCTCGGTGTTGATATCGGCATCGCACAAAACGGCTCTATCTGGATTCTCGATCTTAATTCTAAACCAGGAAGAAAGGTGCTATTGCAAACAAGGCCCGATTTAAAGGATACACTGCACATGAGGCCCCTCCTTTATGGAAAATATCTGTCACAATTGGAACATCTGGAAAGGAAGAATACCTATGAGAAAACGTTATCTCATTGAGATCGCACAAAATGATCAAATGATTGTTTTTTGTCCTCCTTCCCTTCTTCAAAATAAAAGAATCAAAAGACTTGCCTTTGGCTCTAAATCAATCGCAGCAGACTTCCTGCCTCACCCTGATCAAGATGACCGGATTGTCATCAGCAGGGTGATACAAAAAGCATTGCTGTTTCCCCATTTCAAGCTACCATTACATGTCTTTCATGAAGGGGAAAATCTGTATATCGGCCCGCTCGTCGGCATTTTCACCGCCGGATTTACACTAGATGCCGACCAGCCAATCGGAGAAAGGACCCATTTTTTTTCAAAACTCTTGTCTGTAAATAAAACAGTTGGCGCCCTTCCCTTTGTTTTTGGTGAACAGCATATTGATTGGGAACAGGGAACCATTGAAGGGTATTTTTATTATCAGCACGGATGGCAGAAACATGAAATCCCTTTCCCGAATGTGATTTACGACCGGCTTCCGAACAGAAGAAGTGAAGGGATTCCAAAATTAATCAAAGTGAAAGAAAGGCTGCAAAAGGAATATTTAATCCCATGGTATAATCCAGGTTTTTTCAATAAGCTTGATGTGTATGAACGTTTGCAGCAAGAGGGTTCGGTTGAACATTACCTTCCCGAAACCCACCCTTTTACATCCTTTTCCTTAATTGAAACGATGCTTTCTAAATATGGTCACATCTTTATGAAGCCAAAAAACGGCAGTCTTGGTTTAGGCGTACACCAAATTATTTATGACAAATATGAAGGGGATTATTACTGCCGTTATCAAGATAAAAGCGGTGTAAACCGTCTGAGAAAGTTTACCACTTTGGAGAAGTTGATTCATACTGTATTTGGACATCAATCTTTGGAGCGAATGATCATCCAGCAAGGAATTCATTTATTGCGAGAAAGTACCCGCCCCGTTGACTTTCGCGTCCATACCAATAAAGACGAGTTCGGAAACTGGCGCGTAACAGCACTTGCCGCCAAAATAGCCGGAAACGGCAGTGTAACAACCCATAAACGCAATGGCGGCGATATTAAAACCATTCATGAAATTTTCCCAAAAGAAACTGCCGATCTTTATACGGACAAATTATCGGAAGCCGCCCTGCTTTTAAGTGAAGTTTTAGACAAAAATATTGAAGGCATTATTGGCGAAATTGGCTTTGACTTAGGAATTGACCGAAATGGCGCCGTTTGGCTCTTCGAGGCTAATTCCAAGCCGGGAAGGTCAATCTTTACACACCCAGAATTAAAAAAATTTGATTTTCTAACTAGGCAGTTGTCGCTCGCCTTTGCGGTCTTTCTAACAGAGCAATCATTATTGCACCCAGAGGAATTATATTTATGAAAATTGACCGGGATCCACTTGTAGGAATATTGACAGCCGGTAAAGCTGATGGTACCGTCGCTGGAAATGGCCGGCTTTTTCGGAATTTGCAAAAGAAGCTTATTTCACTAGGTGGAGTAAGCTTTGTCTTTACACTTGATGGCGTATATGAACATACGATGAAAGGGTTTATCTATCTGCCAGATGAAAACCGTTGGAAAAAAGGCGAATTTCCGTACCCTGACATTGTCTATAACCGGATTCCCTTTCGAAAGTCCGAACAAACGAAAGAATGCCGAGATTTTTTCTCCCGACTAACAAAGAAAGGGATTACATTTTTCAACCCTTGTTTTATTGATAAATATGAACTTTACTGCCTGTTGAAAGACCATCCGGTTCTGGGAGACTTCCTGCCGAAAACGATTCTTGTTACCCAAAAGAAAGAGTTGGCATTATTTATTGATAAGTATCCCGCAATTTACTTAAAGCCAGTACATTCCTCTAAAGGAAAAGGAATCTTCCGTCTCAAACGCCGCTTAGAGCAAATTCAACTGGAAGGAATTAAAAGCAGCGAAACCTTTTCGTCGTTTGAAGATTTTTGGGCATGCTGGGGAACGAGACTGCTGGAAAAGAGCTACTTGGCACAAGAAGGCATCGATCCGGCTGAGGTAGACGGAAATCGTTATGATTTTCGCATCCTTGCACATGGAGATGGTGATGAGTACACTATAACCGGCATTGGCATTCGCCAATCCGTGAGGCAGGACATTACGACTCATATTCCTACCGGTGGAAGACTACTCCCATATGAGCGGCTCCGGACATCTCTTCACGACCAGTTCATCTATACGATTGTGCCCTATATTGGGAAAACATTGTCAAAGCAGTTCGGTTACTTCGGAGAATTCTCGGTTGATGCCGGGTTAAGCAAGACGGGGCACTACTATATTTACGAAGTCAATTCAAAACCAATGAGTTTTGATGAGCCCGAAATCGAAACAAGAAGAATAGACCGGCTCTGCCACCTATTTGGTTCCCTTCTTTCATGAAATGAATAGCATTGCTTCTCAATGTATGGGGTGCGACGCGAAAAACAAATTAAATTGTAATAATACTTACGTCACAATGCATAAATCGTTATATAAAATAGGTTATAAGCAGGAAAAAATAGGAGGAAAAAGGTGTGCCCTCAAATATAAATTTAGGAATTTTTAATGTAAATTCCCCACAACCAAACTCAGCAGTTAACGTTGGTGAATCGGTGATTAATGGAATGGATGCCAATAGAAAATATAATTTGAACATGGGTGGGATTTATGGTTTTAATAATCTTAATGCAGGGAATTTAAATAATATTGTAGATAGCTTTGAAATGATCGATGCAACTATCTTTGATCAAGATATTAAACCCATGGCCGGTATAGGTAATATATAAGTCCCGTTTTGAGGCTGTTAATCCCTTTCCTAAGGATAGGGCTAGGCCGCTTGCGCTGGACAATTCTCGAAGTCAGAATTTATGCTTTACTTAAAAGAAAAGAATGAACATGGGAGGCTTCTGGCAATGATCATGCACTTTCAATACAAACCATTATTTGAAAATAAAAAGATTCCTGGTTGGAATTTTTCTTTTTACTTTAACAAACAGCATTTTACAGGCATCTATCACCAAACAGGAAAAATTGAATGGACATCCACTCCTCCCGAACAAGAAGTGATCCAAACCTTGACAAGTCAAATTCATGAATTAATGCTATATCATGTATATGAATGAATAACCGCCATTCTTCACAAACTGAGATTACATGAAAGGAAAGGATTGTGGGATTGGTGAAAAAGAACGATAAGCTCATTGAGCAAGATTTGGAATTTGAAGGAAGAGACAAAGCGTTTATGGATGTTGACAGAATGATCAATGAGGGAATGTCCGGCGGTTCAGTGCATGCTCGATATGATACAACTAACATTGAAGAAGCGCGAAATCTTGTAGAAGAAGAACCGCCGTATGAAAGCGAATAATTTTCCCTGCCGGGCCTCTTCATTTTGGCCCGGCTTTTTCATGATACCTGTTATAATAGGTAAAAACATACTACTGGGGAAATGATCATGTTTAAAAAATTATTATCTATTTATAAAAATTCTATCCTGTTCCAAGAGCAGCCAAAACAGTTTTGCGATGACTTATTTTATTTTTACGATGCAAACGAAAAGGAATGGCTTGGCATTCCGAAAACAGTTATCAGTGAAACAGAAGTCCAGCTGTTAAAAACATTGTTTATTTTCGTTGAAAAACGACCAAGAGCGATGCCATCTTCTGTGAAAAACTGGTATGAATTTTTACTATTAGATGGACCGATCCCACTAAAGCCTTCAGACACATATTGCCGTTTTATTCAATTTCAGTTTACTGGACAAGGTGCCAATCAATCGGAAATAGAAACCGCTCTGAAAGGTTTCTTTACTGATGATGTGGTGATTGTTTGGGAAAACAGCACCAGAGGGACTATTGTAAGTGAAAAGGCACAAACCTCAATGGCAGAAGAAGATTTTCAGGCAATGCTTGCAACATTGGAAAGTGATTTTTTCATTAAAACATCTTTCTTTATCGGCAAACAGCATCCCTATTCTGAACAGCTTCGCAGCAGCTTTAAACAGGAGAAAGAATTCTTCAATTTTGCACTTGAAAATCTCCATATCCCGAACATTTATACATATGAACGGGTGTTTCCCGCTTATTTGGCCGCTCATTTGCCTTTGAATATAAAACAAAAAATCATGCAGGAAATTTTTGATTTATTTCATCAAGACCCTGAGATGTTCTTGACCATCAAAGTTTATCTCGAGAATAATTCGAACGCTAGTCTGACAGCAAAAAAATTATACATCCATCGAAATACACTGCAGTACCGTATTGATAAGTTTGTGGAGAAAACAGAGATTAATTTAAAAGACTTTCATGGAGCATTTACCGTTTTTCTTGCTTGTATGCTTTTTAAATTTCAACAATAGTAAGAACAATCTGCCTAAAAAAACGTTTTCATTTTTGTGCAGCCTGACCATTTAGATTTTCCCATTTCATTTGTATACTGGGCTTATCAAATGAATCAGGGAGGCGTTATTACATGGCTGAGTTAAAACTGGAGCATATTTATAAGATTTACGATAATAAAGTAACGGCGGTTAAAGACTTTAATCTGCACATTGCTGATAAAGAATTCATCGTTTTTGTCGGGCCGTCCGGCTGCGGGAAATCGACAACACTTCGTATGATTGCCGGTCTTGAAGAAATCTCAAAGGGGGATTTTTTCATTGACGGGAAACGTGTAAATGACGTAGCTCCGAAAGACCGCGATATTGCGATGGTATTCCAAAACTATGCCCTTTATCCGCATATGACCGTATACGACAATATGGCATTCGGTTTGAAACTTCGTAAATTTCCGAAAGACGAAATTGACCGCCGTGTGAAAGAAGCAGCAAAAATTCTTGGACTTGAACCTTATTTAACAAGGAAGCCAAAAGCACTTTCCGGCGGTCAGCGCCAGCGTGTTGCCTTAGGCCGTGCCATCGTCCGTGATGCGAAGGTTTTCTTAATGGACGAGCCTTTATCCAACCTGGATGCCAAGCTTCGTGTCGCCATGCGCGCCGAGATTGCCAAACTGCACCGCCGTTTAAACACCACGACCATTTATGTAACCCACGATCAGACCGAAGCCATGACAATGGCAACACGGCTTGTTGTAATGAAGGACGGGATTATTCAGCAAGTCGGTTCGCCTAAAGAAGTATATGAAAAACCAGAAAATGTTTTCGTCGGCGGTTTTATTGGCTCTCCTGCCATGAACTTCTTTCATGGTAAATTACAAGACGGCAAGTTTGTCATTGGAAAGACTGCTATTAAGGTTCCTGAAGGAAAAATGAAATACTTGCGTGAACAAGGCTATGTCGGTAAAAATATGATTCTCGGCGTTCGTCCGGAAGATATTCATGATGAACCGGTTTTCATTGATGCTTCCGAAGGTACTAAAATCTCGGTTAAAATTGATGTTGCCGAATTAACAGGAGCGGAATTATTAGTGTACTCAACATTAGGGGAACAAGATTTTGTTGCCCGTCTGGATTCACGCAGTGATGTCAAACCTGGCGACACATTAGAATTAGCATTTGACATGAACAAAGCCCACTTCTTTGATATTGATACCGAGGTTCGTGTTCGACCGCAAAGTGAAAACTAACTCTTCCTTAGGGCCCTGCGGAAAGCAGGGCTTATTCTTTTATGAATAGTACATGGTCATGCTGACAAGTAGGGCAGCGATAAAGATGCGGGCATTTGTTCCCTGAATAAGTATCCGGATAACCATCTTCCAATTTCATTAAATCAATGTCCATATACGGGCTGTAATTATCATAATAATCCATCAGTCTCCCGCTTTCTATCATAGGTTCCCCGCAATTTGCGCACATTATAAACATCTCGTACAAGCCGTTACATACTGGGCATATTGTCATTCCTTTCACCCTTCATCCTTTTATTTACCTTTAGTTTGTGTTACTTTATTTGCGCTATGTAGATGAATAAATTACCAAATAGAGCCCTGTATAAGGGTCAAAATATGAATCATAATAATGACTACAAAGCAACATTTACACCGATGGATGAAACCAATAAGGGGACTATCCGGTGCAACTCCGGATCATCCAACCAAATACATGGGTTAGGCCAAGGTGGCATTGAATATGGTTCAATACCATACTAACCCCAAATTTCCAAAGAGGAGTGTTAACAACTATGGCTAGAAACAACAACTCTAATCAACTTTTAGTACCAGGTGTTCAAGAAGCATTAAACCAAATGAAATATGAAATTGCTCAAGAGTTTGGCGTAAACCTTGGTGCGGATACTACTTCTCGTGCTAACGGTTCTGTTGGAGGAGAAATTACGAAGCGTCTTGTTTCTATGGCAGAATCTCAACTTGGCGGATTTAACCGTTAATTGAACCTTCACAAATAAATAATATGGCTAGAGCCCCCTTCGTTTGGAAGGGGGCTTTTATCTTATTTGCTGAATTTGCCGAAATATTTGCGGATTTGGGTAGTTTATTTGCAAATTTCACAATTTTATTTGCGAATTTAACCGATTTATTTGCGATTAGACCATTTTTTCAGGTTTGATCCACTCATCAAATTGTTCTGCTGTTACGTAGCCTATTTTGATTGCAGCTTCTTTTAATGTGCTGTTTTCTTTAAAAGCAAGCTTGGCAATTTCTGCTGCTTTTTCGTAG
The DNA here is from genome assembly GCF_001591485.1 of Neobacillus fumarioli NBRC 102428. Taxonomy (GTDB): domain Bacteria; phylum Bacillota; class Bacilli; order Bacillales; family Cytobacillaceae; genus Neobacillus; species Neobacillus fumarioli. The sequence continues at coordinate 1,936 of NZ_BCUZ01000087.1, read as the reverse complement.
CCAATATGCGGGTTTAGTGCTGTCACAAGCATCAGAGACCGGTTGACATGTTCGTTAATCACTTCACGGTTTGCTTCAATCCCGATTGCGCAATTTTTGTTAAAAGAATGCATGGCATCGGATAGCAGCCTGATGGATTGAATCAAATTATAAATGATGACAGGTTTAAACACGTTCAACTCAAAATTGCCCTGACTTGCTGCAAAGCCGATGGCCGCGTCATTTCCAAACACTTGGCAAGCCACCATTGTCATGGCTTCACTTTGGGTAGGATTGACTTTCCCAGGCATAATGGAGCTTCCTGGTTCGTTTGCCGGAATCGTGAGTTCGCCAATCCCACTCCTTGGTCCGCTTGCTAGCCAGCGGACATCATTGGCAATCTTCATTAAATCCGCCGCCAATGCCTTTAAAGCTCCGTGAACATACACAATTTCATCATGGCTGGTCAGTGCATGAAATTTATTTTCCGATGACTTAAATGGATAACCTGTCAGCTTCGCTAATTGTTCTGCCGCCATGCTGCCAAACTTGGGGTCGGCATTTATTCCCGTCCCAACAGCTGTTCCCCCGATCGCCAAAGACAGCAAGTGATCCGCTGCTTCCGCTATCATCTTTCCATTGTTCTCCAACATAAACCGCCAGCCGCTGATTTCCTGACCTAATGTTAATGGAGTAGCATCCTGCAGATGAGTTCTGCCGATTTTTACAATTTCGGCAAAAGCCTTTTCTTTCTCGAACAGTGTTTGTTTCAATTCTTGAAGTGCAGGGATAAGCTCCCGGGTTATTTTTAAATAGGCTGCAATATGCATTGCCGTTGGGAATGTGTCATTGGAACTTTGCGACATATTGACATCATCATTCGGATGGATTCGCTCCTGAGCGGCTCCCTTTTGCTGCTTGAGCCATTGATTGGCTCGGTTGGCGATTACCTCGTTCACATTCATGTTGGATTGGGTACCACTTCCGGTTTGCCAAACTACCAAAGGAAAGTGTTCATCATAGTCCCCATTTAAAATTTCATCACATATCGTTGAAATAGCCTGCATTTTCACTTCGCTTAGCTTTCCTAATTGATGATTGACAATAGCGGCTGCTTTTTTAATGTAGGCAAGACCATAAATAACTTCTAAAGGCATTTTTTCAGTTCCAATTTTAAAATTATCTCTGCTTCGCTGTGTTTGTGCCCCCCAAAACTTGTCCCCAGGCACACGAACCTCCCCAAGCGTATCTTTCTCCATTCTAAAGTTTTCCACTATTTCCACCTCGCAATTTCACTATACTTACATATGTATACCCAATCGGGTTCTATTTATTTGTTTATTGTAAAAAGCTTTTCATTTCCCAAAAGAAAAAAAAATGAGCTTGTCCCATCTTTTTCTCATTCATCATTTATCAATTCCTTAAAGCGCTGTTTGCACCGTTGTTCGTCAAAGCTGCTGAATATCCGGTAATTTCTTTGATCCAATATGCGAAAATGTTTGCTTAAAATATTTTGCTGCAGTATATAGCCGTGCTTCTTGGCCAGTTCTTTCCACCAGACGCGCCCGCCGAATGTTTTTGCCTTGCGATAATCGATTCCTTCCCGGGCTACCGTTTCAATTACTTCAAGCGGCTCACTTCCGAACAAAAATTGCACGGTTTCGGTTTCGCGAAAAAGTGCGCAAATCGAGACCACTGTAGACCAGTTAGCAAGAACCCTGCCTTTTTCAATTTGAACAAGTGTTTTCTTGGAGACTCCAATGATTTCCGCCATTTTATCCTGTGTGTAGCCAGCTTCTGTCCGAATGAGCCGAAGCTTTTCGGAAACATTCTTTATGATCTCATCTCTGGTCATACAAAGCCCTTCCTTCAACAATGTTTAGGGTAATTTTACACAAAGTTTGGCAATTTTCAAAGTATGAAGTCTAAGAAAAGCGCAAGTGCCCTGGTCAGCCTG
>NZ_BCUZ01000086.1 GCF_001591485.1 Neobacillus fumarioli NBRC 102428 | reverse complement strand
CAGGCTGACCAAGGCGCTTGCGCTTTTCTTTTAAAAAATAATTTTAAAATTTCTGAATAATTTTGTATAATAAAATTGTATTAAATATAAAATTCAAGGAGGAGAAACCATGAAGAGAGAAGATCTAATTGCCCCCGAACGGTATAATCTTGTTTCAGAGGTAGAACGGTTTGCTGAAAGTCCGGATCGAATTGCTTTAAAGTGGGAAAGTGAATCAGGAGATGTTAAGCAAGTTACATATAAACAGTTACTAAAGCAAGTGAACCGGGCTGGAAATGTTTTTACCCAAAACGGTTTAACTAAAGGCGATGTCGTGCTTGTTATGATCCCTCGTTTGATAGAAGCATATGTTGTTTATTTAGCCGCCCTGAAAGTAGGAATGGTGGTCATTCCAAGTTCAGAAATGTTAAGAGAGAAAGACTTGCAATACCGAATTTCGCACGGTGATGTAAAAGCGGTGATCAGCTATTCTCCATATGTAGATCAATTTGCCAATATTGCTGAAACGCATTCTTTAGTAAAATTCTCTGTTGGTAAGGACGTTGAAGGCTGGATTCATTTAGAAGAAAAAATGAAACAAGCTGATGATGAATTTACAGCTGCTGATACGAAAAGAGATGATATGGCATTTTTATCCTATACCTCTGGCACAACAGGAAATCCAAAAGGTGTCGTACATACGCACGGCTGGGCTTACGCCCATCTTCGTACGGCGGCAGCCAATTGGCTTGGCATTGAAGAGGGAGATATTGTTTGGGCAACGGCAGCACCAGGCTGGCAAAAATGGATTTGGAGTCCCTTTTTATCTGTATTGGGTTCGGGTGCAACCGGCTTTGTCTATAATGGCAAATTTGAACCGAAAAAGTACTTAAGCCTGCTTGAAAAATATCAAATCAATGTTTTATGCTGCACCCCGACGGAATACCGTTTAATGGCAAAGGTTGATAATTTGGCAGCTTATCGCTTGCCTAAATTGCGCAGTGCTGTATCTGCAGGGGAACCGCTTAACCGTGAAGTGATTGATACATTCCAGAAATATTTCCATATTGATGTCCGTGACGGCTATGGACAAACAGAAAATACTTTGCTTGTCGGTGTTAGCAAAGGAATGAAGTTAAAGCCAGGTTCTATGGGCAAACCGACGCCGGGGAACCGGGTGGAGATCATCAATGAGGAAGGACAAGTTTGCGCGGTTGGCGAAGTCGGCGATATTGCTGTTCATGTTGATACCCCGGCTCTTTTCAAAAATTATTATAAAGATCCGGAAAGAACTGCATTACAATTCCGCGGCGATTATTATATAACCGGTGATAAAGCTAAAATGGACGAAGAAGGCTACTTCTGGTTTGAAGGTCGCAGTGATGATATTATTATCAGTTCAGGTTATACAATTGGGCCGTTTGAGGTAGAGGATGCACTTGTTAAACATCCGTTTGTTAAAGAATGTGCAGTTGTTGCAAGTCCTGATGAGATTCGCGGCTCTGTTGTGAAGGCCTACGTGATCTTGCAAGAAGACATCGATCAGAATGATCCTGAAATTACGAAAACCCTTCAGGAACATGTGAAAACACTAACCGCTCCATATAAATATCCAAGAAAGATTGAATATGTAACGGAACTTCCGAAAACAACATCGGGAAAAATCCGCCGGGTCGAACTACGGCAAAAAGAACTGCAAACAGCCAAGCAGGGCTAATTTTTCTTGAAAATACAAAAGACCGCACTTGGGCATATCAACTTTGTGCGGTCAATACTGGAAAATATTCAGGAGAATCTCTACAATCATTGATGTTTGGATAATTTACTAATTTTCACTTCAAATTTGATCTTTTACGTACTATAATGATGAAGATAAAAGACATTGATGTTTGGTAATGATCATTTGCCATAACATCCTGTTTTGGTATATGTGATGAGATGGATTGCTGGTAGAATAACCTGCTTTGTAATTAGCCCATCATGAAATAAGCTGTGTATATATGCACAATTTATTTTATGATGGGCTGTTTGTTTTTAATGTTTTTTTAGGATGCGATGTTAAATGAAGCAAATAGTTGAAAAAAAGAGAATCATTAGGTACTCTCACGGCAAACTTGAAGAGATGGAAGATAGCATTGTGACCGAGCTCCCCATTACAGTAAAAATAAATGGCCAAGAATTTGTTACGATGGTTTGTACACCACAATACATTGAAGATATGGTCATCGGTTACTTAGCATCTGAAGGATTAATACGAAAATATGAAGAAATCAAAGAACTTTGGGTTCAAGAAAAAGAAGGATATGTACATGTAAAAATCGACAAGCTGAATCCGTATTTCAAAGATTTTCAGAACAAACGGTACATTACATCTTGCTGTGGAATGAGCAGGCAAGGTTTTGTCTTCGTTAATGATGCATTAACTGCTAAGAAGATGAAAAGGATCCGTGTCAAATTTTCCATAGAGGATTGTTTTCATTTTATGAATCAGCTACAAAAATCCGCAACTATTTTCCATGAGACAGGAGGCGTTCATAATGCTGCACTGTGTGATTTAAATGGATTTATACTTGCACGGATGGACATTGGTAGACATAATGCTCTGGATAAAATCTATGGTTATTGTTTAAAGAATGATATCCCAATCGGAAATAAAATAATTGTATTTAGCGGGCGGATTTCTTCTGAAATTTTATTGAAAGTGGCGAAAATTGGTTGTGAAGTCATCCTTTCAAAATCTGCCCCTACTGAATTGGCATTACAACTGGCAGAAGAATTAGGGATCACGACAGTGGGTTTTATTCGTAATCAATCTTTAAATATTTATACATGTCCGGAAAGAATTCAACAGGTGTAGGAATAGGGGGAATTGGTTATTGAGAATTAGCCTGGGAAGTTTTATAATAAAAGCATAAACGTAAAAAATCATTGATATTTGGTAATGACAAATTGCCAAAATATCCTGTTTTTTTATAATATGTGGTGAGACGGATTACTAGTAGGATTCAACTACTCAGTCATTAGCCCGCCATAAAATAGAACGTGTGTTACATTAGCACACTCTATTTTATGGCGGGCTTTTTTATTTTTGAAAAGGGAGAGGTTACAATGGCAGAAACGATCCAAGTGAAAACCCCATGGTGCGCACCAAAATACTTCTTCAATGATCACAACTGCTTCTTTGTACGGTTATAAGTTGTTGACAAAATTTATTTGCAAATTTAAGATTAAAGTGCTCAATTGAATACAAAATTTTCTCAGGTGCTTCGAATTGATTCGAAGATAATAGGGAAACCGGTGTAAGTCCGGTACAGTCCCGCCACTGTAATCAGCAATTTAAGAACCGTTTAGCCACTGCAAAAAAATTTGTGGGAAGGCCTCGGTGACCGCTGTAAGTCAGAAGACCTGCCTGCGAAAAACAATGCTATACCTTCGAGGAGAGGTAGGTTGGAGAATTATATAAAAGAATTCACAATGTGGGATTCATTTGTTGTGATATTTCAACGTACACTCTGCCTAAACAGGCAGGGTTTTTTCTTTATTAAAGAGGTGTCGCTAGATTAGCAGAAAGGAAGAATGGTCTTGCCCGATACTATTTATAATCGTGCAGCTGCAATCCGTCCATTGAACAGCCAAGCGATGATGAGAGCGGAATTTCGCCTGGATGATTTAACAAAACCAAAGGGAAGCTTAGGAATATTAGAAAAGATCGTCATTCAGCTTGCTGGAATAACTGGAAACATTATTCCTTCCATCGACAATGCCGGTTGCGTGATTTTTGCAGCCGACCATGGTGTTAGTTAAGAAGGTATATCAGCATACGATTCACATGTAACTGAAGAAATGGCGGTAAATATGTGTATGGGAGGTGCCGTGAGCAGTGTTTTGGCAAGACAAAGCAGCATAGACCTGCAAATTGTTGATGTGGGAATAAAATCCAGGGTAAGGCACCCTAAGGCTGTTGTTAAAAAAATTGGCCCAGGGACTCAGAACTTTACGCATGACTTTGCCATGACCCATGAACAAGCCGTAAAGAGTGTGACGGTTGGCATGGAAATAGCGGATCAGTTTATTGATAACGGGAAGGAATTATTAATTTTTGGCGAGATGGGGATTGGGAATACGACCTCCGCTGCAGCGATGGCTGCGGTTCTGCTGGATTTACCTGTAGAGAAAGTGGTTGGTGAAGGAACGGGAATTGGTATGAGTCAGTTTCGACATAAAATACAGGTGATAGAATCAGCTTTGAGTAAACATCGCATTCGCAGGGATGATCCATGGGAGATTTTATCGGCAGTTGATGGGTTCGAAATCGGGGCAATAGCGGGGGCCATGATTGCTACTGCCAGCAGGGGGATTCCTGTTGTACTGGATGGACTTATGACAGGTATCGCAGCATTATGGGCCTCCTGTTTTAATAAAGAAATTATAAGTTATCTGTTTGCCTCTCATTGCTCTTCAGAACCGGCACATGCTTATATTTTGAATGAATTGCAATTGGAACCTTTGGTACACTGGCAGCTTCGTTTAGGTGAAGGATCGGGAGCGTTGCTTTTACTGCCTATTATGCAGCAAGCATGCCGAATTATGGCAGAGACATCAACCTTTGAAGACGCCAAAGTGACTAACCCGCATCGGGAAACACAGAAAGACAATATTCTAATAGATTGCCAGGATCAAGACACTCTTAGACCTTCTAAACTTGATTTTTCACCTGATGAACAGAAAGCGGTCTATAAAGCATTTTCAGCTCGGAGGGATATTCGTTCTTACTTGCCTGATCCCGTTCCAAAGGAGATTTTGGAGCGTATCCTTCATGCTGCCCATTTAGCGCCATCTGTCGATTTTATGCAACCTTGGAACTTTATTGTTATCTCAGATCGAAACATTCAAAATAAATTATATCAAGTGGTAGAGAAAGAAAGGTTGCGTGCTTCGGCAAATTATGATGACTTAAAACAGGACCATTATTTGCGGCTAAAGTTGGAAGGGTTACTGCAAGCACCAATGACCATTTGCGTTACGAATCATTCGGGAAGAGGCGGTCCGCATGTTTTGGGCAGGAATACCATACCTGAAACAGACTTGATGTCAACAGCTTGCGCCATTGAAAATATGTGGCTCGCTGCCAGAGTAGAAGGGATTGCGATGGGATGGATCAGTATTTATCAGAAACAGGATATCCGCAACATCTTGGGAATCCCGGATTCAGTTGATCCAGTTGCTTTGCTGACCATAGGTTATACCTCTCATTTTCCGGATATACCAGTTTTGGAAAGGGTCGGTTGGGCGAAAAGACTAGATTTGAAAGAACTTGTCTTTCAAAATCAATGGGATCAAAAGGAGTTGGATGAATGAAAATTTACACTCGCAGCGGAGACAAGGGGAAAACCTCTATATGAGCGGATTAGGAATGATGTAATAGAACGAAGTTAATAGTTTACTCCACTAGAAAAACTTTTTGGATTTGCTTTCTTGTTCTGAAGAATATATTGAATTAACATCTCCAATAGTGTTACGTACCATGTCCTCAGGCGTTTTGGGTCCAGGTGTGGGCTAGTATCAAAAATTTGTGAATCGCCATGTCGATAAGAACTATAACTGCAGTGATCCTTAAAATGAACTTGTTTCCCTGTGTAAAAAGAACTATTTCGATACGAATTGGGGTAAAGGGAATATCAAATTTAATCAGGAGTCAAGCAAAAAGGCTGCGGAGATGTCAAAAATCCGTAGCCTTTTAGATTTAGAGAAAAGTTCTCTTTACTTTTTCCCAGAAGGAGTTGTCTTTCAGTTTTAAGGTTTTTAATTTGTTGTTGCTTAATTTGATTTGAATTTTGTCAACATGGCGAATACTTAAAGCTTCATTATCCATTCCCATTGTCGGATGGTCATTGGTTTCCGAAACTACTTTTAGCGTAAGAGTTCGTTCCCCGCTTAGAATGAACGAAGCCCCAAGTGTCCGGTAGCGGTTGTTGTTGACAGATGATACTTCACTGACTTGCATACAGGATAGCTGCGGATCGACAACCGCGCCCCTTACAGATTTATTATAGGCGGTGCTTCCGGTTGGAGTAGCCACTATTAAACCATCGCCACGGAAAGTTTCAAAATGCAAGGAATCGACAAATACATCAACTACTAATGTTTTAATTATGGAAGACCTGAGGCTAAATTCGTTTAGACAAGTAAAAGTTCCTTGGTGATCAACAGAAACCTCAATAAGCGGATAGCGGCGAACCTCCAGCTGTTCATTCAGCATTGCTTCAATCATCTTCGACGTATCTTCAATCATGAAATCACAATACATATTTAAACTGTGATTCGTAGAAATCCCCATGTAAAGACAATCACTACGAAAACCTGTTTTTCGCACTGCCTGCAAAAAATCCCCATCATCTCCAATGCTGGCAATGATATTGGCATTCCGATAATCATCTACAATCGTAAACCCAAAGCGTTTCGTTGCTTCTAATAGCGGGGAAATGTGCGAAAGAATCTCTTCATCCTGCTTGTAGTAATAATAGATATTTTTTCTTTCTTCCATTTTGTAAGACCTCCTGATAATAAAATGAAAAGTGTAGTGGATCTTGCAAATATTTGTCCAAAATAGTTTAGCACCTTTTGAAAGTAAAATGAAACAAAGAATATGAAAAGTCTTTACTTAAAGCAATGTGTTTATTTTGACGATGACAGGAAATACTAATAGGCTGAAAGGTTGTGAACAAGTTGGTTTGGGTGCCAGTATCCTTATTTGTTCTATTGCTGCTAATTATACTCGTGCTGTTTTCAAAATTAACGATTCTTATAAATTATCAGCACTATAATGATAATGATGATTTAAAGGTGGAATTACGAATCCTAAAGATTATTACATATAAGTTTCATGCACCATTAATTAAAATTGATGAAAATTCACCCACTGTAGTGGTGAAAAGTCAAACAAACTACGGAAACCAGGGGAATGAACAGTCTGATAAGAATGTACACCAAATCAGCAAACATGATGTAAGGAACAGGATCCGTAATATAAGAACGTTATTGGAGAAGGTTGTTAATCTACATGTAATTGTCAAGGGATTTTTGCGAAAAGTTTCCATTGAAAAATTGGAATGGGAAACACTAATAGGACTCGGTGATGCTGCTCACACGGCAATTGCAACCGGAACGCTTTGGTCAATGAAGGGGAGCCTCATTGCTCTTCTCAGCCATTATCTAAAATTAAAGGACATGCCGAAATTATTAATTACCCCTCATTTTCAAGCAGCAGTTATTCAAACTAGGTTTACATGTATGATCCAATTTCGAATCGGGTATGCTATTTTAGCAGGATTAAAACTGATGAAATTTTGGAAGGGTGGAAAGCCACACTTCAATTCTGATTATTCAACTGAAAAAACGAAAACCGTTTGAAAGAGGAGGAAACTGCAATGTCAGATCACCCAATTCAAGGCTTGATGACAACTGCAATGGAAAGTTTAAAAGAAATGATAGACGTGAATACGATTATCGGCGACCCTGTTGAAACCCCGGATGGAAGCGTTATTCTCACTGTTAGTAAAGTGGGTTTCGGATTTGCGGCTGGCGGGAGTGAATTTAAACTTGACAGCGCAAATGGCCACGGACAGGGACATGGACAAAATCAAAACCAAAATCAGGGTCAGGGGCAAAACCAAGGACCATCCAAACCAAGCCTTCCATTTGGCGGCGGAAGCGGCGCAGGGGTTTCCATTACGCCGATCGCCTTTTTAATTGTTAATTCCCAAGGGGTCAAAATGCTGCACTTAGATGAAAGCACGCATTTATATGAAAAAATTCTCGAACTTGCACCACAGGCAGTAGATAAAATTCAGCAAATGTTCTCGAAAAGAGACCAACAACATAATGAACAATCCGGAAGAAATAATCAATATCAAAACAGGCAGCCTAAGGCAGATTTCGATATTTAAGTAAAAGGGTTTAGACTAAAAGCTCGCTGGCAGGCGAGTTTTTTCGTGATAGAAAGAATCACTATTTCATCAGTGGGTTTTCTTAAAAATACATCTACATGAAAGGTTTAAATAATTGCAAATATATTGGTTGAAAGTTATATTAACACTGTACATATTCAACAATGTTTGGAGTGTGCTTTGCTTAAATATGACAAAGGAGGATGAAAAAATGGCAAATGTTACATTTAAGGGGAACCCGGTCACACTACTTGGCAAAGAAGTAAAGGTGGGCGACAAAGCTCCAAATTTCACTGTCCTGGCAAATGATCTTTCACAAGTTACTTTAGATGATACAAAAGGACAAGTTCGCTTAATTATTTCCGTTCCTTCTCTTGATACTGGGGTATGTGATGCTGAAACACGCCGCTTTAATGAGGAGGCAAACAGCCTTGGAAACGTGAAGGTATTAACCATTAGTGTAGACCTTCCATTTGCCCAAAAACGCTGGTGTGCAGCTGCAGGTATCGAAAATGTGCAAACATTATCCGATCACCGCGACCTTTCATTCGGCGAGGCATATGGAGTAGCCATTAAAGAATTAAGACTGTTAACCCGTGCTGTTTTTGTTGTAGATTCCAGCGATACAGTCACATATGTGGAATATGTCAGCGAAGCAACGAACCATCCTAATTATGAAGCTGCACTGGAAGCTGCCAGAAACGCTAAATAATTTATATGACAAGGCCTCGGCAAAATGCCGGGGCTTTTAAACTGGGCCTAATCTACGCCCTTCCAAACTTGCCAATCAGCAAGTTTTCTAATTAAAATGATACATAGTCGTCCAAAAAAGATAAGGAATTTTGCAATGGAGGAGAAAAGATCATGACTCCAATCGAACAATTATTTACCCTATTTAATGAAACAGCGCTTTGTTTGCAAGAGGAATTGGACTGTTCATATTTAGAGGCGCTTGCTGAAACCGGTGAAAATTTATTTCACGGCTCTATTCTGCAAGAGGAATTAAGTGAATTGACGGTAAAACGGCTAAAGAAACAATACGGCGAAGTTCAATTGGAAAACTATTCGCATGAAGACATTCGCAAGGCATATCAACTTGTTATTCTCAAAGGGATGAAGGAAAATGTCCAGCCGAATCATCAAATGACCCCAGATACAGTCGGCATGCTTGTGGCCTATCTGGCGGGGAAATTTATGAAGCAGCCTGCCTTCCGCTTGCTTGATCCGGCTGTTGGGACGGGGAATTTATTAATGACGGTATTAAACCATTTGCCTAAACAAATCCATGCGATTGGTGTTGATATTGACGATCTTTTACTTAAGCTTGCTTATGTGAATGCGAATTTACAGGAGCACTCCGTACAGTTCTTTAACCAGGACAGTCTTGAATCGTTATTTATTGACCCTGTTGATATCGTCATAGCTGATTTGCCTGTGGGCTATTATCCAAATGACATACGTGCAGCGGATTATCAATTAAAAGCAGATACCGGCCATTCCTATTCCCATCATTTATTCATTGAACAAAGCATTCGTCATACAAAGCCTGGCGGATATCTGTTCTTTGTTATACCAAATGGTCTTTTTGAGAGTGAACAAGCGGGAAAACTTCATGAATTTCTGAAGGAAAATACCATCATTCAAGGTTTACTGCAATTGCCAATCAGCATGTTTAAAAATAAACAGGCAGCCAAAAGCATTTTTGTTGTTCAGAAGAAAGGAGAGGACATTAAGCCTCCAAAACAGGCGCTGCTTGTCGCATTGCCAAGTCTTTCTAAACGCCAGGAAATGGATCGAATTTTAACGGAAATTGATAAATGGTTTCAAGAAAACAAAGGATGATTTCGAAAGACGGAATCATCTTTTTTTATCTTTAAAATAGTTTGAATAAAATTATATTTTCGCTGTAATCGCTGCCAGAGAATTTCCTTCTTGAAATGTTGAATTTACAATGTTTAAATGAGAAATTGGAAGAAATAATTGGCTAATTGTACAAACTAAAAACTGTACTGACTGAACGTATTAATGATTGATTTGGTAGATAGAAGGAGCGTCAAAAACATGGCAAAAATTATTGCGATTAATGCAGGAAGTTCTTCGCTTAAATTTCAGTTGTTTGAAATGCCGAGCGAGAAAGTAATTACAAAAGGATTAGTTGAAAGAATTGGTTTAAAAGATTCTATTTTTACAATAACAGTGAACGGAGAGAAGATCCAGGAAATACTGGATATTCCGGATCATGAAGTTGCTGTTAAAATGCTTTTGGATAAATTAACAACATTAGGCATTATTCAATCGCTTGATGAAATAGTAGGAATTGGCCATCGGGTTGTTCATGGCGGTGAGGCATATAATGACTCTGTTCTGATTAATGATGAAGTTTTAAGAAGAATAGAAGAATTATCAGATCTTGCACCGCTGCATAATCCGGCAAATGTTACGGGTATAAGAGCGTTTCGGCAAGTACTGCCAAATGTGCCTGCTGTGGCTGTATTTGATACTGCCTTTCACCAAACTATGCCGGAAAGCTCGTTCCTTTACAGCTTGCCATATGAATACTATAAAAAATATGGCATTCGTAAGTACGGTTTCCATGGAACAAGCCATAAATATGTATCCCAGCGCGCAAGTGAACTATTAGGCCGGCCGTTAGAACAGCTTCGCCTAATCTCATGTCATTTGGGAAATGGGGCCAGTATTGCGGCTGTTCAAGGCGGAAAATCCATTGATACCTCCATGGGCTTTACACCGCTTGCCGGAGTTACAATGGGCACGCGTTCCGGGAATATAGACCCGGCGTTAATTCCGTTTATTATGGAAAAAACGAATCAAACGGCAGAAGAAGTACTGGATATTTTAAATAAGAAGAGCGGTATGTTAGCGGTATCTGGTTTTTCCAGCGACCTGCGGGATATTGAGATTGAAGCGAAAAAGGGAAATAAACGGGCCCAGCTTGCTTTAGATGTATTTGCCAACCGTATCCATAAATATATCGGCTCCTATTCAGCACGGATGAACGGCGTAGATGCGATTATTTTCACAGCAGGAATAGGGGAAAACAGTGATACCATCAGGGCAAGGGTCTTAAATGGTCTTGAATTTATGGGCATCTATTGGGATCCTGCTTTAAATAATGTTAGAGGAAAAGAAGCTTTCATTAACTATCCGCATTCACCGGTAAAAGTATTGGTGATCCCAACCAATGAAGAGGTAATGATTGCACGTGACGTAGTCCGTTTGGCGGATATACATGAATAAAGAAGAGAAGGGGCTG
>NZ_BCUZ01000085.1 GCF_001591485.1 Neobacillus fumarioli NBRC 102428 | reverse complement strand
CATGATTTTAAGGCCTTTTTGGTTATTTAAGCGGAAAACCTACGCCTATTTCTCTGTCTAATCGCTATTTTTTAAAAATAAGCGGAATTCTCCGATTAAGTGAGTACCCTGCTAAAAATCAACAATGAACCATAACAGAGCCTTTGTGTTAAAAAGCTCGCAGAGTCGAAAATGGGGGATACTTGGTGTATTTCTTATTTTTTTTATAATGTCACAGTCGAATTAAGTCAAATTTTGAAATAATTCTGTAATAATATTAAAAAATAACTGTAAATAAACTCTAGCAAATTTTATGAGATACTAGGATTAACAAATTAGGAGAGAAAAAGAACTAGGGAGGGAAATATGAAGAGGTTTTTTGTAAGCGGTGTTTTAATAGGTTCTTTACTCTTTAGCGGAATGTTTGGCATACATAAGACAGAAGCGGCAACCTTTGGTGAAACGGTAGCAAATATTGCACTACAATACATAGGTGTTCCATATGTTTGGGGAGGAACGACACCAAACGGATTTGATTGCTCGGGGTTTTCGCGATATGTCTATAAACAAGCAGGAGTTAATTTGCCGAGGACAGCTTCTGAACAATATGCCGAGGGTCAGGCAGTTGCCAAGAGCAATTTGCAGCGGGGCGACTTAGTCTTCTTTAGTACATACAAAGCTGGGGCATCACATGTTGGAATTTACCTGGGGGATAATAAATTCGTTCATGCTTCATCAAGCCATGGCGTAACGGTTAGCTCTCTATCGACCTCATATTATAGAGATACGTATATCGGCTCTAAACGGATTGGTAATACGACTAATGGCTGGGTTCTATCGAACGGAATTTGGAATTACTACAAAAATGGGGCCAAACAAACAGGATGGCTAAATGATGGCGGTACATGGTATTACCTGGACTCAGCCGGTAAAATGCGGACCGGCTGGTTATTATGGAATAACAAATGGTACTATTTAGACTGCAGTGGTGCCATGCAAACCGGCTGGATTCGTTCCGGCGGTAAATGGTATTTCTTATACAGTGACGGTTCCATGGCGAAAAACACAACCATTAACGGCTATAGAGTTGATAGCAGCGGTGCCTGGATTCAATAATTTCAATGAATGATTTGCAAGCGAAACCAATCAAATGGTTTCGTTTTTTCTTTGGCTGATAGGAAAGTATAACTTTCTTATCAGGCTCTCCAGTCTGCGAGTTTTCTAATTAAAAATAAGGGAATTTCAGGAATGTATTTTACAGTTACGTGAAATTCTTATCAAATTAAGCAAAGTTCGACATCATCTGCGGGTATGAGTTTTCTTTCGCGAATTTTTTTGTTACAATAAGTTGTAAAAATTTTATCCTCGTCCTAACAAACTTAAAACTGCCGTTTTCGGTAATAGATAAGTTTATTGACATTAGAAAGGAAGTCCCTTTATGAATAAAATTTGTGTCATTGGTCTAGGTTATATCGGTTTGCCAACATCTGTTATGTTTGCTAATAGCGGATTGCATGTTCATGGTGTTGACATAAATGCAGAAGCAGTCAAAAAAATTCAGAATAAACAACTTCATATTGAAGAAAACGGGTTGCAAGAGAGGCTCAATGCTGCGATTGACAGCGGAAATTTAACAGTTTCCACTAAACCGGAACAAGCAGATGTCTTTATTATTGCAGTTCCATCACCTATTAATCCTGATAAAACAGCGGACATGAAATATGTAGAATCGGCAACTGAGTCGATTGTTCCTTATCTTGAAAAAGGAAATCTTGTCATCTTAGAATCAACAGTACCACCTAGGACTGTTGAGGATATTATGTTGCCCATTTTAAGAAAAAGCGGGCTTGAAATCGGAACGGAATTGTTTGTCTCCCATTCCCCGGAAAGGGTTATTCCCGGCCGCGTATTTGAAGAGCTAGTTCATAACAGCCGTATTGTTGGCGGTATTAACGAAGAATCTGCAGAAAAAACACGTGATTTATACCGTGCATTTGTTAAAGGGGAAATCTTCTTAACCGATGCAACAACAGCAGAAATGGTAAAGGTGATTGAAAATACCTTCCGGGATATCAATATTGCGTTTGCGAATGAACTGGCTAAAATCAGTGAAAATATTGGGGTTAATGTTTGGGAAGCCATCAAACTAGCCAATCATCATCCAAGAGTGAATATTCACCTGCCAGGCCCGGGCGTAGGAGGGCATTGTATTGCCGTTGATCCATGGTTCCTTGTGGAATTGCAGCCCGAGATTGCTAAAATGATTCACCTGGCACGAAATATAAATGACTCAATGCCGCAATATGTGGCGGATAAACTGAAAGCTATTTGCGAAAAGCATCAAATTAAACATCCAAAAATCGCTGTACTTGGCTTGGCATTTAAAGCTAATATTGACGACATGCGGGAAAGTCCTTCTGTTGAGGTAATCAAGCACTTAAAAGAGCTAAACCTTGAACTGACCGCTTTCGACCCGCATATTAAAGAACAGAAATTCGCACAGCAGTCATTGCAGTTGGAAGAAACCTTGAAAAATGCCGATCTTGTCCTCGTGTTGACAGAGCATGATGAATTCAAGATCCTCGATCCAAAGCAGACAGCCGATCTTGTCCGTTCGAAGATAGTTCTTGACACGAAAAACTGTCTGCCACGCGATGCATGGACAAAAGCTGGTTTTGAAGTAAACGTATTAGGAGATGGGAAATAACGCTTGCGTTTAAGCGAACATCCCAATGAATGGCTGTGGTCCATTGCGGACCACAGTTTCTAAATGTTTGAGCGCACTTTTAGGCTGCTCTACATGTTTCATCCAAAATCACAATAGGTGGTCGGATATGAAAGAGAATTTTCTTGGAATAGATGTATGTGACTATGATTATGATCAGCTCGCCTCGTTACTAATGCAGGATATTGAACAACGGAAAAAGTCATTTATTGTGGCGATTAATCCGGAGAAAATCATGAAGGCGCAAAAAGATGAAGAACTAAAGAAACTTCTTAATCGTGCCGATTATCAAATTCCGGATGGCATTGGCGTGATTATCGCCTCCAAGCTTAAAGGGGGCCGGGTAAGAAACAGGGTAACCGGGATTGATATGATGCTGAAGCTTTGCCAAACTGCGGCTGAGAAAGGGAAACGGATTTTCCTGTACGGAGGAAAGCCAGGTGTGGCAGATGCCGCTAAATGCGAACTTGAAAAACAATTTCCAGGAATCCAAATTGTTGGCACTTTACATGGCTATGAAAAAGATGAACAAGTGGTCATCGAGACGATCAATAAGCATCAGCCGGAAATTATCTTTGTTGCGTTGGGAAGTCCTGCCCAGGAATATTGGATTGTCCATCATATGAACCAGGTGACGCCATATGTGTTTCAAGGGGTAGGCGGGTCCTATGATGTGATTTCGGGCAATCTCAAAAGAGCGCCAAAGGCATTTCAATCCCTTGGGCTTGAATGGCTTTACCGCTTGATGAAAGAGCCATGGCGCTGGAGACGGCAGATGATTTTGCCGCTGTTTTTACTGAAAGCATTGAGAAAATAACTTTAAAGAGGGTTTTCTCATCACATGAAAGGGCGATCAAAATGGCTTCAATTGTTGATAGTCTTGTAAAGCAAATACGGGCAAGCAAATTCTATGGTTTTGCCAAGAATAACCCCGTTTTAATCAAAATAAAGCGTAAATATGACAAAGCTCAATATCAAAAGCAGCAGGCAAGTGTTCATATGTACGGGATGCAAATGCTTCAATATATGAAAGAGGCTTTTGCGGAAATTGGCGAAGAGTTCTGGCTGGATTATGGTACCCTTCTTGGGGCGATCCGTGAAAAAGACTTTATCGGACATGATAAGGACCTTGATATCGGCTGCTTTGATTTCGACGATGAAAAGAAGAACCACCTTGTTCAAATATTGGAGAAAAAAGGCGTTAAGTTGCATAAGCAATTTGAAATGGATGGACGGATCTATGAACAGGCGTTTCATTTACACAATCTGCATATAGATATTTTTTATTACTGGAAGGCGTCTGAAAATAAAATCTGGTGTTATTTTAGTGAAATCGGCACAAACATGGAGTTTGAAAATCATCCCTCCTATCAAATTGCCAAAGGGTATCGCACCAGTAAGGTAACATCAAGCTTTACCGGATTAATGGACTACGAGTTTAAAGGGGTAAACTTTAAGATTCCTGCCAATTACCATGAGTATTTAATTGATAATTACGGGACAACGTACATGATCAAGGATGAAAACTGGATTACAGGAGAATCACCGGACAATATTGAACGAGTGGATAAGGCTGTCATTGTGAAGGAATATATCTAGGTCTGTCTAAAAGGGCAGACCCTTTTTCAGAGGACTATTTTATGCAAAAAAAATCGATTATCAAAAATGCCATTTATAAAATCTTATTAAACTTTTTTAATTTGATTGTTCCCGTTTTGATCGGGGCTTATGTTTACCGGACATTGGGCTCGGATGCCATTGGAAGAGTAAAGGGTGCGGAAACGATTTTTAACTACTTCTTTATTTTTGCCGGTTTTGGTATCTATCAATATGGTATGCGCGAAGTCAGCCGGATCAAAAATGACAAACAAAATGTTAACCAGCTGTTTACGAGCCTTTTTACCTTTAGTTTACTGACAAACTTGCTAACCTTGCTCGTTTACGTAATTGTTTCCTATCTTGGTTATAGTGGAAAAGCTGCGTTTCCGATCCTAATGGTGTACGGGATCAACTTCTTTCTTAACATTTTTTATGTAGAATGGGTAAATGAAGCTTACGAAGATTATGGGTTTATCACTTTGAAAACGATGATCGTCAAAATCATTTATGTGATTTTGCTGCTCACATTTGTCAAAACTTCGGAAAACTATTTA
Organism: Neobacillus fumarioli NBRC 102428; assembly: GCF_001591485.1. Lineage (GTDB taxonomy): Bacteria > Bacillota > Bacilli > Bacillales > Cytobacillaceae > Neobacillus > Neobacillus fumarioli. Next base: position 6,645 of record NZ_BCUZ01000085.1, on the reverse strand, counting down.
ATTTTTGTTGCTTTGTTAGCTACATCAACGGGATTAAATAATATTTTTAGCTTTTTTTATGTGAAGCGAAGAGTCAAATTTGACTTCAAAGATGTTCGGTTTAAACCACATTTGAAGCCATTATTTCTTGTGGTCATTTTCTCGAACGGAAATATTTTATATACCCAGCTTGACCGGTTCATGCTCTACCAGTTTGTGAATGAGAAATCCGTTTCCTATTACACAATGGCTCAGCAAATTGCGACGATGATTAATGGGTTGATGATTAGTCTTATTCAAGTAACGATCCCAAGGCTGTCGTTTTTATTAGGCAGTGAAAATGACGAGCAGTATCTTACCTTGTTGAAGAAAATTTCCAAAGTGTATTCCGCCCTGTTATTTCCTGCGGCGATCGGGCTTTATGTGGTGGCCAATGCGGCTGTTGTTCTTTATGGCAAGCAGCAATTCGCTCCGGCCGGCCCGGTACTGGCGATCTATGCTCTTTATATGATTACGATTGGCTTTGAGTCGATTCAATCTAATCAGGTGATTTATATTAAAAAGAAAGAGCATATTCTTGTCTGGATGATTTTTATTTGCGGAATTGCCAATCTAATCCTTAAAGCCGTATGGCTCTATTTCGGAGCGTTGACTGCCAGCTCTGCCATTCTTACGACGCTTTTTGCCAACCTTCTATTGATTGCCTTTGAGTATTTCTATATACGAAAGTATCTTAAGATTCCATTCCAGTTACTATCGTGGGCGAATTTACGATATCTTGTTTATTCGTTGACCTTTATTCCGATTGCAATAGGGATGCGCCACATAATTCACGGCATGCTCGTTCAAACGGTTTCCATTATGATCATTTGTGGGATCGTTTATTTGCTGTTGCTGTTTGTGACAAAGGACGAGATTGTTACCTTGTTTTCAGCGAAATTAAAAGCACGGTTTTTGAAAAGATCAAACATGTAAGAGCCTTTTTAGGAAGGGCTCTTTTTTTGTGAAGAATTTCTACTTTACGGGACATCAGAAAATAGTTATGATTAACATGTTCAAAAAATTGAATATATTTTTTTAAGTAAGTCTTAAGAAAATTATTATAATGTGTTAATAAAAACAAAAGACGAGGTTTCTGCATGTCTACTTTACAAAAGAATTTCCTTTATGTCCTGATTCAGCAATTTATTCTCCTTGGCCTCCCGTTTTTAACAATTCCCTATATCTCAAGGGTATTAGGCCCTCAAGGGGTCGGGCATTATAGTTACAGTTATTCCTATATAACGCTATTTATTAATATTTTCCTGCTTGGCTCCAATCTATATGCTGTCAGGGAAATAGCCAGTGTGAAAGCGGAGCCTAAAGAATTAAATAAAGCCTTTAGTGAGATTTTCCTTATTCGGGCGGTACTGTTACTTTGCGCCAACATCATTTATTTTGCTTGTGTAGCATTTATTTGGAAAGGTGATACGGTTTTTTATTGGCAATCGTTAAACTTGATTGCAGCATTTTTTGATATTACTTGGTTGTTTCAAGGCCTTGAAGAATTCAAAAAAGTGGTAACAAGAAATCTAACCCTGAAACTATTGGGGTTTGCGTGTGTCTTTTTGTTTGTGAAAAAGCAGGAAGATCTAGTGCTATATACGGTGATTATGGGCGCATCTGTGTTAATCGGAAATGTGGCATTGTTCTACCGGCTGAATCAATATGTTCGCTTTACCTTTAAGAACTTCAAGTATAAAAGACACCTTATTCAAATGATGGTACTCTTTATTCCAAGTTTTTCGGCCTTGATTTATTCAGCATTGGATAAAACTATGCTTGGGGCCATGTCTACTGCCACACAGGTCGGCTATTATGATCAATCCTATAAAATTGTTTATACGATTTCATCCTTGATTAATATATCAGGGACAGTCATGCTGCCGCGAACTTCTTCCCTTATTGCTGAAAAGCGGTTTGATAAGCTGTTGCAAGTGCTTCGAAATGGTGTCACCTTAACTATTTTTCTCGTATTACCGATTACCTTTGGATTTTTCATCATATCCAAGGAGTTTGTCTTGTGGTTTTTAGGAGCGAAATTCAAGCCCAGCCAAACGATCGCCATGATGATGGCGCCAATAATTATATTTAAATCACTAGGAGTTATTTTTGGGTCTTGGTATCTTGTCCCAATGAAGAAGAATAAAGAGTATACATTGCCAATTGTAATTGGAGCAGGGTTGAACTTTGTTCTGAACTTGGTGCTTATCCCAAGGTTTGCTGCGGCAGGTGCGGCTTTTGCGACAACGGTAACAGAAGGGGTTATTTTGGGCATTCAACTGTGGTTTTTAAAAGACGTTCTAAAGTTACCTCTTAGTGCTAAACGTAAGATTGCCCTATATGTAATGGCATCAGCGGCCATGGCAGTGATTACCTATAAAGTGGTTGAATTATTTCAATTATCCTTGATTTTGTCGATTATCCTAAAGGTACTGGCAGGTGTAATTGTTTATTTAGGCATATTAATATTGCTACGGGAAAGTATTACCTATGAATTGATGAAAAGGATCTTTTTCTTTAAACGCAAATCGGTTTAAAATAATTGCACGATTATTTAAAAAAGATTACGATGGATTTTGAACTTCTAAAGAAGACTCATCTTTCATTATGCCTAAAAGGTGCAGCAAACGGCATACTAAAGGAAAAAAGAGTAAGACAAAAGCAGGTGTAAAGATGATTCGGAAAAAAGTCGATGGGTATATTATTTTATTAGCGGCTATTCATGCAGTAATGGGCTTTCTCATTTTTTATCGAATGGTGCTTAGTCATCGTTTTTATATTGCGATGGGCGGGGATTTGTTTCAACAATATATTCATTTTTTTAACATGTTTCATGATCTTGTCCGAAGCGGGCATTTCCCATTTTGGTCCTGGACATATGGGCTAGGCGGGAGTTTTTGGAATGACTTTGGTTATTACATGCTTGGGGACATTTTTATTTGGCCGCTTCTCCTCCTTCCTAAGCAATGGTTTCCTTATTCGTTCATACCGGTTAGTTTTTTGAAAATCTTTTTCATTAGTTTAGGCATGTACCTATTATTGAAAAAGCTTGGGGTGAAAAAAGGGATTGCCTTAATGGCAGGGATTGCAAATAGTTATGCCCTGTTTAATTTTGAACATTTCTATACACATTACTTTTTTCTTAATGCCACTGTATATTTTCCCTTCATTCTTCTTGGGTATGAAAAATTCCTAACAGAGAAGAAAGGTGTTTTCCTATTTTTCTCTTTGTTTTTAGCTAGTATCAGCAATTTTTATTTTTTATTTATGATTACAGTCGGATTATTTTTGTATAGTCTTTTCCGCTATTTTGCCTATGAAGGATCAGAGAAAAAGTTTAAGCCGTTTCTCTTCTTTCATTTCAAGTTATCAGGTGTTTATTTGTTGGCACTTGGAACGGCAATGGTGGTGTTTCTACCATCCGTGTTCAGCTTTCTGCAATCGAGTGTTTCACATCGCCATGGACAACCGATCCTCCAAAAAGTACTCAGCTTTGATGATGCCGTAAGGAAAATCATATGGAAAGGTGGCATGAATTTTCTGCCTCTCGTTACCATTCCGTTATTATGGATCAACGGATTAAAACGGTCCTTGATTTACGGTGTCATGGGGATCGTTCTTTTTCTCGTTCTGGTGTTTCAAAATATTTATTCGGTGGTGGCGGGCTTTAGCTCACCTGATGAATTCAGGGCTTTATTTCTGTTTAACGCCTTGTTTATCCTTTTGTCGGCTATGGCCTTACATGAGCTTGACTATAAAAAAAGAAGGAATATTGCGGGCTTTTTCCTTCTTTCCGGGCTAATGTTTTATTGGTTGGATCGGAATCCGTTTACACGCTTTGGTGCTGAGTTAAAATGGTTTCCGGTGGTTTTTGCCATATTTTTCATTGCAACACAAATTGTTAAAAAAAATTGGCTAAAGAAAGCTCTGTTTTCCATAGGAGCCATAGCTGTCATGGGCTACAGTTTCATGCTCCCTTATAGCTTTGTGTCAGATTTGTTGATTAAGTCAAGCGGCGGTAATCCAGGTTCGTATCATAAAGGGATTTGGGGAATCTTCCCGCTCATGACGAAAGAAGATTATGTTCAATTTTTTGCGAATCCGGCAATAACCAGCAGTCTGGATGACCTTAAGAAGGATAAAAGTTTTTATCGGGTTACCATGAATGCACCGGGTTTGGTGTTTTATAATTCTTCGATGAGTTATGGCTACAGATCCTATTCTGCCTATCAATCATTATTGAAATGGAAGCTGCAATATTTTGGCATGGATTATTTGGGGCAGTCAGGAAAGAGAAACCTAAGCTATATAGAAGGGTATCCAAATGATACGTATGTTTCTGCGATTCTGGGGAATAAGTACAATATTTCCATTAATGCGCCGTCTGACAATCATCTGTACGGCTATAAGACCATTGTTCGAAATGGCCAAACCATCATCCAGCAAAATCAGTATGCATTGCCGATTGGTTTTATTTATCATTCTGCTATTGCTTCGTCGGCATTTGACAAAGCGGACTATCCGGCGAGAGATGAATTGCTGCTGCGAAATGCCGTGGTTGCTAAGAAGGATTTGATGGAGGCCGGCTTACCAGAAAATAGAGATGTGTCGATTCAAACGATTGCGACTTTGTCCCAGGCAGCTTTTGATAGGAACGCTACTGTCAGAAAGCAAAAGAATGGGATGTTGGTTGAATCGAAAAAGCCTATCGAGATCACGCTCCCAGTTAAACCCCATCCACTCTCGGAACTGACGGTATATGCGGATATCCAGCCATATACTCCATATGGAGGGATGACCATCAACGCAAGCAGCAATACAGGAGACACCTATACGTTTGTGAAAAATATGACAAATAATCAGTATCAAATCAGCCAATACAATTATATAAACTCGACAAACAAAGTCTTATTCCGCTTTGGAAAAGATGATCAAACAGAACGGATCAAGTTAACCATCCAGCCGGGGAAATTCCTTGTGAAAGATGTCCGGGTATCGATCAGCAGCTACAGGACCTATAAGGATTTAATAACCGCTTATCAGAAAGACAGCTTAACCGATATTCAATATGGAAATAATTTCGTAAGCGGGAAGTATTCTAGCAGCAAAAAAGGCATCCTGTTTCTATCCATACCGTATTCATCGGGCTGGAAAGCAAGTATTGATGGCAAGAAGGTGAAGACATTCCCGGCTGATTATACCTTTACAGGAATTCAGGCACCAGCTGGTACACATCATGTGAAGCTGGAGTTTATTCCGGAAGGATTGATCCCGGGGTTCGTGATTTCACTAATCAGCCTCGGTCTGGCTATATTTGTTTTTATAAAAAGCTTGTCAAAGAAGGGGCTGACCAAAAAGTCAGGTAACTGGCCTTTGGTAGCCCCTTTCTCCAATGGAAATCGATCCAAGGTGACAACGACAGATCGTTCAGGGACCAAAAGCGTTAACTATACGTATGATGCGTTGAATCAACTGTTATCGGAAACCGATCCCACAACGGGCAACACGGTCTCGAATACGTACGACCCGCTTGGGAATCGAAGTACCAAGGTGGTAAAGGATTCAGCTGGAAATGTGCTTTCAATCACGAAATATGAATACAATGCAGCGAATGAGTTAACGAGTGTGGATAAAAATCCGTATGTCTATGATCAAAATGGAAATGTAGTAGACGACGGAACTAAATTATACACTTGGGATACGGGCGGACGTTTAACATAAGTAAAGGATAAAGCAACTGGAAATGTCATAGCGGATTACTCCTATGATGAGCAAGGAAGACGGGTCAGCAAAACAGTAACAAAATAATGATTTTATAAAAATTTTATGTTTTTAGCTTTACTTAAAATTTGTTTAGTTTGTTAGTTTCTTTTTGAGTGCTACTCCAAAAAATAGGAGAGAGTTAAAAAATGATTAAGGAATTTGAAGAAAAAATTATTAAATCATTCTTTAATAAAAGAGTACAACAAAGAATATTATATGAGTTATTTTCACCCCAAAAAAGAGGGGATGCATTGTGGAAATTAAATCATAGTTATTCAGGGACTCTTCGTAAGGAATTTATGATTCAAATACCAAAGTCACAATTAGATCGCCAGGAAATTGAAAGATTATTAATTAAACAAGGTGCTGGTGATACATGTTATGTAATGTCATTAAATGATGCCATTGATGGTAAAGAGATGGATTTAAAGACAGCTATAGATCGGGTATTCGGCTATGGTTTATCTTCAATAATTTCCTGTGTACATGGACATTTAGCATATTTTCAAGCAGAGCAGGAATTAGGTGCTCCACCGAGATTTATATTAAAAAGATAAGAGGTCTCTCTAAAAACTGCTGGATACAAGGGATTTACCTCATAGCTTAGGTTGTCTTTTTTATTTTGTAATGAAGTGGTTATTTTGAAAAGGAATAGTTATTTTTTAAAATTAGAAGTATAAAAGCTTGTTTAATAGGAGAGCAATATGAACATCTACGTATTTCAATTAGAAGCTATCCCCCATATAGATAATCCTGAAAGAGAAGAATGTTTAGGTGCAATAGTACTTTGTTTAGTTAAATCATTAAATTTAAAGTTAGCTTTGAATAAAGCGAAAAAGTATATCAACATATAATGGACCC
>NZ_BCUZ01000084.1 GCF_001591485.1 Neobacillus fumarioli NBRC 102428 | reverse complement strand
CTTATGAGCATACATTACAAAAACGAATGTTTATCATGAAATGCATAACAAAATCAGATGGAATGAGGAAAGAGATATGAATATCCAAAAATATAGGGCATTTGTAAAAGCAGTAGAATTGGGTAGTTTTACAAAAGCTGCCGAAACATTGGACTATTCACAGTCTGGGATTAGCCGTATGATTAACGATTTAGAAAAAGAATGGGGGGTTTTCCTTTTAGAAAGAGGACGTACGGGTATCAATTTAACCTCAGATGGTTTCAAGTTACTGCCCCAATTAAAGAGAATTTGCAATGAGTATGAAATCTTAATGAAGCAAATCGAAGACTTACACAATATGGAATCTGGGATAATTCGTATTGGGACATTTTCCAGCGTAGCATCTCATTGGCTTCCTAACATTATTAAAGTTTTTAAGAAGGATTATCCAAAGATAGATTTTGAATTTTTGCTTGGTGATTATACAGAAATTGAGAGCTGGATCCTAAATGGGCGTTGACTTCGGATTTTTGCGGCTACCTACAAAAGCAGACCTTGAAACAATCTTTTTGGAACAAGACCGTTTGCTGGTAGTGATTCCACAAAATCATCCTCTTGCTAATTGCGAAAGGTTTCCCATCAATGGCTTACTGAACAGTCCGTTTATGCTGTTGGAAAAGGGGGCAAAAGCAGAAATCTCCGAAATTTTTGAGAGGCACCATATTTCACCGAATGTTAATTTTACAACATGGGATGACTATGCCATTATGTCTATGGTGGAAAATGGGCTAGGAATCAGTATATTACCAGAATTGATATTACAGCGTATTCCTCACAAAATTATAGCGAAAGAGCTTGAGGTTCCTGCTTTCAGAAATATTGGTGTTGCTATGAGAGAACAAAAATCACTTTCCCTTGCGTCCAATAAATTTTTAGAATATTTATCATATAGGAATAGAGAATGAATGAGTATGATGATCGAATTGTTAAAACACAAGTAACATCCTGTTTAAAATATTTCAATTCATGGGTTCGCACCAGTAAGGAATATACAATCAATCAAATTACAGAAGCAACGGGAATCAGTAAAACCTCTCTGTATAGATACTTAGACAAAGCAAAAATTAAGGGATTTACATTTTGTGTAAATCATCTGACGAACTAGAGCAGCAACCCTGTGACTAGGCCTTTATGGCATGTTGGATCACATAAATTGCAACATTTTTTGTATGCCTTTTTTAAGCTGTCTCCAAAAAACAACCATCTCTTCATCCTCGCCAGACACCTTCTATTCATTCGAAGGCATCTGGCTCTTTGTTGGCTTTGCAAAAATTTAGCTGAATTTTTTTCGTCTCATCCACTGCGTGGCCGCCCACTTATCACCGATGATGATCGGTGCACCGCCATGTAAGGTTAACTCGTTTAACGATTGGTCATTGTAGAAGTATTCGAAGTACACAGCCATTCCTTTTTGGGGAGAAACGGAAAAATTAAGTTTCGGAAAGTAGGTCTCCCCGCCTTGTTCGACATCATTCAAGTACATAACGAGGGTGCTGATTCTCGGATTTGTTCCTATTTTATTTGCAGAGTTGAAAAAATCAAAATGAGCTTTATACTCTTGGCCCTGTTTATAATTCAGAACTTGAATACCTTCACCATGTTCAACAGGAATATTCATGATTTGGGATATTCTTTTTTCAATTCTTTCAATCATATCATTCTCGCCTGGTTGAAAGAACATGCTGTTGCTTGTTCTGAGATCATGGATTTCGCGTGCAGCGCCTATTTTTGAACGCTGTAGTCGATCTTGTGCCATACGAATGAGCGCATTACATTCTTCATCACTTAGTACATTGCCCAAAATGACAATTAATGGTTCTTCCATTCGGGCAATGATGTTAATTTCTCGATCATCTGTTTTAATTTTATTTCCAATGTGATTAAAAATAGTTTGCTCTTTTGCAATCGTATCCATTGTCAACTTCCATCAACCTCTTTAATTATTTGTTATTTCCGAAATAATTAGATCAGTTTGATACTGAAAGCTGTTTATTCGTGAAGTGTTTTAATTTGATGGTTGCTCTTCTTTTGATTTATTCCCTCCTCTCATACAATATCTATGGTTTCTATATTAAAATTTTACAAACTTAAAAGCTATATTTCTAGCGAATAGTGGAATTTTATTAAATATAGCCTCTTCTCTACATGCGTTCCAAGCTTCAATCATTGCCGATTTATCCTTTCCCAATTCTCATTCTTGCTCTTGTCATCTTTCAAATTAAAAAACTCCCCATATTTCTTGTGAAATCCTAGTTCCACTGTGCCAGTTGGTCCGTTCCGGTGTTTGGCAAGAATGATTTCCATTCGATCTTTATGTAGTGAATCCTTGGTATAGTAGTCATCCCGATAAAGGAAGGCAATGAGGTCAGCATCTTGTTCGATTTGTCCGCTTTCTCTCAGGTCTGAGAGGATGGGTCGTTTGTCCTGGCGGCTTTCAACGCCTCGGCTAAGCTGGGAAAGAGCGATGACGACGACGTTCAGTTCCCGGGCCATCGTTTTCAGCGATCTGCTAATTTCACTAATTTCAGCGTAACGATTTTGCTTATAGTTGGGATCACCCTTGATAAGTTGCAAATAGTCAATCACCACCAGGATCCGTTTTTGTTTGCCTGCCTCACTGCGAATTTTGCGAACTTTTGACCATATATACGGAACATCCATTCCGGCTCGGTCGAAAAGATGTAAATTTGTCTTTGATAACTTGCCAATCGCCTCGGAAAAACGGAACCAGTCTTCTTCTTGAAAATCTTTTCTCGGGTTTTTCATTTTGAGGCTGTCGATTTTTCCTGTAAAGCAGGCCATCCGCTTTAGCAACTGGATTTTGGACATTTCGAGTGAAAAAATGATACTGATATCGTTCGTTGCTGCATGTAGGGCCAGATGAAGAGCAAAAGCAGTCTTCCCCATACTCGGGCGTGCCCCAATAATGACCAGATCCGATTCCTGGAAACCGCCAGTCAGTCTGTCCAATTCGGTGAAGCCAGAAGGAATTCCGTTTAGATCTCCTTGGTCTTTCTCACAGGAGAAGTACAAGTCGACAAGAGCTGGTACAATATCTTCCGTTTCGTCGTCGGCTCCATCTTCTTCAATTCTTCGCAAATTTGCAATTCCCTCGCTAAGGACCTTGCTGATTTCAGCCTCTCGTGCCTGTTCCATGATTTTCTCGGCAATTTGAATGGTTTTCCGTTTTTGAGCATATTCCTTCACTAATTTTTCATAAAAATGGAAGTTGGCAGTCGTGGGAACACTGTCCGCCAATTGGGAAAGATAACTGACCCCGCCGATCGCCTCGATATGACTCCCAAGTTCCTCAACAACTGTGATGAAATCAACCGGAATGCCTTTTTCATCAAGACTGCGGATTGCTGAATAGATGAGACGCAACTTAGTTGAGTAAAGCTGCTCCGGAAGAATGGTACATTCTTTTACCAAGCCGCTGTCTAGAAAGAAAGATCCGACCAACACCTCTTCTGCTTCATGATAATAGGGTTCATATACGTACATCGTGTTCACCTCTATCGATCCCCAATATCTCTCTCATCTTCGCCAGTGATTTTTGAATGGTTTCGGGGCTTGCCGGAACAATCGAATTTTGCAAGATCCCCTTCGTTTCTTCCGAATTTGGAATGGTCCCCGCATTTTTGATTTTCGCCACAAGATGAAATAATGTAGGTGGTTCAGGTGAAGCTGCTGCATGGGAAAATAAGTTTTCTTGCACTGCTTTAAATGGATAGTTTTTCAGCACTTCATGCCAAAGGTTCACTTTCTCTTGATCAAAAACAAAATTGTCATATAGGTATGAAATTTCCTTCATGATTTCAAAGGTTTCCCGCTTAATCATCTAAATCAAAATCCTCCTCACGGTAATTTCTTTGAAAAGACTTCTGGTTAAGATACGATTCAAACTTCGTTCCAAATAATGTTTCCGGGCGCAAATACTTATTCATCTTCGGATTGTGCAGCCATTCAGCTGTTTTGATATCAATCACTTTTTTAAAGTCCTTGATGGTAAAACCTTCCTTCCATCTTGCTCGAATCGCGTCTTTTGTTTTACTAGTTGTTGGTTTGTAGGAAGAATTTGTTTTTTCATTGAGGTATGTAACGATCTCGAAAAACGGAATGTTTTTCTCTGCTGTAGTTTCTGTTGTATTCTCTGGTATTGCTTTGGTCAGTTTGGCATGTACATCAGGGCATTCTGAACCCATCACTGGATCAATTTGAGCAGACGACGACTCATTCCCTTGGTTTTCTAAAGAATTTAATTTTTCATAATCAATGGTATACCACTTCGTCTTATCCATTTTGGATGTATTCCAATTCTCAGAAATCAAGAAGCCTTTTTTCTCAAGTGAATGAATCGTACGTTTGATCGTGCTTTCCGACCAAAACGGAAATTGCTTCTGCCATTGCTGATAGGTATTGTAAATCCATTTCCGCCCCTTGACCATATGTGAGCTGGTTGAGAGCCAATAATGAATCTGCTGCAGAACAACCGATTCATTTAACCCGATTTTCACTGCCAATGACGGAATAATCATCATTGGACTTTCCTGAATCAATAACTTGCTCAAAGCTACTCCTCCTTAACAATTGGTTGGTCTCATCGATCGGCTCACCGGCCTTTCATCTTATATATAGTGATTAATTCGGAAAAAGGACAGGATGGTAGAGAAAAAAATTTAAAATATGATAGAAGTATAAAAAAGGGCACTCATAAGGGGCTGAGTGTCTGGAGTGCATTTTTTAACAATTTTGGAGGTTGAAAAAGTAGTTATACGGGAGCCGCCCCATAAAATGGGGATATTTCGGTAAACTCAATTGTTTTGTTCTAACTTTTTAATCTCTTCCTCACTAAGAGCTGTTACTTTCATAACCGTGTCAATATTTATTCCTTCTTTTAACATTTTTTAGCGGATTCCTTAATTCCCTCTTCCCTACCAATTTTTTTGTAATACTTTGCAATTGAGGTATCATTGTAAATTAACGTTTACTGGTAAACCCTTCATTGTCTTTGCTCAATTGACTCATGACATGAATGAATTCTTTTGTTGCAGGTGTGACTTCATCAAAGGAGTTTGTAATGATACCAATATCTCGGGTTATCTTTGGATGAATATCTTTTATGGTGAGATTGTGAGAAACAGAAGATAGTGTAAAATTCGAAATAATGCCTATGCCCAAGTTCTTTTTAACCATATTTATTAACGTATCGGCAGTTTGGACGGTCAGGTTCTCTTTAAACGGAATGTTGTGTTCTTGAAGTATGGTAGATATAGCGGTCTCATGTCCTCCTTTACAAAATATAATATCATCCTGATATTCCTCAAAATCAATTTTCTTTTTATTCTTTGCTGGATGATGTTCTGAAATGATTGCGACCATGTAATCATGGGTTAAAATTTTATATTCATAGTTATCAAAAGGGGACGTAACGATCCCCATATCAACCGTTCGATCCTTTACCCATTCTTTGATTTGATTTGAGGTTCCTTCGAATAGTTCTATACTAACGAGCGGATATTTTGACCTGAATACGGCGATGGTTTCCGGCAGTAGATTCGTTGATGCTGCAGGAAATGACCCCACTTTTACCTTACCACTTAGAAGTTTATTCTCCCGGCTAGCAATTTGGTATATTTTGTTCTCGATCACCTTCATCTTCCTGGCAAGTACCAGAATTTCTTTCCCCACATCGGTGAGCAGTAATCTATTGTGTTTATCCCTAATAAACAATTTGATATTCAACGATGTTTCTAGATTTTTAATCGCTTTGCTCACGGCCGGCTGCGATATAAACAATGCTTTGGAAGCTTCCGTAATATTCAGTTTCTCTGCCACTTCTATAAATATTCTGAGATTGTTTACGTTTATACTCATAACCAATAAGTTATCTCCTCTATTCAAAAAATGTATTTCAGTTATACAAAACTATACCATATAATAACAATCATCAGTCAATACCTCAGAAGAAAATTCAACGCAGTGACTCATTCCTAATTCCAAGGATGGACACTTTTAACTATGAAGGAGGAAATGTTTTATGAGTAATCACGCTAAAGAAACCGCCCTGTCGAAATTGTCTACAGTCCGATCACCTCGTTCCTGGCGGATATGGGCAACCGCCTGGATGGTAACGGCAGTCTTTATTCTTTCGAATTCTGCTACCCCGCTCTATGTTTACTGGCAGTGAAATATAGACTTTTCTAACGGGACGCTTACTCTGGTCTTTGCGTCTTATATCGTGGGCCTTCTCCTGACGCTTCTTTTCGCCGGCCAGCTCTCTGATCGGTTCGGACGTAAACCAGTACTGTTCCCGGGTCTGACTGCAGCCGTTCTTGCTTGTCTATTGTTTGCCACTGCGTCCTCCGTGACAGTTCTTCTCACTGCCCGTTTTCTGTCAGGCATTGCTGTCGGCGTAATCGTCTCAGCGGGCATGGCATCGGTCGTGGATGTCGGAGTGCCCAATCGGAGACAGTTGGCTTCGCTTGCTGCATCGGTAGCCATGGTACTGGGCGCGGGTCTCGGACCACTGCTAGCGGGGGCCTTGGCTGTGGCACTGGCAAAGCCGGTGGTTCCAATCTTTGCAGTCGAACTTGCTGTATTGGCGACCGCTTTTGTCGTTGCAGGAACACTACCAAAAAGACATATTCACTCCCATCAACAGAACAACTGGCGTCTGCACTTGCCAAGTGTACCTAAAGTAAATCGACTGGACCTAGCATTCGGAATCGCCATTTTCGCACCTGGCATTACAGCTACATCCTTCATATTAGCGCTCGGTCCCTCGCTTCTGGCAAAGCTTCTACACGTCACCAGCCCTCTTATCGCGGGAGGCACGGCCTGTATCATGTTCCTGACGGCAACAGGCGTACAGTTCGCGGTCAAGAAACTACACGTTCGAACAATTTTCCTGACAGGTGCTTCTCCCATTTTTCTGTCTATGATCAGTGTTGCGGTGGCCGTCAATGCCTCTGTTGCCCCGCTGATTGTGATCTCCTCCGTTCTAGCCGGTGCTGGTCAGGGCCTCGGACAACTCTGGGGTCTGACGCTAATTAGCCTTCATGTCCCAGAACATCGCAGGGCTGAAGCGAACGCAGTACTCAACATTGGCGGCTATATCCCAGCTGCCATCTTACCCGTTTGCACGGGCTACCTGATCGATGTCATGGGGCTGACAATCGGCGCAACTGCCTTCGCAGCCATCCTGTCTGTAGTAGCCGTTTCTGCAGCGCTTTTTGTTCGCACACGACTTCAAAAGGAGTGAAAATACGTATATTAAATCCACTAATGAGGTACGTGGTATCCTCATCCTAAAGAAATACGCCTGATTATGAAAAAACAAGGTTTTTACGTTGCGTCTTCCATATGATGGAAGACACAAATTTTCCTGGGTTAAAACCAATTGAAGGATGGCACCGAAATAAGATTTCTAATTTATGAGGGTTTCTCTTTTCAAGAAGTATTTTCTGTGAATGCGCCTGTGCCTGGCCCATATTCAACAATGTATTTTGCTGTTTTAAAATCAATTCCTTCTATCATTTTGTCTCCCAGAAACCTTGAACTGGGAAGGATGGCACTAACTGATGTTGGATTCACAATATATTCAAATAAGAAAGAAAGAGTTTTCATTATTCATCACCCCACTGATTTGTATTCATAGTCATACTTTAGAATCCAAATCTGAAGAAATGGAGGCAAAAATTCTTAAGTTTTGAATAAGCCGGAGCAGTGGAAAAAGATAGGGGAAAAATAAAACAGCCCCTGAAGTGGCTGTTTTATTTAAAGGAAGGATTTTCTTCTCATTACATCAAACCAAATGACATTACACCAAACATAACCGTACCCTCTCGCGGTCTTAATTACAAAGTCTCCGATTCCAATCGAAATCCTTCCACAACTACCTCTTCATCGACTTCCAGCAATAAGCAGCGTTTTCCTTGATATGTAATATATTTGACATATTTTAAGTCTTTTGGGTCAATGGTTACATCGGCGACTTTTGTATTGATTTTGATTGACTTGGGAACTAGGCTGCTAGCTTTGAATTCATGTTTTTCATCGTCTACGACTGACTTAAAAGCATGTTCGACTTTGGCCGGTTCAACATTTTCTACCCCGCTTACGGTTAAAATGCGCTCGATATCCCGATAATCCAATGTAGGAACTTCGCTTTCTTCATTTTCTTCATTCTCTTGCACTAGCTTATCAATTTCTTCATACACATTCGAAATAACTCGGGAGTCCACTTCATCGCCCATGACTTCTTTTAAAATTAGATCGAAACAGTCTTTATCCTCTTGGGCCGTGATGATCCCTTCACAATTCAGAACCTCTTCAATAAATCTCTCATCCGGTTGATTGGCTTTTCCAGCACAATATAGAATATGGTTTACATCTTGAGCATTGTCGTTAAATACAGGAAAAAGAAAGCCAGTTAATGGAGAGTCCAAATTAATTATTGGATCAAAGACATGATACGACTTAAATTCTTTCTCAATATAATCAAACATTAAGGCTTTTTTCGGCTGATCTGTTTTGTTCAGACTGCAAAGGATAAACGGATTGGCATACACTTCGTCATCCCCGCCTTCTTCAGACTCTGAATCCCTTTTTCGGGTTGGCTTTCGATATTCCCCCCGGATAAATGTCACGACAGTATCAAAATCAAAAACGGTTTGCGCAAACATTTTTCCGACAATTTCCAGCATATATTCTTTCCAATCTTCTGTCGAATCTGCTTGTATTCCTTCATAGAGAATGGCCTGCGTGCTGTCTTCTACCTCTCGTTTAAATTTCAACTCAAACAGTTTCGTATCCAGATGACCTGTTAATACCTTTTTGAAATTTGCCAAAAACAATTCTTGCGCTTCCTGCTCTAGCATTTGAAACGGCTGGCTCGCATGATGGTAAATCTCCCCTGATTCTTTCTGTACATACACATTAAAGATTTCACGGATGTTCATTAAATGGTTATTTAATTTAAATTGTTTCCGTATATTGGCAATGTCTTTTTTGTTCATTCCTCTCAACTCCCATTCCTGATTATACTTTTCTAACAAGAAAATTGTAATACTTTTCACAACAGGAATCAGAAAAAAAGAAAAAGCAAAAGGCAGCCGGTGAATTCCCTGCTGCCTTTTGCTTTAAAATTTCTTATTGAAGCGGACGTGAAATATGGCTTAATGCATCCCCTGCTTCATTAATATGAATGTCAACGGTTGCCAAGTCTCCAATCGCGCAAATGCCAATCATTTCCCCATTTTGGACAACTGGAATGCGACGGATTTGATGCTCTGCCATCATACGAGCACACTCGTGTACATCTGTATCCGGTGAGCAAGTAATTACATCAGATGTCATACAATCATGGCAATGAACAGAATTGCAATCATTACCATCAGCTACGCAATTGATAACAATGTCACGGTCGGTGATCATGCCAACCACTTTCTTCCCTTCACAAACAGGAACAGAACCGCAATTAACTTCCCGCATAATTTTTGCTGCGGCAGTTACCGGCTCATGCGGTGTACATACCCTTACATCTTTTGTCATAATATCTTGGACTTTTGTCATTTTCTTTTCCTCCCTTTAGGTTGTAACATGGTTAGTTTCTCCCCTTCCAGCTAGAAAAATGCAAAGGAAATAACTGGCTATTTCCCTAAAGATGATCCAGGCTTTATATCCCCAACCTATGACCTTCTATTTCGGATCGGCTTAAAGTTTTTTAATTTTAATTGGACTGACCATTAAAATGGCAAGGATTAAGGTGATCCACGGATTGCTGTAAGAAAAAAACCCCATACCGGCTAGTGGCAGTCCAGCGGCCGGAATTGGCAACCCTTTAAAATACCCAATCGTCGGTTTGGCACTAAATTTGGCTAATCGTAATGCCCCCATCATCGGGAAAAGGATAAACGCTAGGGAAGTTAAGATGGAAGGTGCTGCGATCGAATGAAACAAGAGCGCCGGAGCAACACCGAAACTGACAATATCAGCAAGAGAATCTAGTTCCACACCAAATTCACTATTCACATTTAATTTTCTCGCGATTCTTCCATCAAGAACATCTAAAGTCGCAGAAAAGAAAATCATAATAGAGGCTAGTTCCAAGAATCCGCTCATATTCAGGGTGATCGAAAGAACACCGCATAATAAATTTCCAAGTGTAAATAAATTGGGTATCGCTTTAATGGCTTGATCAAACAAGTCAGTTCCCCTCCTTATGAAATAGCATTTTCCAAGTTATTCTTAAAAATACAAAGGGTGAGAATCCAATACGTTTGTAATCAGACCGTCACATATGGAATAGGACAATTTCATTAGCAATTTTTCTACTCGTACATCATAGTATGCATAAGTTACCTTATTGTAAAAGGAGTTTGAATACTATTGAAAGTAATGACTATTCTTGGAACACGCCCGGAAATCATTCGGTTAAGTCTGATTATTCAAAAGCTGGATAGGTTAACCGATCATATTCTCGTTCATACTGGACAGAACTATGACCGCTCTCTTAGCGATCTGTTTTTTGAACAACTGGAAATTAGGCAGCCTAACTACAAAATCCAATTAAGCTCTCACACATTTGGTCATCAAGTCGGAGAAATGTTTTCAGAAGTGGAAAATATCATCACAAAGGAGAAACCGGATAAGATTCTTTTATTGGGTGACACGAATAGTGCCCTTTGTGCCCTGCTTGCAGAACGAATAGGTGTGCCTGTCTACCACATGGAAGCAGGAAACCGCTGTTTCGATACATCTGTACCCGAAGAGATTAACCGAAAAGCAATTGATGCTGTTTCATCCTTTAATTTGCCTTATACGATGCTGAGTCGGGAAAATTTAATACGAGAAGGGGTCCCGAATCATAGGATTTGGGTATCGGGAAATCCTATTTATGAAGTGCTTCAGCACTTTAAAGAAAAAATTGATAAAAGTGACATCTTAGAGATTATTGGCATTCCTATTAATGGATATATGGTAGTAACAGCCCACCGTGCAGAAAATGTCGATAATGAAGAACGGCTCCGTCACATCGTAGATGCACTAAAGCTAATTGCGAAACAACATCAAATCCCCATCATATGCAGTGTACATCCACGTACACGCGATCGAATGAAAAAATTTCATATTGTTTCGGGAGAACCGCTAATTCACTTCAGTGAACCCTTTGGATTCTTTGATTTCGTCAAACTTCAAAAGCATGCACGCTGCGTGATCACTGACAGCGGAACGGTTCAAGAAGAAAGCTGCATCCTTCATGTACCAGCCGTCACGATCAGGAATAGTACGGAAAGACCGGAGACCGTGCTCTGCGGCAGCAACGTTGTGTCTGGTGTCGATTATCAAGCGATTGCAGATAGTGTTAACTTAATGGTTCAATCAAACCATTCATGGAAATTACCCGAAGGTTATGACGATCCAAATGTTTCAAACAAAGTGGTCAACATGATCTTAGGCGGCCTCCATCATCTC